>NZ_JBFRJF010000011.1:0-269933 GCF_041468745.1 Vibrio sp. 10N.286.52.F8
GCTTCGTAATCTTGCCCTGGGGGGACAAATGTCCTCCTTTTTATTTGGAGAGGCGCAATAAAATAGGTGCCACTAAAACAAATAATAAAGGACACATCTATGGACCTATTCGCTCTACTTGATATCAACAATACTTTAGTCAATATCCCAATAGGGGATGGCTACGCAATGAGCTGGATTGAAGCATTCGGCACCGTGTTTGGTTTGTTGTGTATTTGGTTTGCAAGCCAAGAAAAAACCATTAACTACCTGTTCGGATTGCTGAATGTCACCTTATTCGCGGTTATCTTTTTCCAAATTCAGTTATACGGACTGTTACTTCTACAACTCTTTTTCTTTTGCGCCAACATTTACGGTTGGTACGCATGGACACGTCCTAATGAGCAAGGTGAAACGCTAGAAGTTCGTTGGTTGAGCCAAAATAAACTAGTAGCAACGGCCGTAGCGTGTGCGATTTCTATTGCTTTGTTAACTATGTACATCGACCCATTCTTTTTTGCGCTAGCAAACATCGCGGTAGATAGCCTGAATCTATTTGGTGCGGATTTAGCGGAGCCAGTGCTTGAACCGGATGCGTTCCCATTCTGGGATGCCACGATGACCATTCTATCTATTGTTGCTCAAGTTCTTATGACACGTAAGTATGTTGAAAACTGGATACTGTGGATTGTGATTAACATTATCAGCGTTGGTATTTATGCGACGCAGGGTGTGTACGCAATGTCTGTTCAATACGCAATCTTAATGTTTATTGCGGCAAACGGTACTCGTGAGTGGGCACGCACAGCTAAACGAAACAGTGATAAATCGTTAACTCAAGCAACGGCTTCTTAGGAGTGAAGATGGCAAAGCAACCTCATATCTGCGTTGATGAAACGCAAATTGCTCCGTTAGTTATTGTTTGTGGTGAGCCAGATAGAGCGAATCGAATCGCTAACTTGCTTGAACATGCTGAACTGGTCTCTGAAAACCGTGAATATCGAATCTTCACTGGTCAATATCAAGGTAAAGCGATATCGGTTTGCAGCACGGGCATTGGTGCACCTTCAATGATCATTGCGGTAGAAGAGCTTAAGTTTTGTGGTGTGACTCATATTGTCCGAGTAGGGTCTGCAGGCGCAATGCAGTCACATATCGGGCTTGGTGAGCTAATTATTGCAGAGGGCGCGGTTCGTGATGAGGGGGGATCTGCGGCTTACGTTAAACCGTCGTATCCCGCTTATGCAAGCTTCTCCCTGCTCAAAGAGCTAGATGGGTTCTTGCAGCAGCAGTCAACACCTTACTATTTAGGAACAGTGCGCTCACACGATAGCTTTTATACCGATGATGAACAGGCGCTTTGTCAGTACTGGAATGGCAAAAGCATTTTAGGTGCAGACATGGAAACATCCGCGTTGTTTACCGTGGGACGCTTGAGAGGGCTTAATGTAGCTTCTATCTTGAACAATGTTGTCTTGTATGAACAAGATGTAAAAGAGGGCGTTGGGCAATATGTCGATGAGGCTGAGGCAATGATGCAAGGAGAGCGGCTAGCATCTTTAGCGGCACTGGAAGCATTAATTGCACAATAAGGTTCTGGCGAAAAACAACAATAAAAGCGACGGGAGACCGTCGCTTTTTTATTGGGTTCTCTCCTGTGGTTTAAGTGGTTACAATCGTTTGAATATAAACAGCAGTAATGCAATGAGAGAGTAAGTATGAAGATTGCACCATACTCAAGCGGACGCTTTAAAAACTACTTAGAAAAAAAAAGCTCTGAATTTAGAGATCTCATCTACCAACACCAAGTTAACTCTCGTTACTTCAATCAAAATGATGAAATCCTACGTCAAGGTGAGCAGCTTCAGTATCTTTATGTAGTGCCCGCTGGAAGAGTCTCTATGAGTATTTCGGCGGCTAATGGGCGACGCTTTCAATTGGGCGAAGTGAATTGTGATTACCATATCTTCGGTGAGATGGAGTTTTTCACGCAGACCCCTTGTCAGTGGAACGTAGTGGCTGATGAACACATGCAAGTTGATGTTATTTGCATTCAGAGATTAGCAGAAGCACTACTTGAAAATCCGGGGATGATGTTCTTTTTCGCCTCTGCATTAGCGGAAGATTATCAAGACTCTATGGGCATTTACACTAATCGTCTTTTACACTCAATTACCTACAACATTGCCTACGACTTATTGGTTCAAAGTCAGACAAATACTGTGTTAGGCGGTTTCGATAAAGTGAATCAAGAAGCGGAACGTTTTGGCACATCGAGCAGAGTGTATCGAAGAGCGGTTAAAGACCTATTAGAAAAGGGTTTCATCAGAAAAGGAGAGCAAGGGTTAGAAATTGTCGATCAGCGAGCACTGCAAGCTTTTATTGACTCCTACGAATAATAAAAGAGCTTGGCACTTACTTAAATGCCAAGCTCGGTTTTTCAATGTTTACTATTAACTACTCGCATCTATTTATGAGAGACTTTCTCTCAGCAACTAGCCCGTAAGTGTCCGCGCACCATTACCGGCGACTAAGTATTAATCCTTAAGCTTTTGCATACATGAGTGTTCTATAACCACCGATTAAGTTGCGTGCTTTAAAGCCGTTGTTGACGAGTTGGCGATAAGCCACGTTACCGCGTAACCCAACTTGACAATAGATAACGATCTCTTTGTCTTTTGGTAGCTCGTCCATACGGTGACGCAATTGGTCTACAGGAATGTTGATCGCATCTTTGATAAAGCCAACATTTTCAAGCTCGCCAGGATTACGTACATCAAGAAGAACTTGCTCGTCTGTCAGTGAATCCATTTCATCGAAGTGAATCGGAGTGGCGTCACCCTTAATGATGTTGTTTGCTACAAATGCCGCTTGGTTGATTACATCCTTGGCACTGCCATACGGCGGCGCGTAAGTGAGCTCCAAGTGTTGAAGCTGCTCGACAGTCATGCCTGCACGCTGTGCAACCGCCATCACATCAATTCGTTTGTCGACACCATCTTTGCCCACTGCTTGCGCACCAAAGATCTTGCCTGTTTTAGGATCGAACAACATCTTGAATGATACAATCTCGGCACCAGGGTAGTAACTAGCATGGCTAGCGGTATGAACGTAGACCTTTTCGTACTCAACACCATCACGTTTAAGTTGTTTCTCGTTTTTGCCCGTTGAAGCAACCGCGAGGTCAAATATCTTACAGATAGCGGTGCCTTGTGTACCTTGATAGGTTTCACTGCGTCCAAGCATGTTGTCGGCAGCCATGCGACCTTGACGGTTAGCAGGGCCAGCAAGCGGCACCAAAGTTTGTGCACCTGTGACAAAGTCTTTTTCTTCGACCGCATCACCCACAGCGTAAATGCTAGGATCGCTGGTCTGCATCATTTCATTGGTGTAGATACCACCTAGTTCACCAATTTGAAGCCCTGCTTCTTTTGCCAACTTAGTCTCAGGGCGCACACCGATAGCCATGATTAAGATGTCAGTAGTTAGTGACTCACCATTGCTTAGAGTAAGATTTAGTTCACCTTCAATATGCAGGTGTTCGGTATCTTCACCAGAGCCGATGCTGGCTATATGCTCGTTCGGCACGTACTCGATAGCTTGAAGAGCAACGCCTAGTTTAAGGTCAATACCTTTTTGACGAATTTCAGCGTGAGCAAAGCCGGCCATTTCACGGTCGACAGGTGTCATCACCTGATCCGCCATCTCAATTAGCGTGGTTTTAATTCCCAATTGGTGGAAGGCTTCCATCATTTCTAGACCGATGAATCCACCACCGACAACCGTTGCGTGCTCTGGCTTGTTCATCTGGATCGTTTGAATGATACGATCCATGTCTGGGATGTTACGCAGCGAATGGGTTAGTGGGTTATCAATACCAGGGATTGGCGGTACGATAGGGCCTGCGCCTGGGCTAAGGAGCAAGAAGTCGTAGCTTTCAGTATACTCGCTATTATCTAATAGGTTCTTAACAGTAACCTGCTTGTTGTGTCGATCAATGGATATGACTTCGTTCATAACACGAACATCAACGTTAAATCGAGCTAAGAAGCTTTCTGGAGTTTGCAAGAGGAGCTTACTTCTATCCTTAATGTCGCCACCTATGTGGTATGGCAAGCCGCAATTGGCGAACGAGACGAAACTTCCTCTTTCGAACATGATGATTTCTGCATCTTCACTCAAGCGACGAGCACGTGCTGCGGCTGATGCTCCACCAGCAACGCCACCAACAATAAGAATCTTTGTCATTACCTAACTCCAAATTTAATCGAAAGTACTTAATAAACCACTCTCTGTAAAAAAGTGGTTTATTATTTACTTTTCTAAAGAGACGAATGGTCCTCGTTCAAACATTATTATTTCGGCTTCTTCACTAAGACGACGAGCGCGTGCAGCAGCTGAAGCACCTCCAGCTACGCCACCGATGATTACAATTTTAGTCATACGTTTACCTATTACTGTCTCTAAGTTTAACTATACAAATTGCCGAGCATAGAGCTTGTATCTTCTTAATGATCAGTACTGGCTGGTCGCCGGCGATTGAGTAGTTTTCGAAATACCTAGATACTATAAAGATGTAAATTAGCATTGTCTAATATTTATTTTGAAGCTATCACCTCGGGATTGAGCGTTTGGTCCAAGGGCTGTGATTAGACTAAAGCACGCTAGTAAAGGTAATACGCGTTAGCGAGTCGAGTACAGGTTAGCCAAATTAACTGTCATGAGCATAATGAACAGGATCACGGATGTGCTGACTGATTACGTTCTTCAGATCTTGTTCATACAGATCTAGCCAGGCATAACGCTCGCGATACAACTTACGCTTTTGACGTTTTAGAGCTTCAAGATCTTTCCTGTTCGGGTTTGTCGGGAGACGATAGAAATAGTTATCATGCACCTGTCCATCGTGCTCTTCCCACAGACTGTCGTATTTAAGGCTGATGTCTTTGTTTTTCTTACCGTAGCGTAATGAGTTCGAGACATGACCAGACTCTTTTACCGCATAGATATTGTCGATACCCAAGTTAATAGCGAGCAGTCGTAGTGTTTCTACCATGAAGGATTTAGGTCTTAAACCGTAAAAAGCTTTGGTGAATGTGCGGCTAAATCCATTGTCATTGGCACCACCCTGTATACCGCCGATGTAGATGTTGTTGTCGAAAACAGTAAACGAAATGGTATACATTTTTTCGAGTTGAGAGTTGGTCAATGAAATTGTCAGTTCACCTTCTTTTCTCGCGTTTCTTTCGAAGCTGAGATTAACCAGATAAACGTTGTCATCTATCTCAAGTTTTAAAAGATTGAGCCTTTCGTTATAGATTTGGTGTCTAGCTTCTGTTGCGAAGGTGTTTTCAAACCAGTCGTAGTGTTTGGATAAGATATCGGTCTTTTCTTTATTGCTAAAGCCAGTACATAAGTAGGGAGTCACAAATTTAGAAAGGAAGTTGGGTTGCTTGATAAATAATAACTTTCTCTCTTCAGAGTTGAAATTATTACTCATTTTTCGAGTAGCTGAATAATAAAACAGGGCTCGAATAGTAAACTTAACTATCGCTTTGTACTTACCCTTATTTTTATGGGTATTTGCTTCAATCCCCATGCGAACGACATTCATAATCACCTCAAAGAAGAAGGATTGCTCGAACATAGTCGTGTCATGAACCCTTCCAATAATCTCACCAATAACAAGAAAATGATGATAGTGAAAAAGGTGATTTGGGTAAGTATGGATATGTATAGCTATGTAACCTAATCAGTTACTTAGTGAGTGGTTCTTGTTCGATTATGCCTTGTTATGTGGAAGGGAACTGGATTGATGACTATAAAAGAGTCGTTTATAGGAACAATGTTGCACCTTTTACGGGTTACGTGCTTTTAGAGTTGCAAGCCGAAAAGTATTTGGTCTATCGAATCTGGTGGAGGTTAGCTTCGGTTTTAGGGTTCTGTATAAGACTTTGACCACATAAAAGCACCGATAACCCAGGCTGTAACATCTCCGCTTATAGTGGTTAGACGCAATATCATGGTTATCGCTAAAGAAACCTCTGAACCGTAAATTGGGTTAAGTAGGCTAACCAGAACAAGTTCTCTAACTCCGATCCCAGCAGGGGACCCGGGGGTGAAGAATCCAACAATCCAGGCGACCGCGAAAATGCTCCCTAGTGTCAATATATCGAGTTCCCAAAGGTCAAACAGTGCTCCTCCAACTAAAGATATTACCGCGCCCAATAGTAAATAGTTAAATAAATATGTTACTAAACTCACCATCACAATTGGTAACGTAGGGAGTTTAAGTTCGTCTATTTGTGCCACGTCTTGTTTTGATAGAAACCAAGCATACAGGCGAACAAACGAATGCCGAAAGATCTTCGGTCCAAAGACAATAGTGGTAATAGTCAAACTAAGTATAAGTACGTGTGTTTGTATGGATGATTCGTGAATGAAGTCATTCCCTTGATGGATCCCATGATATAGGGTCAAGATAACCACAACTCCAACTACCCAAATGGTTTCGATAAGCATACTCAAGAGAATTTTACTTCGCTTCATTCTTAACTTTTCAGATAACACAACGCGCCCTATATGGTGTGCTATGTTTCCGGGTAAGTACTTTGCCAATTGAGCTACAAGGTTTATTGAAACGACCTGAGTTATGTTACCTCTACTTTCTCCTACGGATTTCAGTAGGTAGTAGCTAACTAAACCACCGTTTATTAACGTCCAGCTATAAAGAGCAATACTTCCGACTAGGACTAATATTAGATCGTAGCTCCAATTAATCGTGTACCAAATTGATAATTGAATTGATGACTGATAACAAAACCATATAATTAGCGATATAGATATAAGCCAACCTAGTTTCTCTACCTGTATTCGTATATTAGACACCAAGCGAAACCCTTAGACGGTTACTTTGATATTTTTGATTTTTCATTCGCTAACCTATCCTCTAGTTTCTCGATTCGGTACAGCAGTTTTTCCATTAACTTGCGATTGAAGCTTACTAGGTCTGCGACAAATCCTACAATCATAGTGAGAAACCCAAGTATTAATAATGTGCTGCCGAGTAATAAGGACTGAATATGGCCATCGCCACCCCCATCCATGAAAAAGTATAGGAAACGAATGATGGGTAATACACCAACGGCAACCATTATGGCACCTAAAATAAAGAACACACGCAAGGGTTTGTACATTGTGTAGATACGAATTAATGTGGAAATAGACATCCTTAAAAAGTGAGGAATACTTGAAAATAGCCTAGACTCTCTAGTCTTCTCGTTAGTGTGGATTGGAACGGAGATTACACCGAGCTTTTTCGCACTAGCTTGAATAAGCATCTCAATCGTGTAACTGAACTCTGATACTATATTTATTTGTTGTGCTGCTGATCTTGATATTGCTCTGAAACCACTGACTGAGTCTTTTATGTCTAAGCCGGTCGCTTTGGACACGATATAACTACCTAACACTTGAAGGGTTCGCTTGAAAAATGAGAAATGTTTATTGTTATAACCACCTCGGTTTCCGACGACAATATCAGCTCTCTTATTCAGTATGGGTTCGACTAACTTAGAGATTTCAGAGCCATTGTATTGGTTGTCACCATCAGTATTAACAATGATATCAGCTTTCTTATCTATGCAGGTTTCTAACCCTAGGTGAAACGCGTGGGCTAAACCCTTATTTCTCGTGCTCTCTACTATGTAATCCACGCCTAACTGTTGCGCTATAGCAACCGTATCATCTGTAGAACCATCGTCTATAACAAGTATCTCGATTTTATCTATACCTTTGATCTCTTCCGGTATACCTCGGATTACTGATTTGAGGTTACTTCCTTCGTTATAGCAAGGGATTTGAACAATTAGTTTCAATTTTGCCACCTCTATTTATTCTGGTTTGTTTAAAATCCGCTAAACATACGAGATTCTCGATTGCTCTCTTTAGGCCTATATAAATTCTCCCCCCAACGAAGTGTATATGTACCTGTATCTTCGAAAATTTTAATAGTATTTTTTCCTTTTGATAAAGCGACGATTTCTTGTGGGTGGATAACTTTGTTATTTATGATTACTTTTGAATCTGATTCCAAAGTGTAATTACCAGAGATATTTAAGGTAAACGTCACGGCGTTATCCTCTTGAGTTAACAGCAACTCTTTACCTGCAACATAGAGTTCATTCCAGTGACTTATATAATTGTTTTTAATAGCTTTCCTATCTTCTTCTAAAAGAGCCAAATAGATTGATCCGACACTGCTCTCGCTGTGAATGAACTCAAGGTATTCTGAATTCACGATCAAAAATTTAGGTTCGTGATCTTCAATAGCAAGCTTAAGTATAGGCTGTCCTGCTATTAAGTAGTTATCCATCCCCCAAGAGCTCATGAAAAAGCCTTTCTGAGGGTATGATGAGATCATAGAGCACCTATCTATGTAGGCGACAGGTTCAGGAAATATCTTCTGAACAACATTAATAAAATGATACTGATAATCTAAGTTCCGGGAATATTTCAAATAAATACTTTGAAATATTAGGTTAAAAACAAACAAAAAAACAACCCCACGGCTTATTCTCATGTATCGCTTACGAGTTTTTCTTTGATTCCATACCTCCCAAGCTAGGCCGAAATAAATTGCTGAAGGAGCTAATATAAATGAATAAAAGTAGGGGAATGCGTTACGATAAATAAGAATAGATAATAAAGGAAGTATCAAAGTCATGAGCTTTAAGTAATCTAATTTTATTTCAATATTATTATTTTTAATTGTTGAAGATAGGCAGAAGTAAACGCCACAAACTAAAGTAAACCAAAAGCCTAAGTCTGTTCCTAATGTATATATAAAGTAATTAGCTCGAGGGAAAAATAAATTATGGTTTAGTGTTTTGTTTGCCCCACTTAGCATTGATATAGCATCGTTCTCGGTTGTTGATGTAATGCTTTGTGAGTGCCAAAAGTATAGAGATAAAAACAGTAACGTGACTAAAATAAAATATCGCGAAAGGATAATGCTAGTTCTACGTTTTTGGGAAGATTGTACAATGGATAAAAGTGAAATTAGGATAATAGTAGGAAGATAAAATACAGACTTTAGTGTTATAAGGAATGCTATGGCAGTAAGCAATGCAGTAATCAATGTTCGTTTGAAAGAATACTCTAGTTTTAGCAGATAATCTAAACTAGCCATTAAGCAAAAAGTTGCAATAGGGTCTGTCCGAAAACTAGCTCCCATCCTAATTACAAATGAAAATGAAAAGTAAGCTAAAACCGCAAATAGAGAAGCGGATCTACCAAGGTGTCTACGACAAATTCTAAATATAAAAAATCCTGTAGCAATTTGAAGACACAGCATAACATTACGAGCAACAATGATTTGGTTAACCTCATTATCGGATACCCAGCTTAACCAAGTGAAAACATGCACATGGAATGTTTGAAAGCTACTTATCGATTCTCCAGCTAAAAACTGATGAACAAAAGACAGATAGTAGAATTCATCCCAATTAACCTCATAATTGAACGCGGTGTATACTCGAAGAACTATAGCTAGAAATATCAAGGTAAGCATAATGGAACTTCTGCTTACCTTGATATCTCTATTTAATATATTAGGCTTACTATTTGTTTTTTCAAACATTTTCCTTCTACCCTAAACTTCCAAAGACTTTGTTATTTCATCTAAAAGCTCAGTTGCTTTTTCTAACTATAGTACCTTTGGATTTTCTTGTTTTTAGTGAGTTAGAACTTGATTACTTAGACGATTAGCTAACGGTTTGTCGTCTGTTGGGCTAAGATAAAAGTATGAAATAAGCTGTTTTATGGAACTATTGATGATACATATTTTGATTGGTACTCGCGCTCAGCTCATAAAAATGATTCCCATTATGAAAAATCTTCAAGATAGAAATGTTGAATACAATTTTATATTTATGGCACAGCATAGAGAAACTATATTAGAAATATTATTTGAATTTGGAATCAAAGAGCCAGATTATGTTTTATGTGACGATAATAGAGATATCGTTAGCAGTATACAGATGGTTGCATGGTCTATTAAGGTTTTACTTGTCGGTATTTATAATAAACGGGAGTTATTCAGAGGAGATAAGGACGGGATCGTAATGATTCATGGTGATGCCCCCCCATTGTTATTAGGTGCTATTTTGGCTAAAAGCCAGAAATTAAGGGTCGCCTCGGTCGAAGCTGGCTTACGTTCTTTTAATTTACTCAAGCCTTTTCCTGAGGAAATAACTCGTGTTGTTACAGCTAAATTGGGATTAATTGATGTTTTTTATTGTCAGGATCAACTCTCTGCAGAGAACGTAAGTAAATATAATAAACAAGTTGTCAACACTAATGGGAATACTATTGTTGATACTATACAACTTGCTAGCTCTATAAATAAATTATCGACCAATTCTATCTCTGATAAACAAGAACGCTACGCTACTGTCTCACTCCATAGATTCGAAACGATATCAAATATAAGTGGTTTGAAGAAAATAGTGGAACTAATAGAAAAACTCACTAATGTTATTCAAGTTAAGTTTATATTACACCCTCCAACAAGAGAAGCACTTAAGAAGAATGGGCTTTATAGAACTTTGGAAAACAACATCAATCTAGACTTAATTCCTCGTATGACATTTTTGAACTTTAATAAACTCATATCGAAATCTGAGTTTATGGTTACTGATGGCGGTAGTAATCAGGAAGAATGCGCATTTCTCGGAATTCCATGTTTAGTTATTAGAAATGAAACAGAGAGAAAAGATGGACTTGGTGATAATGCAGTTCTTTCATATTTTGACTATAACGTGATTGATAGTTTCATTGAAAACTATTCTGAATATCGTCGCCCGAGTAAAGTTCTCAAGAGAAGCCCCAGTGAAATCATTATCGACAACGTAACTAAGTCATTGTGATAAAACCAGTTTTGATCATCTACTTGGGTGGGTGTTAAGAGTTAGCGATACGTAACCATAACGAACAAACTCATTGTAGTTGCTGACGTCATAGATCACTAAGACAAGCCTATAACCAAAAATGCCACTACAAATCTGCAGTGGCATTAGAACGATAACAAACTATCACCTTGCTTAAACCTAAACTTTAGTTCTTATATAAACTAAAGTTCTAACAGTTTAGCCAGTTCACGCTCTTCGAGAAGCTCCTCAATGCGTTGACGAGTCTTAGGCGTTTCGGCTTGCGCTTTAGTCGACTTGCCTGCTTTTTTGCTTCGGCTCGTTTTCGCTTTTTCCTTAGTCGTCATCGTAATCTTCCTTGTGTTTTTTGTGTTACAGGTTGCACGTTTCTTTTAGTGCCTTGCCCGCTTTAAATGCTGGCGTCTTTGATGCGGCAATCTGAATCTCTTCTCCGGTTCGCGGGTTACGACCAGTGCGAGCAGCTCGAGAGTTAACTTTAAAGCTACCAAATCCAAGGATCGATACGTCATCACCGTTCGCAAGCGAAGTAGAGATACCTTCAACTAGCGCATTTAGTGCTGTGCCTGCTTGGTCTTTTGAGATGTCTGCAGAAGTCGCGATGTGTTCAACTAATTGAGATTTGTTCATAATCTATATTCCTTATTGAGTACGGCTGGCGTCTACCTTTAGCACCTAGCTTATGCGATCTTATCAACAGCAATTGAAATAATGTCAGTGAGCGGGTAGAGCTTTGTAAAGTAACCAACAGAATTGACTATAAAAGCATCTGTCGGTTCAATCAATGCAATTCATTGATTATTATTGGTTTATAGACATGTTGCCCAAATTTACTTGAGAAAAGAGCATTAGGGTTGCCCGTTCGATTCATAATCCAAATCGAAGCTGTCATCTATCACGTTGATAACGAAAGAGTAAAAACAAAGAAGCCCAGCTTAATTGCTGGGCTTCATGTTGTGCTGTCAGAGCGATTTGTTAATTCAGAACTATTTAGTAATAAAAATTTGTTCTGTTTCTAGTGATGTCATCGTGCGAACTTGACGCCAAATGTAGTAGAAAATACCTAACATCATCAGCATGCTTGGGATGGCGATTGCTGGGTAGCTGTAAAGTGTCAGCTTGCCAAGTTCTTCATTAAAGGCAGCGGTGCCAGCAGGGCTAGTCACAATCCAAGTCGCTAGGAAGTAGTTCATAGCTGAAGAAAATGCGAAAGTACTCGCGAATAGGTAGTTGGATGTCATTAGACAACGATCAAACTTTGCTTGGTTACCGAACTGCTTTAGGCGCTCTTCAATAAGAGAGATATTTAACAGGGCCGGTGTGAAGATAACTTTCTGGATAAACGGGTAGCGGGTGAAGGTAGAGCCAAGAACCGCCAAACCAATTAGACCAGGGATTAATGCTTCTTTTAGTGCTAACCAACGAGTGTCTAGCTCAAAGAAACCAATACCGCCCGTTAATAGCACGCTGACGAAGCCAAGCGCCGCGATGAAGTTGAACTTCTTGTTGCGGATCAACTCCATGCCACCATAAGCAATAGGGAAGGCAAGGGCAACAAGCAAAGCTAAGCCTGTTCCGAGATGCTCATCTCCACTGAACTTCATTAAAATGAATGAAGGAAGAAAGACGTTAAACACGACTTCGAAAAGAGGACTCGATTTTTTGTTTTCTGTGTTACTCATAATTTCTAAATACATTATGTTATGGATTTATTCTCAGGGATTGTTGTTTACCTCGCCCAAGATGTAAAGCCTTAAGGCGTCATGCTGTGTAACGACATGTGACATCAACGACATCTCTGAGCCTATATAACGCTCAATTTAATACTTTGTGAGGGATGTTTATCTGGCCGACTTGGGGAAATCGAGTGGAAATTTTGGTTTAGTTTATTCAAACCTAATTCAGTTTATTGCGTTGTCGCGTACTCTCACTCACATTCACCGCTCTTAAACGATTGATGAATGTGAAATGAGGCAGAACAGAAAGGAAGAGTTATAAGCCCATTATTCGTCGAAAAGTAGGTTAAAGCTCAAAGGGATTTGGTCGGAAATCGCTAATCCACCCACGGTCGCTGAAAGTTTGTTTAGATTCTCAGTAGATATCCCAAAATCAGCGCCGTTGACGATGATTGTCGAAGCTGAGCTAACCATGACAAACCCTGAGGATGGAACCACCACAACTGGGAAATCGATCGTTTTGGTTACGCCGTGTAAAGTAACTTCCGCTGCTACTGTTGTTATTTTTGGATCACCAGATAGCATCGACGGTTCAACCTTCCCAGAGATCTTCACTTCAGGAAAAGTCATCGATTCAAAGTAGAGTTCATTCAGTCTCTGGTCACGAATAGCGACTCCGGTGCTCACGCTTTTCAAGTCCAATACTATTGAAAACTGGCCCTCTTCGGTAAGTCCTCCAGACATAGGTTTGATGGATGCGGGCTCGACAACAAACTTCTTTTTAATGGTCGCGAATGTGATGTTCGATAACTTCGGATCTAATGTGTAGCCCGACTCCGCGAAAGATTGAGCGGAGATAACGGTGCATAGGAGGCCGAATGTAGAGATTAGTTTTTTCATAAGTTGTCACCAGATTGATGAATTCACAGGTTTACGTTCTTGAGTCGTACGTTTTTAAAATGACTTTTTGGAAAGAGTGATTGAGAGAAGCTTAGTTCAGCATTCGAAAAATTACCGCAGGAAAAGAAGAGCGTCGCTGTATTACTGGAATCATGATCGACGAAGTGACTTGTTTATTTTTAGTTATGTTATAACATAACTAAAATCACTCTTGCCAAGAATAATTATTCTGTTGGTAAAAGGGAAGCGATGAGCATGTATCAAGGAGACGACGTAATGAATGCCGTGTTAACCAAGCCTTTGGCTACCAATAGCAGCCAGCCACTCAACATTAGTTCAGCTGTGAGTATTCAGGATAAGGCAAATCACAAGCCAAGCTTGAGTGCTTCTGAGCAGCCAACGGTATTAGCGGAAATCTACCAAAGTGATATTAATATAGCGGTATGGCAGCGACAGTTTGATGAAGGCTTAACGACGGCAATTAGTGAATTTATCGCCTTGAATCCAAACTTTAGTAAGTCTGTTAGCGTGTCACCTGATAATGCTTTCGATAAGTTGGAATTTGCTACCGATGGCACCGCCTCTAAAGCGCTATTAGAAAACATGGCAGAGCTGGTGGATATGTTCTGTTGTTTGTTTGAGCTTGAAGAAGTCGGATTGCGTTTAGCCGTTCTGAATAAAGCGATGTGCCCACGTTTCCATTTTGATCAAGTGCCTTGCCGCTTGGTGACAACTTATCATGGTGTTGCGACTCAATGGTTGCCAAACGACTTAGTCGACCGTTCTAAGCTAGGGCTAGGGGCTAACGGAAAGCCTGATTCTGTTTCAGGCCTGTACAACGACGAATCTGACATCCAGAAAATGGCCAGTGGTGATGTTGCGTTATTAAAAGGGGAGCGTTGGAGTGGCAATGAGAATAGAGGCCTTGTTCACCGTTCACCAGTCACTTCATCTGACGAAACACGATTGCTGTTAACGTTGGACTTTGGTTGATCAACTTTTGACTACTTTGTCCGCAACCTGTTTCTATTCAGACGTTCAACTCATTTAAATACCTTCCTAATGATCTAACGGTATAGCGCGATCTGTGCTGTTATTATTCTCAAACAGAGACACTCATCAGCTGACCATGTTTAGCACATTAATTCAAAATTTAGAGTTTACCATTCTCTAAATCAATGGGTTACGATGCGTGCACTTACTCACATATATCAATATTTCAGTTCCTCATCGGTTTCTTAATTTATTTTAAAGCGTAAAATATATCCCGCTTGCAAACCGCTTTGGCAATCAATTTGTTCGCCACGGTTTATTACTTCCAAATTATAGGTTTCCTATGTTCAAGAAACTCTCGCTTAAAAATAAGCTGGCGATTTCAGCCAGTATGGCCATTATCCTGGGGGGGATTTTGGTCGAGGCATTGTCTTTTCGTGCTTCACTGCAAAGGTTGGATATTGAAGTTGAACAGCGCTTAGAGGGCGCATCGGCTTCGTACAATCAATATGTATCGGATTGGATCTTATCCAAAGAGCGTGCGCTTACTTCTCTTTCGAAAGAGTCCAAACAAGAAAGTTTGGTGACTCATCTAAAACAGGTTCGTGACTCAGCTTCTTTTGATAATGTCTTCTTGGCATTTCCTGATGGTTCGCAAAAGAACGCGAACGGAGTAGTACTGCCGCCGGGCAATGATGATCCCCGTTTATGGGGGTGGTACACCAATGCGGTTGCGAACCCAAGCAAGGTGTTCATGGATAACCCAACGGTTGCTGCAGCAACTGGGGCGAACGTTGTTTCATTAGGAACAGCAATGCAACTGCATGGGCAACAGGTTGTGTTGGGTGCTGATGTAGAAATTACAGACATCTTAAACAGTCTAGAGCAGGTGATTCTTCCTGGTGAAGGTTACATGTTCATCGCGACCAACAAAGGCACGGTTTATACGCACCCTGACACTAAGTTACTGAACAAGAATATCAGTTCACTTGGGTTAAATTTCTCCGATGTACAAAAGGCTCTGACTAGCGGTAAAGACACTTCTATCGAGCTGAATGGCAGCGACTATGTTCTGTACGCACGTGCTATTGACGGAACGAGCCTGATTACAGTGAGTGTTGTTAATCATGACTCTCTGGTTGCACCGTTATTTGATGCAGTGATTGGTCAAGTTTTAGTGACACTGCTGGTCGTCATTGTATGTACCATACTGTTTAACCTGTTGTGTACGATTCTATTCCGTCCGTTGAACCACGTATCTCAAGCATTGGCGCAAATCGCGAATGGTAGCGGTGATTTGACTCAACGCATTCATGTAGAAAACCAAGATGAAGTGGGCGAGTTGGCTCATAACTTCAATACCTTTGTTGGAAGCTTACAGCAGTTGATTGGCCATATCCGTGGGCAGTCAGAACAGCTAAATAGCCAGTCAGAGCAAAGTACTCAACGTGCGAACCGTTCTGTGGATGAGCTTAACCATCAACAACAAGAAATCACAATGGTCGCGACGGCCGTAACTGAAATGGCGAGCGCCACGCAAGAGATAGCATCGCATGCCGAGCAAACAGCAAAAGCGGCGCAAGATTCAGCGACAAGCACTAACAGTGGTCACGCTCTGGTCGTCGACACTAAAGGTTCTATCAATAACCTAGCCAATGAAGTGAACGAAGCAGGTAATGTGATCAGCGAGCTAAACAAGCATGCTCAAGAGATCTCGACCGTACTCGCAACGATTCAAGGTGTTGCTGAGCAAACCAACTTACTTGCTTTGAATGCTGCGATTGAAGCGGCTCGTGCTGGTGAACAAGGTCGTGGCTTTGCTGTGGTTGCTGATGAAGTACGTGTGCTTTCGCAGCGCACTCACTCTTCAACAGAAGAGATCAAATCAACGATTGATATCCTGCAACGCACGACAGCTCAGGCGGTTGAGCTGATGGAGAGCAGTTCTAAGTTGGCAATACATTCAGTAGAAGATGCCGATCGAGCTTCGCATGCGCTTGAAGAGATCAATACTGCAGTTGCTTTGATCAGCGATATGGCGACTCAAATCGCGACGGCTGCTGAAGAGCAAACACACGTGACGGGTGAAATTACCCAAAATATTACGACCATTAAAGATGTTACTGACCACCTAGTTGTGGGCGCACAGGACAGCTTAACTGAGTCAAACGAACTTAAAAGCCAAGCCGCGGGTTTAAGCGACAAAGTGGCCACTTTTAAGCTTGCTTAACTGTTTCACTCGCTGATGCCTGATCAGTGAGTGCGCGGTAAGCAATAAGTCAAAGCGACGTAGATTACGTCGCTTTTTTTGTGTCTTTGAACAATCGAATTCTTTACTAATCCGCTTCTGAAAATTCTCTAAGCGCACTCATTGCGGCTTCAGCTTTGTCTTTCTGAACGAAGATATGGTCGTGATAAAAGCCAGCAATCACGTTGGCGCTAATGCCGTAAGAACCAAGCTTGGTGGCAAAGGCTGCTGTTAATCCAACCGCTTCAAGACTGGAATGTACCGACAATGTAATCAGGCTAAACACACCATCGAAGTCTAGCTGAGCTTTGGTCGCAACTTCTTCTTTCAGAACCAGTGTTAAACCTTCTTTCTCACGAAAAGTCGAGATTGGATTGAGCTGAACATAGTCTGTTAACGCTCCGTCGACAGTACAGAAAACATAGTTGCCTTCAATGAGTTCTGGTGACATGGACTTTAACAAAATGTCTAAATCGGTAATGGCAGTCATAGTCAGTTTCCCTGCGTTAATAAGCTAATTGATGATGTATGCAGTCACGATAGAAGCAACTGACAGTTAAGTAAAATTAATGATTTTAATTCTGCATCAGTTTTACTAATGGCAAGTTTTCCTCCTTAGTGATGGCATCGTACTTCTACCAACTTGTCGATTGTTCCATCTCGTCAGATAAATGGTCGATAAAGGCTCTTAACAGCGGTGTGACTTGTTTACGCGTTCCATAAATAGCATGAACACCGAGCGTTTTAGGTTGCCATTCAGAAAGCAGTGGCACTAATAGACCATCACGCATCAAGGTTTCCACTGAAGGGAAGGGCAGTAAACAGATACCGTTGCCTTTGAGTGTGGCAGAAAGCAGAACCTCTGAGGTGTTTGCACTGATATTCCCTTTAATCGGAACCGATTCGAGCCCATTGGGGCCATTGAACGTCCAAGCGGTTTTGCCAAAGTAACTGAACGATAAACAGTTGTGGTGCGCTAGATCTTGGGCTTCTGTGGGTGTGCCTTTCTCTTTTAGATATTGAGGCGATGCGCAAATCACGGAGCGGCATTCACCGATCTGCTTCGCGACAATATTGGGCGTCAGTTCGTTGGTTATGCGAATGGCCAAATCGATGCGTGACTCAACCAGGTTGACGGTCTGATCAGTCGAGATAATGTCGATAGAAACCTCTGGCCATTTGGCGATGAAGCGACTAATTGATTCCATCAAGAAGCTATCGACAATCGAGTAGCTCGCAGTAATACGCAGCTGACCTTTTAAATGCTCTCGGTTTTGGTTTCTGATCCCAGCTAGGGATGTTTCCAGTGCCAAAAGTTCTCTGGCGACCTCAAGTGTTTCTTTACCTGCGCTGGTTAAACTCAAGCTTCGTGTTGTTCTGTGAAGCAAGCGTGTGTCCATCCATGCTTCTAACTCACCCAAATAACGAGTGACCTTGGTTCGTGAGAGATCAAGGTGCTCTGCCGCAGCGCTTAAACTGCCACGTTCCACTATGGTGACAAAGACATTCATTGCCTCGAGTTTATCCATTGTTTTATTGCCTAGAGAATTAAACCGACCTCAGTATATGTCCGAAAACTGCAACAGTTAAAGTTAATTTGATGTCTATTTCATCTAAAAACAATCAAATAAGATATTTGGACATTCAGCGAGTTGGCAGGTGTTCAACTCCAAATATCGGAATAAAGCCATGAATACGTTATCGAAAACCCTGTTATCAAAAAGCATGCTTTTAGGAACCATAAGCCTAGGAACCGTGCTGGCATCAAGTGTTGCGCTAGCGACAGAACTCAACATTACTCACTATAACCCCGGCGAGAACGCGATATTCCCGGCAAGCTCGGTATTGGTCTCGGGTGAGAAAGAAGTGATTCTGTTTGATGCGCAATTTAGTGTGGCTGATGGACAAAATTTGGTGGAGCAAATCAAAGCGACTGGCAAAAAATTATCGATGATTTACATCAGTAGCGGCGACCCAGATTACTACTTTGGTTTGGAACCGATAGTTTCGGCATTTCCTAACGTTAAAGTCGTTGCCAGTGAAGCCGTTGTCGCGCATATCAAACGCACCAAAGATGCAAAGCTTGAATACTGGGGGCCTATATTAGAAGGCAACGCGCCCTCTAAGGTGATTGTTCCAATGGTGATGAACGACACAACATTAAGCATCGAAGGTGAAACCATCGAAGTGAAAGAGATAAATACACACCAAGCTTACCTATGGGTTCCGTCTGAAAAAACGGTGTTTGGTGGCGTGTCGGTGTATAGCGGTGTGCATGTATGGATGGCAGATACTGCATCGAAAGAGATTCGTAGCCAGTGGTCACAATCGTTGGAGCGTATGAAAGCACTAGAGCCAGAGGTTGTAATTCCGGGTCACTATTTAGGTGAAATGCCAACAGGAATAAATGCAGTTCACTTCACGAAGGATTATGTGGCTGATATTGAAAAAGCGTTGGCGAGCAAAAGTAATCCAACATCGGTCGAGATCAGTGATTACATGAAGAAAGCCTACCCGAAATTTGAGGCTACGGAAGGCGATTTAGAACTTGGCGCGAAAGTGCTAAGCGGCGAGATGGCTTGGCACTAGAGTTGATTATCTCGGTTGTGTCCCAGAACAGTCTGAAGATTGTATGCTAGATTTATTGGTGATACACAACTGGAGATATCGATGATCTGGCTTTCAGTGAAAGTACTACAGATTGGACTTGTCTATGGATACAGGAAGTATCAAAAAACGAAAAGAGCTCCAGCTTAGGAGCTCTTTTTTTGTTTCGGAGAGACGACTTTCTATTTCAAGTGAGAAAGAAAATCAGCATTTACCCGGTTTACAGTTAGTAGTCAGATTAGCCTAGTAGCCAGATCCGCCCTGCAACTCAATATCACCAATAAGCGAAAGTATGTTGAAAATAGAACCCATTACTCCTCACATCGGCGCTCGTATTCACGAACTAGAGCTTTCTACATGCAGTGCTGATGAACTCGATAAGGTGTATCAGGCACTTATTGCCCATCAAGTGATCTTTCTCGACGGGCAGACTTTGTCTCCAGAACAACACTTGATGATTGCACAGCGCTTTGGAACGTTAGAACCTGCACATCCTTTCTTCCCTCGCGTGGAAAGTGCGCCACAGGTGAGTGTGATTGAAACAACCCGTGGCAATGCGCCAAAGGAAAGTTATTGGCATACCGACTTAACGTGGCGCAGCTTGCCGTCGAAAGCTTCCCTGTTGCATGCTCAACACATTCCAAGCATTGGTGGTGACACTATCTGGTGTTCTATGACTGCGGTTTTTGAATCTCTACATGAAGATATGAAAGCTAAGTTGAGAGGGTTGTCGGCGACTCATTCGCTTGTGGCCTTTGAAGGTATAGAATCAGAAGACATTGATCTCGATTGGCACAAATCCTTGATTAAAACAGCACAGGAGAATCCGCCAGTGGTTCACTCTGTTGTTCAAGTTCATCCTGAAACGGATAAAGAAACGCTCTGTATCAATGAACAGTTTACTCGTTATATCAACGAACTCGACCGCAAAGAGAGTGATGTTTTACTCAGCCAACTGTTTGAAATTGCGAGACGCCCTGAGTTTCAAGTTCGTTTCAAATGGGACAACGGCTCAATGGCGATCTGGGATAACAGGGTAACGCAACATTACGCAGTGATAGATTACGGGGATACTCCAAGAAAAATGCATCGAGTAACAGTGACATAGCAGTAAGCTGAACACAGTTATCAAAAGAACACCGCGCATGCCCATCCCTGAACCAAGCACTCGTACTTAAATTTAAGCGTCAGCAGGGTGCATCATTCATCTACGCTTAATAATAAAAACAAATGCGTTGGTACATATTTGATTGAAACCTCACTGCTCGGACGTGATGTGTAATATAATCGGCGCCAAAATATAAGTATAAAAACCAAATCATAGAATTAATAAACGTCAGGGCTTAGAGAGCAAAGTATTTCGTATGAACGCGATTCGTAAAGTTTACCAGTACGCAGAACCGAATTTAACCCTCGTGGGTTGGATGGGCTTTGTCGGCTTCCCAATTTACTACATTGTGTGGGAGTTTTTGTTCCCGCAACCCTACGAAAACTTAGCGCTTCGCCTGTTTTGCTCGGTATTGTTCTTTGGCATTATATTTCGCAATCGCGTCCCATTTGAATGGCGAAAATACCTTCCGGCTTATTATCAAGTTGCCGTAACTATCTGTTTGCCAGGTTTCTTCTTCTACATGCTGCTAATGAATAATTGGTCCAACGTTTGGGTTATGTCATTCATGTCGGCTATTTTCCTCCATATTTTATTGGTGCACGTGACGAGAGTGATGTTTGCACAAACCTTTGCCGGTATTGGGATTGCTACCTTGTGCGCTTGGATTGCACAAGGCTTCTACCTCGAACTCACAATGGATTGGACGCATGTGCCAATCTTTTTGTTTATCTACTTATTCGGCAACTTGTTCTACTTCCGCAATCAGGTGGAACATGAAAACAAGGTGTCATTGGCGAAGTCTTTTGGTGCGGGTATTGCCCATGAGATGCGAAACCCTCTAAGCGGATTACTTACCTCTATTGATGTCATGCAGTCCATATTGCCGAACCCTAAAAGTGGCGATCAAAGAGGGCAATATGCGTTAAGCAATGAAGAAGTGATTCAGTTGCGTGAAGTGGGCGATGAAGCGATGGAGATCATTCATTCCGGTAACGAAACGATAGATCTGTTACTGACTTCAATTGATGAAAACCGAGTCTCTCGATCTACGTTTAAGAAGCATTCAGCGCAAGCGGTGGTTGAGGATGCGATAGACAGTTTCAATTACAAGCGCTCTGCTGATAAGTCAGCAATCTCCTTGGATGTGCAGAGTAACTTTGAGTTCTTGGGTAGCGACACCTTGTTGAAATACGCCATGTATAATCTGTTCAAGAATGCGTTCCATCATCGTAGCCCTGAAGATTTTCATATTCATGTCACCATGTTCAGTGATGAAGTGACGAACCAGATAATGGTGACGGATAACGGCTCTGGTATTTCGAGCGATATCATTCGTCGTATTTTCCAAGACTTTTACACCACAGGCCAGTCGGGTAATTACGGTTTAGGTTTGCCATTTTGTCAGAAGGTCATGCGCTCGTTTGGTGGTGAGATTAAATGCCAGTCTGAAGTGGATCAATGGACACAGTTCACGATGATTTTCCCATCTTTGACTTCCAATTCGGTAGAGGAAATCAAGAGCGAACTGACTAAACTCAAGACGGTGCTGATGATCAGTGATCAGACAGTGCTTTCCAGTAAAATGACTGAAATCTCTCGCTTTATGGGTTTTGACCTAGAGATTTTGGATGTGGCATCAGCGCTTCAGAATAAGGAATATCAATTTGAGTTCGACTTGATTTTCGTTGATATGGAGAGCTTGGATTTAAGAGCTAGTTGCCTCGATAAGATTGAATCGTTACTTTCGTTCACTGAGGCGCGAATCATTTACTTGTATGAGCGTCATCCTATCAAGCGTGTACGTAACATTTCTTTCGAGCCTATTTGGGTGGAAACACAAGTCTGGCTACTAAATACTGAAGCGACCATTGACCGTTTACTGTTTGACTCCAACTACGTGATGCCATCGGTTGCTGTAAAACCGCTAGAGGCCACCACTAGACGTACGATTATGGTGGTCGATGACAATGAATCTCTACGCCGATTTACGGCAATGTTATTGGAAAAACAGGGCTTTGATGTTGTGCAAAAAGAAGACGGACAACAAGCCTTAGATGCGCTTGATACCGACGAAATCGACTTGATCCTAATGGATATTGAAATGCCAATCATGGACGGTGTTGAAGCTTCTCGCCGAATTCGCAGTGCCGACAAAGAATACTCTTCGGTGCCGATTATTGCTCACACGGGTGACAGTTCTCCCGTTACCTTGGAAAAGATGGAATCATCAGGCATGTCGGACTTTATTGTTAAACCTGCCGATAAAAACCGACTGTTTGATAAAATTGCTCACTGGATTTAGCGGGTGTAATAGTCTGAAGTTCACGGCCATTGGGTAGACATAGATTCAAGAAAGAGCTCAGCGAATTGCTGGGCTCTTTTTGTATCGCGACATGATAGCGTCCATTCAGTCCTGCCGTTGGTGTTGGTTATAAATATGGTTCGAAAAAGGTTACACGAACTCTAACTCGGGGTGATGGTACGCTTCGTGACAAACCGTGAGCACATGGTCAATGTCTCTTGGTGTCATATCGGCATTCACTGAAAAACGGATGATGTTTTTGTTCTTGCCAGTCGCAGGGCGGCAGAATACCGCACCGAACACATCACGTTCTTCTAAGAAGTCTCGCACACGCTCCGTGTTTCTTTCATTGCCGCACTCTAGCGCTACAATTTGAGACTCACTGCGGATATTAAAGCCAATTTGCTTTAGCCCCGTAGTCAGCGACTTAGCCCGATTGAATAAGGCTTCTCGTTTGTCTTCCGCACCTTTGATCACCTCCAACGTTTTCTCTAAACGAACCACTTCTTGTGGTAACACTGTTGAGCTAAAAATCGCAGGGTACGCCACAAACGGCAAGGTTTTAGACAGTTGTTTAGGGCCAAGGATTGCCCCAGCGCGATAAGCAAAGGTTTTTGCCAAGCTAACGGTGATGAAGTCGACTTGGTTGGTGAGCCCCAATGCTTGCACTAAGCCTGCACCATTCTCTCCATGTGTACCCAGTGAATGGGATTCATCAACGACGACCGCACAATCAAACTCTTGCGCCATTTCGTAGATGTCGCACAGTGGGGCAATGGTGCCTATTGTGCTGTAAACCGAGTCGACAACAATGACACCTGAGCCGTGGCGCTCTAACTGTTTGCGTAGGTGATTCATATTGTTATGCATAAACGGATGGGCAACTGCGCCGGCAGCCCGAATCCCTTCCCATAGCGACATGTGTGCAAGGAAATCAATATACACAGGTGTGCCCGGTGGGCAGATGGTTTGCAATAGCCCAATATTGGCCGCCCAGCCCGATTGAGAAAGCAAACAGCTCTCCATTCCAACATAGTTCGCAAGCTCAGTTTCGAACGCAGGTTTAGACTGCTCATCTTGTAAGAAAATCGCAGACATCACCACGTTGTCATCGTGCTCACAGATCGCCGCTTGATGGGCTTGTTGGATCTGTTTGTTGTGTGACAGCGCTAGGTAATCATTGCTCTGCATCACAACGGCACTGCGCTGGGGGCGTTTACCCAATACCAAATGCTTTTGGCTTTGGTTCTGGGTAATCAGGTCTTGAATATAGAAGTTCAAGCGTTCTTCGATAAAGGAAGGTAGTGGTTTGTTTTTTGTTTTATCACTCATAATAGTTCTCTTCAAATACAGGAAAACGCCAGCGCTGACGGCTGTATATTGACGATAAAAAGTGATGTGTCATTAGCCAAGTTGCATAATTTTGTGGGTGCTTGCAAACTCAGCATTTAAGGGTTTTGAGGCGAGTGGGTTTCCTTACGGTTTGGGGCTTTACCCGAATTAAGATAGGAATAATAGCCTTCTTTTTTATGACAAAAGGCTATTAGAATTCGGCATTCGAAGGCATTTAAAAAAGCGGATTTTGAAAGGCTACGTGCTACGTGCTGTTAGCTGTGAATATGGATAAGCTCGATTAAGGCATCCAATTGCTGCTTGGCTTCATCCTCTAACGGATACCCAATATTGAGGCGTAAGCAATTGCTGTAAAGGTCGAGAGTGCTGAACAGGTGTCCAAGCCTAATATCAATGTTCTTCTCGGTAATGCCCTGAGCAAAGGCTGACTGGTTCAAGCTTGGGATTTGCAGCCAAAGCACCATGCCACCTTGTGGATTACTTATCTTCACATCTTGAGGAAGGTGCTGAGCCAAATAACTTAGGTATTGTTGGCGCAAAGACAAGATCTGAGTGCATCTTCTCTTCACGTGCTTAGCGTATTGGCCAGATCCAATAAAGTCAGCAACCGCAAGCTGAGTGGGCAGGGCAACGCCGTAGCTCGCAGCTGAGAACTGAGCCTTGTATTCGTTGATAAACCTGCCCGGCAAGCACCATCCCAAACGGTAACTCGGTGACAAACTTTTCGATACTGATCCACACCATAAGACAAAACCGCCTTTGTCGTAGTATTTCGCGGGGAGCGGCATGTGTGAGGAGTAGGACAGTTCCAGATACACATCATCTTCAATGATCGGCACTCGATAGTGATTCGCTAATTCAGCCAGTTTCTGCTTTTGAGTGGCTGACATGTTGATCCCTTGAGGGTTCATATGAGAGGTACAAAAGATCGCGGCATCGACTTGTTTATTTTTCAAATGCGCTTCCAGTTGTTGCAAGTCGACACCATCATCTAGAGACGGGATCTCGATGATTTTTCGCGACATTTGTCTGAGCAATTCCAGAATACCGTTGAAACATGGCGAGCTAATAGCGATGGTGTCGCCTTCTTTAGTGCAAGATTCAAGTGCGGCCTTAATCGCAGACATACAGCCAGCCGTAATCACCATCTCTTCAGGTGAAAAGTGCACATCGAGCTTGGCAAAATGAGTGGATAATGCCTGTCGTAAAATCGGCTCACCTTGTGTATCTGGGTAATGGTTAAGCCTGTTGCTCATACGCCTAATAGCGCGACGAAAACTTCGTTCCAGTTCAACGATCGACTGCTCATCATTAGTGGTGCTCGAAACCCCTAAAGGCCCATTGATTGAGTTGTGAGTCGATGAGGTTTGCCTAACGCTGGACACCTTACTCTCAAACTGTGCCCACTCTGGGGTTGAGTGAGCAGGTTTATGAGGAGAAACAAAATATCCCGCTTGCGGTCGAGAATGAATCCAACCTTGTGATTCCAGTTTTTGGTAGCAGCTCACCACGGTCGACATGCTGATCGCCTGTTGCTTGGCGCTACTTAGTCAGTTATGGCTTTGTGTTCGGTGTGGGTATCTGGGGTATGGCTTCATGGTCGATCACTGCTGGTTTATCGTCTGGGCTTTCATCGGTCTTGCTTTCAACCAACGTATTAATCGGCATGGCGGTTGGCGTGTGGTTGTTCAAGGAGAGTGCTTCTATTCGTAAATTATTGGGTGCGATGCTAGCTATGTGTGCATTGGCGGTATTGGTATCTGCAGCTACGGGTAATGTCACCGTTAATGGCGTGATCTTGATTATGATTGCGGCGTGCAGTTGGACCTTGATGGGCGTGATCGTTAAGGCATCGAAAACCACTCAAGCTTTTGCGTTCAATGTCTGGGGGATGCTGTTTGCTCGTAAGCGTGTCACGAACCCCGCATTCTAATTAACCAGCACGAAGAATAAGATCATCTCTCCAACCCAAAGGAGAGTTGAAATGGTAAAACGACGCACCGACCTAGAATGGCAATCACTGTTTGAGCAATATGAAAGCAGCAGTGTTACCCAACGCGCTTTTTGTGAAGAGCATGGACTGAGTTTATCCACGTTCTTTGCCAAACGGCGTCAACTCCAAACAGCAAACCAATCGGAATCTGTCGGATTTGTTAGAGCCGAAATCGTTGAAAAGACAACCAAGTATCAGGCCCAGATAGCTACGGCGAACATGACACTTCTCATCAATGATGTGGAGCTGAGCATTCCTCAAGGCACGCCAGCCACCTATCTTGCTGAACTCATTGGAGCGTTGTCATGAAAGGTATGCTCAGCGCTCCAGACATTTACCTTTATCGTGAAAGCGTCGATTTTAGAAAGTCCATCAACGGCCTTGCAGCGATTATCGAAAATGATACTGACTTGCCTCTTGGCAGCGGTGCGCTGTTCCTGTTTACCAATAAACAGCGCGATAAGATTAAAGTGTTGTACTGGGATAAAACAGGCTTCGCCCTCTGGTATAAACGCCTTGAAAAAGCCAAGTATAAGTGGTCTTCAAAAGAGAAAAATCAGGTGTTTACCCTCACTCAATTTGAGCTTGATAGACTGCTTTCAGGCTTCACAATTATCGGCCACGAACCCATCAAAATAAACGATTTTACAATGAGTTAATCGAGAATAAAGCCTTATTCTCCAAGCGTTAACGGCACGATTTTAGTATAATCAATGCTATGAAAAAGACGCCAAATATCAACCCAGAAAGCCAAGATGTTGCCGAGCTACAAGCGATGGTAGCTGCTCTGATGTCGGAGAGAAATGAGTGGAAACAAGAGCGCCAATCGCTGCTTGAACAACTCAAACTCGCCTTCGACCGTCAGTTCGCGAAACGCTCGGAGGCATTAAAGCCTTACGATGAATCACAAGGTGACCTCTTCAACGAAGCGGAATGTGAAGCCGTTAAAGAAGACGAGGTTGAGGTGACAACCACGACCACAACGAAAAAGCGCGGTAAACGTAAACCTCTGCCTAAGACCTTGCCTCGTGAGGTTATCGAACTTGATGTAGACGACCATGAAAAGCAGTGCGCTTGCTGCAATCATAGCCTGCATAAAATCGGTGAAGACCGCAGCGAGAAGCTAGAGTTCACGCCAGCGGTACTCAAAGTGTTGGAATATGTTCGTCCTAAGTACGCTTGCCGCCAGTGCGAGAAAACAGGTGACAGCAGCCGTATCGTTCAGAAGCCATCCCCTCAGAGTCTCATCCCTAAAAGCTTCGCCACAGAAAGCTTGCTGACCAACATCATTCTTGGCAAATACCAATACGCGATGCCACTTTATCGCCAAGAATCGCTGTTTACCCCGTCGGGTATCGAGCTATCACGCACCACCATGGCAAGGTGGGTTATCCAAGTCAGTGAGAAGTTCGCCCCGCTGTATGCCGCCTTGAAAGAGCACCTGCTTCAACAAGTGGTGGTTCAGGCGGATGAAACGCCGCTCAATGTGCTCAAAGAAGAGAAGAAGTGTTATATGTGGCTCTACTGCTCAGGCGCTGACTCACCCGAAGCGGCACTGCCGAATGTGAAAAATATTGCCTTGTACGACTATCAAAACAGTCGCGCGAGGGCGTGTCCCGTGGACTTTTTAGGTGACTACAACGGTTATCTACAAACCGATGGCTACGCGGCTTATGATGGTCTGCATCACGTCACCAATGTAGGGTGCTTAGCGCATGCTCGTCGCAAGTTCATGGATGCGAAGAAGCTTCAAGGGAAAGGTAAATCGGGCAAGGCTGATAAGGCGCTGGCTAAAATCCAAAAACTCTACGGGATAGAATCACGCTTAAAAGGTGCGCCTGCCCAAGAGCGAAAAGCAGAGCGTCAAGCGCTTGCCAAGCCGATACTGGATGAGCTTTACCAATGGATGACGACCCAGAAGGTGATTGGCTCTAGCCCACTAGGCAAAGCGATAAAATATACGCTTGGGCAGTGGTCAAAGCTTATTCGTTATATCGACGATGGTCACTTATCTATTGATAATAATCGCGCTGAACGCGCAATTAAACCACTGGTTATTGGCAGGAAAAATTGGCTGTTCTCTAACACACCAAACGGTGCTGATGCGAGCGCGATGCTTTACAGCATCATCGAGACCGCGAAAGCCAACGGTCTTATCCTCTACGACTACATGGTCAAGTGCATGAAAGAGCTGGCGAAAGCTGAGCCTGATATCGACGCACTCCTGCCTTGGAACTTCAAACACTGACAAGTCGCCCCGTGGGTTCATGGGGCGGATACGCTGGGTCTGAGAAGATTTGGGGTAAAACTGAGCTAGCTTGCACTTTTTGAGAAAAGTGCCACGAGTAAAACTTCGGGTCTATGAAGCCTCTGTCGAGTAGACGACACTTGTTACCAAGTGCCGCCCCTCTAAGAACCGTACGTGCAACTTTCACTGCATACGGCTCAAGCCTCCACTAAGGCATCATTGATACCCAGCAACTTATAACGCAGTCGGGACAGGCTCTTTCCAAGAGTTACGAGCTAGCCTTTTAGATTTTCTCTTCACCAAATATTCTTGGTATTGAGGGTCAAAAGGGGTCGCTGCATTCCTGATTTTTACGTGTCGCTCGATGGGCACTTTAGCTATTTGGAACAGATTGAAGTGACAGTCCATGTCCATGATTTTCTGCCAACCGTGAAATTGCCACTGGCCTTTACGATTGAGAAAATACTTATGAACAACCCAGTCTTTGGACTTGGTTGGATAACGTCTAACTGCCCAGTGCCATAACGCTTGGAATAGTTTGTGGCCGACATACCCGAATACTTGTTTAGCAACACAGTGGCGATAGTAATTCGCCCACCCTCTAAGTTTCGGATTTATCAACTTGATAAGATCGTTAACAGGGATGGTTGCGTGCTTTTTAATAAGTTCACGTAGATTTCTAAGGAATAACAGCGTGTTAGATTTGCTCGGTTTAATGAGCAATTTCCCTTTGTACTTCCTGTGATTGAAACCCAGAAAGTCAAAGCCATCATCAATATGAGTGACCTTCGTTTTCTCTTCGGAGAGGGTTAACCCTCTTTCTGCCAGAAAGTCAGCAATCAACGGTTTGATATCGTTCACTAGCACTTCCTTTGAAGAGCAGGTGACCACGAAATCATCCGCATAACCAATAAAGTTGGCCCTAGCACCCATTTTCAGAGCTGTAGATTTTATTTGTTGCTCTATTCCCGCGAGAGTCATTAGCATCAAGGTTGGAGATATTATTCCACCTTGAGGTGTACCCTCATCGGTATCATAGAACAGACCCTTATCCACATAGCCAGACTGTAACCATTGCTCTAACATACGTTTATCTACCGTGATATTGTCCATAAGCCATTGATGCCCGATTTTGTCGAAGCAAGCCTTAATATCTCCCTCAAGAACCCATTTCGCTGATCGCTTTAGAGCCAAACATTTGAAACACTGACTGACGGCGTCAGCCGTACTGCGATTTGGCCTAAACCCATAGCTATTGAGGTCGGCAAGCGTTTCGGACACTGGTTCTAATGCTAGAAGGTGGAGGGCTTGTTGCGCTCTATCAATCATGCATGGAATACCCAATGGCCTGAGCTTACCGTTCTTTTTGGGGATGTAGATACGTTTGAGTGGTTTTGCAGAGTAAGCCTTGCGGCTCAGTTGATTGACTGCTTTCATACGGCGTACATCTGTGTTCCAGGTGACACCGTCTATTCCAGACGTTTTACTGCCTTTATTCTGAGAGACTCGCTTAACCGCAAGAAGCTTGGCTGAGCGAGAATGAGTCAAGAGCCACTGTAAGGACTTCACCTTACCGTATTTCTTTTCTCTCGTTGCTTTTGCGATACGCATTTGAAGCTTCAATACGTGTGCTTCAACGGATTTCCAGTCGATGGACTGCCATTGAGCGCCGTCAGAAGATGCACTAATCTCTTTCGAGATCACCATTTGCTTTTCTCCTTGAATAAAGTTCTTCAAATTCTCTCGCAATGGGAGACCAGTCGGAAGTGGGCTCACTTTCGTGATCAGACATAAGTCTGTATCTGCATCATTACAATGCAGCTTTCGCTTTTTCCGACCTCCTATACCTGCATCACTATCGGCCACAAAGGCTTTCCCAAAGGGAGTGATACAGGCTTACCCTGTTCCGTATGTTACGTAAAATGTCAGCTTAGATGCCCACTATAGTGCGGAGAGTACGGCGACCACGAAAAAGTACTGTCCAACCTCTTTCCAACTCTCATTGCCTTTTGGCCACAGCGTATTAACCACTTCCGCTGCTTCATCATATAACGCACCTTGAATGGATTCACATACGTTCATCATACTGACTACCTAGCACTTACCCGAATTGTGGTTTTCAGGAGGAACGTCCTCTCACGATTCTTTTCCCACTCAGCCCAACGGCCAAGTTTCGTTACATTGTCCGAGCCGCTGCTTTATTCAGGCTCGTAGGTTCATCTGGTGATACAGATGGTTCACTCGTTAAGCGGTGAACAACGCTTCATACGACCTCAGGTCGCACGGACAAAAATGAGTTAGAGAGCTTTCAATTCTTAGACGATTTAACGGAAATGTATAACGTTATTTTATCTAGTTTCCCCTCAATGATTGAAATACACATTTACTAACAGTTTGAAACCGTCATTCCATAAACTAGATAGCCTAATAGTAGTAAACTAAACACCATGAAAATCAGATAAAACAATACATTATATTAATGAAAAAGCTAACTTTAATCACCGCATCAGCACTATTATTAGGATGTGATGGCGGTTCAGACTCAGGCAATCAAGGCACAAGAGGCATCGCCAACGTAAACACCAAAAATGCTGTTGTTTTTATGCAGCAAGCTCAAACAGGTGCTCGATCTTCGGATATCCAAACTTGTGGTGATTACTTCACTCAAGTAGGCGAGCAAGGGCACAATCAACCAGATATTTCCAACCTCTTCGACTTTCATTACGTTGCGGGTGCAACCAAATGTGAAATAGTAGAAACAGTAGCAAGCCAGAACAACCTCTTCCTTAAAGGTGCATTTATTGGATTTGAGCTGGAAGCTGATGGTAGTGGTGATGTCTCACATGTGGATTCATGCGTAATACTTAAAGTCCCAATGCACAGCAGCGAAAAAGGCGGTGGTATCGAATGTATTGCTAGGGGCAATGATGACGATGATCACAGGATTCATTTAACCAACTCAGGTATGTCAGTTGATAAGAATGGCACTTTACGATTCATCCGACACAACCAGTACGACAAACAGTCATGGTTGATGGAATACGATGAGAACATTAATGACGTGAAAACACTGGTTGAGCTTAATTTCAAGCGAGAGAGAGATGGACAACCTGAGAGTTACATCACTTACTCCACTGACGGTGATAAAACAATCATCATTGCTATTGGCGATGTTTACTATGACAGTGAGCCACAGAATTACACCGCAGTAGGCTTGTATAATGACGGAGTAATGAACTATTACCATACCACTATGGATTTCATCGAACATGCTGACTTGATTGGTGATTGGGCATTTACTTACGAAAAGAAAGATCGAACTACGATTACAGACTTAAGCTCAAACAGTAACTACGGTGACAACGTTGGTTCGATAGACTTCTATGGCAATGATCGAGTTTACGAACAGAATGGTAAAATCTTCACTTTAGTTAAACCCTCTAGTAACGAGGATTATTCAAACACCAAGAGTCTTAGCTTAATTAACCCAGAAACTGGCGAGACAACACCTGTAATGTCAAATGAGCACTATGATTTTTACAATCTCGCTGAATCTGATTTAAACGGTGAAAGTGTTCACTGGGTAGTCTATGTTGATAAAGGTGGTGACCATTTAGCTAGAAAGATCGGGGTTTTAGGTGATGACTTAGGTTTAAAGGAAGGGTTCGAGGATTTACTGGGTGACAAACTGGAATATAGACAAGTTCCATTCCTTACACCTGTCGTGGGTGGCATGAAGGTTCATACTAACGGCGATAAAGCTCAAACCTTTTACCTATCAAGCTTCGATGGTCAAATTATTGATACAGAAGATACTCTAAATGAGCTGAAGGCACTGACTAGGATTCAAAAAGAGAACTAACAAAGCTTCATTCGTCAATGCCCCGGAACTCGTTTTGGGGCATTTCTGAGGTAGAACATACCACGGGTAATAATTCAACCTGTGAAGGTTTTGGACAAAAGCTTGTCTGCGATTGATTAACCAAGGGATGGGATTCGGGCTTCCAGAACGACTCTTGCACCAAAGGTGGCTGATAACTACTTTAGTATGAATTAGTATCGAAAATACTAATTAGTAAATTATTTTAAATCAATGACATCTTATTAAAACTAGCTCCCTTCTGGATAATATTCGCTTCCTGAAGTAGGGGGTACTTCTCTTCCTCTTTTTATTTCTCGAACTATACGACTCATCATTAACATCACTCTTTAACTTGTTGAAAAAAAATCTCTATAGTGCTTTTTCTTTTTACATCCAGCGTAAGTGGGCTTTGGAAACTCATTATGAATCGGATTCCATAAGTTATTGGGCATTTATACCTAATAACAACCCAAGAATTGTACTGTGAAAGCACTGTACTTTTGACACTTGGAACTTTAGGCATTAATTACGCCCCGTGGGTTTGTGGGGCGCTTACGTTTGCTCCAGTGCCATTAGTGTTATTTGCCGTGATGTTACATGGTGACCAAATTATCTGGCAGGGCATCGAACAATGGGATTGGAACACGACGATTGCGGTGCTGTTTCAGGCTTACCCAACCACGCTATTTGGTTATTGGGTATGGAATAAGCTGCTAATCCAATACCCTTTAAGCACGACCGCGCCGTTAACCTTGTTAGTGCCTATCTTCGCATTGATTAGCGGTTACTTTATGTATGATGAGGTGCTGTCTGTGGCTCAGGTTGTTGCATCAATACTGTTTCTTGTCGGAATTGGTTTGATTGTGAAACCTGCGAATGTAACGAATACCAAAGCGACACAAACACTTGCTGAACAAAAATGATTGAAGAAAGCTGATATTGCATGAGCAGCTTTGAATGACAAATAAGACCTCGCACTTGTGAGGTCTTATTCTATGTCGAAGAAGTGAAGTTATTTAAATAACCAACTTACTAAGCAATCAACTAACCATACACGCAAGTAACTGGCTCTCAAGATCATCGTCTATTTCTAGACCGATCATTTCTATTCTGATTTCGATACACTCATCGAGTTCTGATTCCGTCAAGCCATCCTCTGTTAAGTTGTAACCGAAAACCTCAAAAGAACATAGGCTTTTATAAGTGAATTCGAATTAAATTCTGAAATGATACAAATCTTATATTTAATAACGCTTATTTAGTAACCTTTGTTGAGTCCCATATCAAATCAAGTGGCTGATTTTATTGGGTATCGGAGAAAAGTCTCAAAAATTATTATTTAGTTCGCTAAAGTTTTAAATTCTATTAATGGTTGTTTGTATGGAATATAACTCCATTTCGTTACTGTTGAGTAGATGGTTTTTAGCTATATATGTGAAATTTGAAGCGAGTTATCTTTCTGATTTGAAAGAATAATTAAATAGTTAAGATAAAAAAGTTGGCGAAAATCAGAAGCTTGGCATACACTTTCCTAGTAAATGACCTTATCTCATTGATTGAATAGGGTAAATGCTTTGGCGCTACTGGCGATGGTAGCAATGTTTAACATAGCTTTGAGGAAAGTTTTATGGCACTCACGAAGGCCGATTTGGCTGAGAACCTGTTTGAGACACTCGGATACAGCAAGCGGGATGCCAAGGAAACGGTGGAAGTGTTTTTCGAAGAAGTTCGTAAAGCGCTCGAAAATGGCGAACAGGTAAAACTGTCTGGTTTTGGTAATTTTGATCTTCGCGAGAAAAACGAGCGACCTGGTCGTAACCCGAAAACTGGTGAAGACATTCCAATTTCTGCTCGACGTGTTGTTACTTTTAGACCGGGACAAAAACTAAAGGCCCGTGTCGAAAATATTAAAATCGAGAAGTAGCCAAGCAATAGACCACGCCTAGCGTGGTCTTTTTGTATCTGCATAGAGTTTAAGCTAAACGCATTTCTTTAATTTTTAGTAACCTTTCTCAAACTCCATCTATTTACTGTCCGGTAAGAACTTGCTTTAGATGCGAAAACAGAGGCTAGGCCTCTGACTTTGAATCTTCACTCTAAAGGGCTTGTTGAACCTTACTTGCGATGTCTTCAGACACCCAAGGCTTCCATACCTGTGGTGAGCTTTCTAGAAAGTAATACATGGCTTCTTCGGCGTCGGCTTGGTTGTCTTCCATCCAGGCCAGCAACTCACTCATTTGTTTATTGGTAAAACCACGCTTTTCAAAGTATTGGTAGGCAAGAGGTTCGTTATTAGCAAAGGCTTCTGTGGTGATTGTGTGAACCGGTGCTGGTGGATACATGGTCACTTTAGGAGATTCACAATCAGGTTGTGTCGTACAGTTACGGAATTCCTCAATGTCAGTACCACTTCCGAAATCAACCTTCACCATTTCATACTTACCTAGCACAGGCGTAGGCGACCAGTAATATCCAAACCATGCTTTTTTGCGTTCGTAAGCTTTCGCTATCGTACCTGCTAAAGCGGCGCCTGAGCCGGGATCAACCATTTCAAAATTGTGATCTTCTAACTTAAGCGCATCGAACAGGTGACCGGAGGTAATCTGACAAGTCCAACCCGCAGGGCAGCTATAAAACGCAAACTTCTCATCATCTTCTGGGTGTTCAAACAGCTTTGCGTTTTTAATCACACCTTCAATGGTTGTAAGCTCTGGGTACTGTTCAACAAGGTAGTTTGGTACCCAGAAACCTTCTTCACCGCCGTTGACCAAAGACTTGCCCGCGTAACGTAGACGCTTATCCGCAACACCCTTATCCAACGCTTCTTTGATGCCATTAGTCCAAAGCTCTGGCGCAACATCAGGTTGACCTTTTTCAATCATTGACGTGCCCGTAGGGACGCTATCACCGGGGATTAAGTCCGCTTCACAGCCGTAGCCGTTATTCAAAATGAATTGGTCGACATGAGCAATAAGGCTCGCCGAGTTCCAGTTCATGTCTGCAATGGTGATCTTTCCGCATTCGTCAGCACTAGCGTGTACAGAAAACGCAGCAAGTAGCGCGATGGAAAGCATGGATTTGTTATTCGGCATTGACGTAATTCCTTTTCTTGTCAGAAGCTTATTCGCTATAGAAACAGAAATGTTCGACGGAGAAAAGAGACTGAGATCTAAATTTAAACGATCTGATTATTTGGGATAGGAAGTGGAGAGGCTACTCAACAAGTACTAAAAAGGGCTGCGAGTGCAGCCCTTGTGATGTTTATTGGAATAGCCTATCTATGTGTTAAGCCGCTTTAATGTGCGTTGTAATGTACGGTTGCCATGCTTGTTGGTAAAGCTCTAAAGATTGGCGTCGTAGGCTATTGATTTGTGCCGCTTCGATATCGTTGATTGGGCGATGTTCTGCAATTGCGTGACGCTCAATACCTTGGATAATTTCGTACAGTTCGTGCTCAGGACCACTTTTCACATCAGCAATCGCTTTTAAGTGAAGTTGAACCTCTGCAATGATGTTGGTTTTAGGCAAACGAACCAACAAGTTAAGGTCACGGTAACCAGAGTCAGCCGGCGATTTAAACTTATTTTTCAGCTTAACAACGTCTGCTTCACGGCTTAGCGCTTCGTAAACTTCAACCAAGCTCTCTACATCGTTCGCGATGATAGTTGCACGGGCTAAGTCGGTAATTTTTGTCACATCACCATCAAGCTCAAGGGCGATTTTTTCTTCTGCGCGAGCTTGAGATTTAACGCCAGCAAATAGCGCTTCAGAATTGGTGAGTAGGGCAGTACTTTTACAGATAGTTTCTAGTTCAGCTTGGCCTTGATGCGCTTTGCTGTACAAAATATCGAAGTCGGTGTAAGGCTGAGTCGGGCGTGAGTCGAAGGCCTTGATGCCGTAAAGGCCGCTCAAACTATGACGGAATACGTTTGAAGATACTTGGTTTTGCGCAGGAGTGCGCGTTTGATCTGTTGAACTTGTTGAAACAGGTGCTGCTGCGAATGCAGGCGCTCGGCTCAATACCAAAAGCATTAGGGCCGTCGTACGGAGAAATACACTCATTCAAACTCCAAAATACAAGGTTACAAAAAACGGGTAGTCAAAAGGGGTAACCAGTAACGCACAAGAGTAAAAACAGCTTAACTAATTTCACTACATATTAAATGAGGCTAGCTAAGACAGAAACCAATTCTAACGTTTAATATTGCTTTAAAATGTGAAGATATAGCCAAATAACCCAACCGTTAGTTCCGCAATTATCAGAACTTTGAACTTAGCCAGTTTCTGATTTTATCGAAATCAATTTAGTACTTTAAACCAAGCTAAGGTTGCTCTTACCTCTCTATACTGTACCCTTGCATTATGACTGTTTAACATGAACGAAAGATGAATAATCCTGAATTTTGGCACAATAAATGGGCAGCCAACCAAATTGGTTTCCACCTCGAAGATGTAAACCCACTTCTGATTAAATTTTGGGAAAAGACTGAGCCTAGCTGCGAGAAGAGTGTGTTTGTTCCACTTTGTGGCAAAAGTGAAGATCTGATTTGGCTAGCTTCAAAGCATGAAGATGTTCAAGGTGTCGAGTTAAGCCAGATTGCGGTTCGCGCATTTTTTGCAGAGCACCTTTATACCCCGACTGTGACTCAAATTAGCGGTCAGCACGAGCTCTACCAATTCGATGAACTGAACATCTACACGGGCGATTACTTTTCAGCGCCAATCCAACCTGTCGATACCATTTATGATCGCGCGTCTTTAGTCGCATTGCCTGAAGAGATGAGAGTGCAGTATGTCGAGCGTTTGAAACAACTGCTGAAACCGGGCGGTAAGATCCTTCTGGTGACTCTGGATTATGATCAAAGCGAGATGGCGGGGCCTCCGTTTAGCGTACCTAAGTTAGAGATTGCTCAATTGTTTGCAGGATACAAAATTACATTGTTGAATCAAGATATAGCGAACGATGAACATCCGAAGATTGCTAAGAAAGGCTTGTCTCGCTTCTTTGAAGAAGTGTATTTGATTGAGTCAGACGCTTAAGTTCAGTCTGCTTAGTTAAGCGAACAGATAACACCAACAAAAAGACGGGCTCGATAGCCCGTCTTTTTATGGTTCAGATTTGAACTCGTGATTGTTCAGAATTGAATAGCAGGTTAGTAAATCACTTTTACTTTTGACGCGCTCTCAATGGCATCTTCAATCGCTGTTTCAGTGCTGTTACGACGAGTAAGCGCCACACCTAAACGACGGCGACCATCGATATCAGGCTTACCAAACAGGCGAACTTGTGTTTGTGGTGCGTCTAGCGCCTCTGTAAGACCTTCAAAACGAATGTTAGTTGAAGTGCCTTGGCCTAGAATAACCGCTGATGCACAAGGGCCGTATTGCGTGATGGATTTGATCGGCATACCCGTAAAGGCTCGTACGTGCAGTGCGAATTCCGATGAGTCTTGAGACATCAATGTTACTAGGCCTGTATCGTGTGGGCGAGGGGATACTTCGTTGAAGATAACGTGATCGCCTTTAACAAACAGCTCGACGCCAAAGATACCGTGGCCACCTAGTGCATTAACCACTTGTTCAGCCGTGTATTGCGCGGCTTTAAGTGCGTTGTCTGACATCACTTGTGGCTGCCATGATTCGCGGTAATCACCGTCTTCTTGGCGGTGACCGATAGGCGCACAGAAGTGAACACCGTCGACTGCGCGAACGGTAAGTAGCGTAATTTCGTAATCGAAGTCGATGAAGCCTTCAACGATTACACGACCCGCGCCAGTACGACCGCCTTCTTGTGCGTAGTCCCAAGACTTTTGAATGTCTTCCTCCGTTTTGATAACGCTTTGGCCTTTACCTGAAGAGCTCATTACTGGCTTAACAACGCAAGGCATGCCCACGAATTCAACAGCGGCAGCAAAGTCTTCAAAGGTGTCTGCAAAGCGGTAAGGAGAAGTGCTCAGCTTTAGCTCTTCTGCCGCTAGACGACGGATACCTTCGCGGTTCATCGTTAGCTTGGTCGCATTCGCAGTTGGAACGACATTTAAGCCTTGCGCTTCTAGCTCTACCAACTTGCTGGTGGCAATAGCTTCAATTTCAGGAACCACATAATCTGGTTTTTCAAGTTCAATGACTGCTTGCAGTGCATCGCCGTCTAACATGTCTAATACATGACTACGATGTGCAACTTGCATTGCGGGTGCGTCTGCGTAACGGTCACATGCAATAACTTCCAAGCCTAAACGTTGGCACTCGATAGCAACTTCTTTGCCGAGTTCACCTGAACCTAATAGAAGTACACGAGTAGCATTTTCACGAGTAGCAGTACCAAACATAGAAATTCCTTCCGATCTTTTGAGCGATTGATTGAAAACGGGGTGATCATACTTATTTCAATGATAAAAGCAAACGTTTGCGCAAGTTGTTGCGTTAATTACAGGTATAAAAAAAGCAGCCCCGTTAAATAGGGCTGCTTATTTAAAATTTTGTTAATTAGATGTACTTAGATTGCTAAGTAAGTCACTGGAATGTCGGGATTAATCGCTTCTAATGTAGATTGCGTATCCGCTAGGTGACTGATGCTACCTTCGGCAATTTCAACCAACGCTGCACTTTCAATCTGTTCAAAATCGAAGCCAGCCAGTTTAAGTTGAATCAACGCCACTTGTAGAGGAGGTAAGCTCGGGTTGAACGCTGCGTTTTCAGCGTAAGCACCGGTGAAAATCTCACCCGACGTCAATTGCAGTGAAACACCACTTAGGTTTTTGGTGTAAGGAGCATGGCTGCGGTTTAGTGCTGCTAGCGCTTCTACAACAATAGGCGTTGTTTCTTCAGTCGTGTGCTTATGATCAAGCTTAGTCATTAGGCCAGTCGTCACACCTAAGTCAGCAGGGCCGAATGAGTCTGGTAGGTACTCTTGCAGAGACATTTCATCACGTTGTGGAAGCTGAACTTTAAGTTCTTTTGCTGTGGTCAGTTCGTTCATGAATTGACGACAGTGACCACAAGGGCTGAAATTGATTGTGATATCAGAGATACCTTGCTCGCCTTTCATCCAAGCGTGGCTGATTGCAGATTGCTCAGCGTGTACTGTTTGGCCAAGTTGAGCACCAGCAATTTCAAGGTTTGCACCAAAATACAGAGTGCCAGACAAACCACGCACGATTGCACCAACATAAAAGTCAGATAACGGAGCGTAAGAATAGGCTGCGGCAAAAGGAAGTAGCGCAATACGTAGCTCGTCATCCGCTAAACCACTTGCTTGCAGTAGGCTAGCAAATTGTTCTGGAGACAATGTCGCGTCAAAGTTGTCTGCTAATACGATGTCACTCAAAAGTGCTTTGATTGCTGTTGGAGCACTTTCCAGCGCCAGGGTAATACGACTGTTCATGTTGAATCCTTAATTGACCTTAGGCTTTAATTCTATGCAATGCTCAGGAATTTTCTGTGACCTTGATCACCACTGTGTTGTTGTTGTTACATTGGTTTGCATAATTAGAGTGAGGTCACAGATGAAATCGATTGCAAGAGTAAAAACTACCATTGATATCCCACTTATTGGCCTAAACAGGGCGTGATTTGACTGCTATTGCCGAGTAATTGCGAGAAAAAAGCCCAAGCTATCACTGAAATAATCAGGTTATGCTTGGGCTTATTGATATCTGTAACGCCTAAAAGTCGCGAACCAGTGAGTTTAGCTATTTACCAACTCATCTATTAGAGCGCGTATAAACTGTAATCAAAGTGGTTAAGAATAGAACCAAACCACGAGCGAAAATATACTCGGTGCAATGATTGAGGTGATAACCCCACAAAGAACCAATGCCAACGAACTGAATGCAGCATCTTCCTGATTCTTTTCAGCACAGGTTGCCGTGCCTAAAGCGTGAGACACAGTACCCATGGTTAAACCACGCGCGATAGGGCTCTTAATACCAATGAGATTGTAGATTGGGTAAGCAAAAATTGCCCCAAACAGACCAACAATCAATACCAGTATTGCCGCAATTGCTGCTTCACCACCTAAATGGCTCGATACTTCCATCGCAATTGGTGTGGTGACTGACTTACCTAATAAACTCGCAATCAAAGTTAAGTCCGCTTTAAAAGCCACTGCGATTAATGCTGTCGTTGTCATCGACATCACACTGCCTAGCGTGCAAGCAAAGGTAATAATGCGCCAGTTGGCTCTGATTTGAGGTAGCTGTTCATAAAGCGGGTAAGCAAGTGCAACAACCGCAGGCTGAAGCATGTAGGTAATCCAGGTGTTGTCGGCATAGTAAGTCTCAAACGGTACTTTGAAGAACGTGAGTATCGGAATGATGATACCAATGCTGATCAGCAGGGGATTACACAGCGGTGAGTTTACTTTTTGACTTACCCAGCGAGCAAACAGGAATACCACGATGGTGAGTAGAATCCACATGATCAGTTACCTCTCGAAAGCAAGCGGTCTAAAAACCATGATAAGGACACCAACACCAGCAACGTGCCACCAACGGCGCTCGCCATAATTGGCAATGCGTTCGCGATGAGCATGTCGAAGTGATCCATCAACCCAACACTGATCGGAACAAACAGTAAGATCATTAGGCGGATAATCAAGCTTGCGCCGGGTTGTACCCAGTGCGAAGGAACAATACCAATCACCATGGCGGCAAACAGAATCAACATGCCAAAAATACTGCCAGGGATTGAGGTATCCAAAAAGTGCTGTAACGCGTTACCTGCTGTAAGTGCACCTATGATTAAGGTGAAGGAGATTAAGCAGTAAACCAGTTGGATCAATCTTTCTTTCAAAGTGTTACGTCTCTTGATAATGGAATTAGCTAGCTAACTTTTCTACGTATTGATAAACCGCCTTCAAGATAGCCATTTTCTTCTCGTCGCTTTCATGTTCATGCGCGAGGTTTTCAAGGTTTAGCATGTACTCTTCTAAACGGCTTTCATAAAACTCACGACAATGGTTCGCCCATTTCAATTGCTCAGCTTCGTCGAGCGTCCATGGGAAGTTACGCGCACGGTAACGGAACAGTAACGGTTTAATACGTTCATCACCGAAGGTGATATCTAAAGCTGCCAAGTTATTTGGGTCAGTTTCGCGAATGATGTTCATCGCTGTTTTATCAGCAGGTGAGAAGAAACCGTCATAAAGGTGTGTATCAACATCATCACTCTTTTCGTACTCTCGCTCTTGTGAGTACAGGCCGATCAGTTTTTCGCGGATCTCTGGGTGTTCGCGCAGCAGTGCCAAGTTCTTCAAGCATTGTTGGCGATCAATACCGATGGTTTCGGCATTTTCAGCCGTCAGCGTTTTGGCTGGAGCAAGAATAGGGCACTTGTTCAGTTGAACCAATTTGATGGGTACTGGTAGCTCGTCTTCACCCAGTTCACTGCGTTTGGTGTAGAGTCTGTCTCTGAGTTCATCAGCGTCCAGTTCTAACAGTGGGCTTGGATCTTTGGCTAAATCAACCACGATAACCGCATTTTGATTGGTTGGGTGCCAAGCCATAGGCACAATCCAACTTGTGTAGTTGCAGTCACGGCCAAACATGCCCGAAACGTGCATCAATGGTGTCATGTTTACGATATCAACCAGATCATTCAGCTTACGCTTATGACGCATGTTGTAAAGGTAATCGAACATCTTAGGTTGCGCAGCTTTCAGCTTCTTCGCTAACTCGATGGTCGCAATAACATCGGCCATCGCATCGTGCGCGTTCTCGTGTTCAATGCCGTTTGCCACAGATAGGTGTTCCAGTTTGAAGCTTGGGTAACCTTCTTCGTTCTCTGGCCAAACAATGCCTTCAGGACGCAGTGCGTGAACAGCGCGCATTACATCTAATAAATCCCAACGAGAGTTGCCATTCTGCCAGCTCCACGCATATGGGTCGATGAAGTTTCGGTAACAGGTGTAACGCGTTACTTCATCATCAAATCGAATACTGTTGTAGCCAAGGCTTGTGGTGTTAGGTTTCGCTAACTCAGCATGGATCTTAGCGATAAACTCTGGCTCAGGGAGACCTTGTGAAGCCGCTTTTTGTGGTGTGATACGGGTGATCAGTGCAGCTTCAGGCGCAGGGAGGTAATCAGCGGGAGGTTGGCAATAGATAACCAGAGGCTCTCCAATAACATTGAAATCTTGGTCGGTACGAACACCCGCAAACTGACTCGGACGGTCTTTTGCTGGGCTAACGCCCCATGTTTCGTAATCGAAAAAGAAGTAGGTTGGCTGATTATCTGAACTCATTGAATTTCCTGAACAGCAAGCGCGGAACGTTTACTGTGGCTGAAGGTTAGTTTTGTTCAGTATCTGATAGTATGCGGTACGCGTGCAACCCAGATCACAAATAAATTGCCGGAAAACGGTGCTTTACTATTCAATCGAGTCGGTGGGGAAGGTTTTGAATCCAATTGTGGCTTTTCTATGGTCACAATTCTGCCTGTGTACCTCTTTTTTAACCTATCTTGTCACCTTAGCTGTTGTAAGGCGATGAGTCGGGTTTCAGGTTTACCGCGAATGAGTTTGTTTGTCTTTTACTCTAAAGCTGTGTGATTAGAAGCATCTCGTTGTTTTTTGACTGGTGGTTAATCTGCTGTACCTGTACCTGTACCTGTACCTGAGGCTAATCCGCTGTGCTTATGTCTGACCGCAGCGCAGATGTTTAAACTGCTTCACTTGCCTGTCTAGGCTCTGTCCAATTAAGGTGTTTTTCGCAATACAATCCCCTTAGATTTAATTAATTTTTCGGTATTTATGATTGTCGGGGTTAATTTGTCTGGAGCGTTATGTCTGTCTCATTTTTAATACTTTCTATAATCCGTGTTTGAATTGGATATGAAGAACACTCTAATATTTCATTTTTATTACAATTTATTTTAATTGTCAGTATGTTTCACTTCTGAGACTGAATTGCAATACGGTGATCTATATAGTAATTAACCTGAATATAATAAGGGTTTATTCTTGTCCTTTATTCTTGTTCTTTATTTTAGGGTTACTTTAATTAAGGTCTTTTTATAGAAGTAATTACGTACAAAAATAAAGGAATTAAGTGTAAAACCAGTTTTATATATAATTGGTAAAAATGATCCAATACCATTATTATTGTTAGTGTTATTTATATCAATTTGCGTGATCTTATTCTCACTGCGCCTCATTTCTTTATAAATAAGTGTCAATATATATATTTTCTAAATAGGATTGTTGTTACTTAATTGTTAACTTTGATTGACTATTAGGTAACCCTAATAATAAAGCCGATTTTATATAAAGGATTAAAGAAATGAACAAAGTCTTTAAGGTTGTTGCTGTATCTGCACTTTCTATCTCTTCTGCGAACGTTTTCGCTGTGAGTGACACTTTTGATGCAACACTAGAAGTAAAACAAGCAATTACAATGACAAAAACAAGTGATCTTGACTTCGGTATCATCACTTCAGACAACACAACGGACGTTGTTATCGCTCAAGGTGATGCTGGAGCTGCGGCATTTACTCTTTCTGGAGAATCTGGTGATGCAGTAACAGTAAGTATTTCTGATACTAACTTGGTTAACGGCGTAAATACGATTGCAGCTGAATTCGACTTTAATAACGCTATTACTCTTACCGGTGGTACTGCGGCTCTTAATATTGGTGGTACTGCACGTACTTCAAGTGCGACATTAGTTGCTGGTACATATACTGCTAACGTTGCAGTAGATGTTACTTACCAGTAATTAAATGAAACCAGTGTAATATTGTGGCTGCTATAAAGCAGCCGCTTTTACTATGAGTGTTCTATTCAAATACGCGATTTATATTGGTCTGATGATTTACTCCAGCCCTTTTCATGCGCTAGAAATTATTCCTGAGAATATGGAAGTGAAATTTCCGGGCATGTATATCTCTGGGTCGGGCCAGAATGCGGATTCAAACCCATCCAATAGTCAGGTTTATGTGGTTCGTTTTTATGTTGAAGGTGAGCCTGGTAAAAAAATCGTGGTTTCTCTCCCTTCCAAGCAATATCTAAACCATTCTCGCAAATCCAAACGCCTGCGTATTAGAAAGTTCTATTTTGGTTGTGGCTTATCAAAGCGTGGTAGAGCCAAAATCAAAGGGAATGGAAGAAGCAAATTATTGTGTATTGGTGCCAGAGTGAAAATCGGCGCTAACCACCCAGCAGGCCTTTACACCAGTACAATCCCTTTTGAGGTTAATTATAAATGAAGTTGTTTATCTCATGTGTTCTCGGCTTAATCTTCACAACACAAGCCTATGCTCAGTTACTCATCGCACCGACTCGTTTTGTGCTGGATGCCGACACTTCGGTGACTGAGAAAATCGTCGTCGAAAACAATTCAGATCAACCGATTCGCTTGGAGATAAAACCGATTTATCGCCCGGTAAAGGCGAGTGGCTTAGTTCGAACTGACGCTAATATCTCGCAATCAGAAGATATCGCGAGTTGGATTAAAGTGTCACCACCAATAATTCGTGAACTTAAACCCAATCAAAGACGCACGGTTCGCTTACGTATGAATGCTTTACCTGCTGCCATGGCTGATGGTGAATATCGTGCTTACTTGTGGTTTTCCCCAATAGCAAAAGCTGCAGAGCTATCAGACATTGCGTTGTCTTCAAGTAAAACCAACAGTGATGGTTCAGCCTTTCAACTGAACTTTCACATCAACAGTTATGTACCCGTTTATGTTCAGAAAGGTGAGCAAGTGCAAGATGTTAAGTTTGCGTGTGACAACCAAAGCATCAAGATTCGAAACGATGGAAACTTTCAGTTTACTGCGAAATTGAATGTAGACGAGCATAGCGAAAAAGTGGTGCTACTTCGTAATGCTGAATTAACCAAGCCTTTCCCAAAAGGCTCAAAGATCTCACTGGTTCAGAACGAACAGCCTCTGTACGAATGTGTTCTGTAGTGCTCGTTTCATTGTCGCTGACTCTGTAAAAGCCAGTGTTCAATTGCATGGTTTGGCGACTTTTTTTGCTCGCTTCACTGTTTCCTTTTGGTGCGTATTCGCAATCTAAAGCAGAAAGTGAGGCGAGTGAACTCTATCCAGCCCATGTTGAAGTTCGAGTCGGGAAAGTGGGGGATAGCTTTTATCGTGTCATGATGGATGACTACGAAGAACCCTTCATTTCGATATCCAATGCCGCTTTTTATCTGCTCGAAATGAATGGTCAGTGTGATGAAAGCGGATATTGCGAACTGTATTTGCCTCAAGATGTGGGAAGAGAATCTCCTCCGTACATTTTAGATACCGAACAAGCCATTTGTTATCGCGATGACAACAATATCCAGTCGATCAAATATCAAGTCATCGACTCAGAAACTTACGTCCACTGGTACAGCTTACAAGCTTGTATCCCGGCAAAAGTGCGTTGGGATATCGATGATTATCGACTCACCGTTTCTCCAGAATTTAGTTCATTGACTGAGTTGGAAGCGGCCATTTCTAAGATGAAAAATGAGTCACGTAAGAAGGCCGAGGATCTCAAGCGAGCTGAAAACACGCCAGCTTTCGAACCTGTTGCTGCAGTGGGTTTGGCGACTCGGTTAGCGGCTTCTGTTTATCACGACAGTGAAACTGGCGGTGATGTTTACGCAATCTCAGACACCATATTAAGCACTGAACACTCCTTGTCTCGCTTGTCGATTGACTCGCGAGAAGATACCCCGATTGTTTATTACAACATTGCGGTTGAAGCTCATGACGGTGAAGGCTCTTTGGAAGTCGGCCATGTGTTATTAGATGGCAGCGTCTTTACCGTGAATCAAACCCTTGAAGACGGGCTCTATTACACCAATCGAAAGCGACAGACAGAGTTCGGCAACCTTCAACTCGAACGAACCACTCAACCTAACATCAGCATCGATGTTTTGGTTAATGGCATCTATCAAACCACTTATCGCTCTGATGAGTTTGGACGCTTCGTTTTTGAAGAAGACAACATCTCCCCCGGTGACACCATCAAGTTTCGCTACTACTTATCGAAAGGTGTCTGGCAGGAAGAAGAGATCACCGTCGCCGGTTTAGAAGATGCATTTCTGCCAAGTAATGAGTGGGGCGTGCAAGTGGTAGGCAATGAAGGTGCAGACCGAGCGGGCGCTGTGTCACTTGAATATGGGCTTGCCGATTACTTCACCGTGGGTGGTGCCTTTATGAGGCAAAATGGTAAAGACTTGATTGGTGTTCAAGGACGATACTTACCGGCGCATTGGTTCGCGGGTCATATCGGTTGGTTGCCGGAGTTCAATCGGTTTCCAATGGAGTTTGATATTTTGATCAATGGTGATCAGTCGGCATCGATAGAGCTCAATAAAACCGATGAATTGGACTTAGAGTCGATGGAGTACGATGTTTTCAAATACAACCTGTCGCTTGCCAATCTAACGGCCTTTTTGACGGTAAGGGATGATGAAGATGAGTTGAGCGTTGAACCCAAGTTGAACTCGAAAGTGGCTCGTAATCTGTTTGTCTCATACGCCGGTGACTATCGATACATCAAAGCTTCTCATCAAGACGATTACCTCCATACGATTGGCTTGGCTAAAAGCGGTTTTTCGGATACGTCGTGGAATATTTCTGGAACTGTTGATGGCTCTGGTCATCATGAACGAACGGAGCTGTCTCTGAGAAATGCGTGCAAAGAGTGCCTGTTAGATCCGTTGGAGGTTTTTCAAGAGCTCACGACGAACGTATCGGCTCGCTATCAGAAACAGGAAGTTTCGTTTTCCGCCTCTTTAGAAGCTCGAGTGAACCCTTATTTACTCTTTAAGCTAGAAGGAACCGAAGACCGATACGGTGTCGAGATGACGACAGAATTCGGTGCTAAAACTTACTTTGATGAAAGTATTGGTGAGTTTGTTGAGTGGAATCGTTACAACCATTCTAAGCTGACGGGCGTTGTCTACGATCACCACAAACAACCCATACCTGGCGTAAGCCTACAAATCTTGGACCAACGAGCGGTCAGTGATGCAAAAGGCCGATTTGAATTCTCAAGTGTTCCGGCTCGAGATAATCTACCTATCTATATCGATGAAGGGGCACTCGACCTTAACCTCACGCCGATTCAAAACCCTGTGTTTGTAAATACTAAGCAAGTCGGGCTAACTCATGCTCACATCGAAATGGTAGTGTCATTTGGCGTCGATGGCACGGTGGAAGGCGATCTAGAAAACAGTGCTTATCTGCACTTTAAACATATCCAGAAAGGCACCGAGTATTCGAGCGAGATTGAGAGCGATGGCTTTTACATGGTAGAGGGGCTCATCGCGGGCAAATACATTGTGACTTTAGAAATGGGCGACAAGCGATACGTGCAAGGTGCCGACTTGGACGGCGATTTCTGGGTAAGCGACCTCACATTCAACCTCATTGATTTTCATAAGGTGTACTAAATCCGATCGTTTTGATTAGTCTGAAGGAGGCGACAGTATCAATCGCACTTTTTGTTTCATGGTTAGCTCTCGGTTCTTCAAATCTTTGAATATGGCCTTCCATTCTTGAAAGGTGACCACTATCGGGTTAAAACTGTTTACCGGCTTGGTGACGCCGTAACGTACAGTTTCAACTTCAGGTTCGAACGTACCAAACAACTTATCCCAAATGATCAAAACACCGGCGTAGTTCTTATCGATGTATTGCGGGTTTTTGCCGTGATGCACACGGTGGTGTGATGGGGTGTTAAAGATGTATTCAAGTGGTCCTAAGCTTCGTATCCATTGTGTATGGACAAAGAACTGCAAACCTAGATTCAGAAGCACCACAAAGATGACCCATTTAGGGTCAAAACCTATGATGACTAACGGTACCCAAAACAACCAGATCCCAGCAAGTGGGTACATTAAGCTTTGACGGAAAGCCGTACTGAAGTTCATCTGTTCTGAACTGTGGTGCGCGACGTGCGCGGCCCACATCCAGCGAACACGATGGCTTGCTCTATGGAACCAGTAATAGCAAAAGTCTTGCAACACCATCAACACAATGAAACTCAGCACGCCCATTTCAATGTCCATTAAACGCCAACCAAACATCAAGAGATACAACTGCACGACCAATAACCCGGTGATCAAATCGGAGAGTTGATGCATTCCTGCAAGCGTGAAGTTACACATCACTTCTGAAAGTTTATAGCTGGAATTATCTGGCAATCGACCTTGCTTCTGACCGATAAAATACTCAGCCAACATGCACACCACGAATAAGGGCGCTAATACCAGCAGTAGCCATTCTGGGTGATTGATTAATGCGTCGATATTCATGTTTTATCCTTGTTGAGACGCCATACGCGTTCTTAGTATCAAGTTTACTTAGACTTGCTCGCCAGAGATTCAATCAGCAGAATTTCGCTACCAGCGAGCAAAGTGATCTTCTGTTAGGCCAAGAACACCATCGAGTTGATGTGTCACTCCATTGTTGTCTTCAATCGAGCCAGAAAAATGACCAATGAACTGACGAAAGTTACTCTTTAACAGCCATAAATTGAGCTTTTCGTTGCGGTTATTTAAGGGCGTAAAGGTCAGGTTTATACGTCCATCTTGTGATGTTATCTGCCAAGGCAAGTTCGTGTCTTGGCGACTGAACGTAAACTGTACCGGGTTAAGCAAGTGTCTGGTTCCATTGACCCATAACACGTTTTCGCAGCCTCCGGTTTCATTCACGCCCGCCGCGAGGTTTAAGCCAATATCTGTGCCATGGGATTGCGTGTTGATACTTGCCCAGCGCCAACTGGTTTCACGTCTCATGTAACCCGCTGAAAAGTCATAACCAGCACGAGCTTGTTCGAGAACGAGTGATTCTCCTTTGATTTGGATTTCACCGCTGATGCGCAAAGCATTGTGCTTTTGAGTGTAAGTCCAACCTGAATAACCCGTTGGGCTGCACATCGCCATGGGTAAGCTGTCGGTTTTAGGCTCTAAAGCGATATCGGCCTTGATGAGTTTGGTATTCAAGCGAACTCGCCATTGTCCGCCTTCAATCTCAAAGGTGATGCTTTGGTCTGCAATGATTGTCTTTCCTTCAAATGGCGAAGCGGTGACTTGCTTATCAAAACCAAACGGCCTCAACCAAGATGACTCTTGCAGATGGTTGTTTTCTATGTCGTAGACATAACAAAATGCTGAGCCTAAGTAGCGAATATCCGCGATAGCGACACCAATAATGTGCGTGTTGGTGACGATGCTGACAAATTGAAATTGTTTGTAGTGGAAGTGCTTCTGCCAAAGATTTGCTTTTGCATCCATCGAGTTTCGGTAGTCAAAGCTCTCGATGTTCAGGTGTTTGGGGATGCCATCGAAATGTCCAATGATCGGCTGACCATTAGAATCAATCAAACTGTGTGGGGCTGGGTTCGTTTTTATCATTGCGATGGTTCACATTAATTTAACAACTAAAGCCATTGTGCGATGAGTAGCGTAGAATTGGGAGGTCATATTCGGACAAGAGCGCGTTACCAATCACGATTTTGTTAGTAGTGTTGTTGAAGCTGAGTAGTCATGTTTATGGGAATGGGCTCGATATAAGGAGAGACGATTGGAGATTATTGCGGAGTATAAGCCGACCGGACATCGGCATCAGTTGGGTACATTAGATATCGCGCTGCTGTTGAATACGTTAGAGCAACGAGGTATCGATATTGAAAGGCTACTCAATGATGTGGGTTTGCCGAACATGGATTGGCGAGACCCGAATGGAAAGCTGACTTACGCTGACAAGCTTGCGTTATTTAGCGCGGCGAATCAGAGCTTTCCTCACGATGGCTTAGGGCTTTGGCTGGGGGAACACGCTAGCTTGAGCCACTTTGGTGTGTTGGGTTATGCGCTATCGACCAGTCAAAATGTCGGGGAGGCCATCAAGTCGGGCTTTAAATATCTGCGCCTGAATGGTCCTATTTTCTCGGTTAAATTATTTCTAGATTCCGAGCAAGCAGTGATTCAGATTGAGAACACCTTGGAAGTGGGCGATCTCCTACCTTTCTGCAGTGAGTATTTCTTGAGTTCAATCGTCTCTTTGTTCAAAGAACTGACTGGTCATGAGTTGGATATTCATACTTTGGCTTTGCCTTATGCTCGCCCTAATTACACCAAGCTTTATGACGAGCGTTTCCAGTGCCCGGTGATTTTTGAACAAAACCATTGTGAACTGCGTTTTGATGCCTCGGTTTTATCACAAACCTTATTGACTCATGATGCCGCAACACTGAAGCGCTATCTTGCGTCTTGCCAGTCGATAGTGGAAACGCTGGACTCTGAGCATCTGCTGACTAACCAAATCAAAACGATCTTTTATCAAACCGCAGGCAGTTTCCCGAATATTGAACAACTCGCGGATGAGTTTGGTTGTAGCTCTCGTACACTCAGGCGAGAGCTAGTGACCCATGATTCCAGTTATCAAATATTGCTTACCGAAGTTCGAGTGGAACTGGCCAAAGAGCTGTTACTCGGCACAACCATGAGTATCGATGATATCGGTGAAAGGCTCGGTTATAGCGACCCCGCAAATTTCAGAAGGGCGTTTAAAGGTTGGCTTAATAAAACGCCCGCGCAGTTTCGTGACGGTTTAAGTTAAAGCGTTACTTGCTAAAAAACTGTTCTCTGAAATCGGTGACTTGCTGTTGATAGTAACTGTCCCAATCGTGTTGAGTCCAAGTGGCATAACTTGATGAGCGCTGAGAGTCTAAGGTCGCGTTGAGCTGATCCAGTTGCTCGTGATAACTCATCACGGTTTGCTGCTGTTGCGCGACTTGTTGTTCTCTTGCGGCAATGTTGCTGGTCTGCGTTTTATCTAAGTAGGCCTCTTGAAGGTCGGCTTTGACTGATACTATCTCAGCAGGGCTATAACTGCTGGGTATCAAAGAGACTGCCAATTCATATTTTTGAAGCTGTGTTTCGGCGTTTAACGTGTCCGTATTGTTTTGCCATTCACTAAGCAAATCTTGATAGTTGGCCAAAAACTGGCTCGCTTCGTTTTCTTTAAGGGTGTTTGCGTCGAGCGTAAAATCCAGATGAGTAAACTGGTCTGCGAATAGCTGGTGGGCCAACTCGCCCCATATTTGCTGTGCAGACTGCTTGAATAAGGCAACACGATCTTCAAGAGTCTCTATGGATTCAAGTGGGATGGTACTTTGGGCTAATTGCCAGTCGACTGATAGCTGCGGATAGTCGCTCAGTAACTCAAACCATATACTCGGCAACTCTGATTTCAATCGTGCGAGTTGCTCAGTGCAGTCATCACGTTGTTGGCAAAGCGTCCAGAACCCATTGAGTTCATCGAATAGAGCTTTACCTTCAAGTTCGCTCAAGTTTTCAGCAAGAATTTTACCGTCCAGTGCTCCAGCTTGGGATTGATTGCTGTGCGATGCGGAGTTTTCCGAACTGGCGGTTGCAGTAGGGGTGGAATTATCGTCATCAGTTGTCATAGAAACACGCGGATTAGCTTCAGTGTGTTGAGCAGAAGATAGCGGTGTTTCAGTGGATTTTGATGACCACGAATAGCCAACAATGCTCGTCACCGCGACGAGCATTAGGATTAATATAACTCGACGCATTATTGGTTCACCGAGTTACTTGATCACGGCGCTAACAGGGAAGTGGTCTGAAAGGTTGTAGTGCTTCCATAATTCACTGCTGGTTGAGCGAGGAACATCAACGCGGTTATTGTTGTGAGTTTTTTGTGCGTACTCCGAACTCACCACTACGTAATCCAAGTATTCGACATTTTCCCCGCCAGACATAGGGTCGCCTGCAAAGTTGTTGATACGAGGATCAAAGGTTGAAGCGGTATAACCTGAATACTCCGGTTCATCGGCTTGCAGGTTAGCGAACATTTGTTGGTAGTCGCCTGGGAACTTCAGCTTGTTCACGTTGAAGTCACCGCTGTAAACCACAGTTTCTGATGTAGGGATATTCAGAGACTGAGCCAGTGCACGCATCTGCTTGAATTGACGTTGTCGGTAGTCACGAGCGGTGTCCGTATCGAATGATGCGGTGTGAGTGCCAAACACGTGGTAAGCCTGACCGTTTTTGATGACTTCAGCGTAATTCACGCCTTTATCAGCGAAACAATCTGTGCCTGTACAATCAGGGAACACGTATTGCGCTTCGTTGACAATAGGGTAGCGGCTCACAATGATCACACCGCCGTCATAGATGTTAATCCCATCTTTATCGAGCATTTTGGTTTGATAAGGATACTCTTTCGCAATTTCACGTAGGAACTCATCTCGTCCGTTGGCAAACACTTCTTGAAGCGCTAACACGTCGTAGCCCTTAAGGTATTGAGGAATAAGGTCGTAACGATCACCGATGTGCGAAGCGATAGCCGGTAGAGCCCAGATGTTATAAGTCATGACTTTGAGTGTATTGGCATCCGGCTCTGGCTGCTCATCCACTTTTGGCGGGGTGATGGTGTAATAAATATCATCGTAGCGCGCCGTAGAATCGGCTTTAAGTGCTAGTTCTGCATTGACCCCGAATGCATCGGTCGTGCTGCGATGAATATTGCGGTCGTCATGCAACGTTAAGTTGACGTCTGCGGCGCTTAAACCATGTTGCAGTGTCGAGTTATACCAATGACCCTTCATGGTTTGGTTGAGCGTGACACTCTCGCCCACAGCGTTCGATACCACAGTGTCAAACTCATAGGTCTTCCCAGATTTTACACCAGTCCAGCGGTTAAAACTGATCAGCTTCTTCGTCTCCCAAGGGCCAACCTGTTCAACATACTGTTGCCACTCATCACCGAGTTGAAGCAGATCTGTCCCAGTGTGGTTGGCTTGAATGGTCATCACTTGATTGGTGTTATTGGTGAGATACACGTCGGTGTCTGCGATCGCCGAGGTTGAAATGAATGAAGCTGATGCAAGTATTGCACTCAGGTAAGTCCATTGAGTTTTCATTTTCACGTTATCCTTACTGATTGGTTTAAAGAATAACGTAGTAAAGAGTTGTGACATTGGAGTTATAACTCTATGGGAATTATCCAAATATTAGATATATGCCATGGTTTTATAAATTAGATTACTCATTGAAAATTAACATATTGCTTTGCCTGAATGATAAGTGATACGCGCGCACGCTAAAAAATAGAGGAACGATTTGGGTTTGAGGGTAAGTCACTACTGGTTGTTTTCGTGGAAATCATAGGTCGGTAAATAACCAGAAATGGATGCTGTGAATCACGATAAGGGAAAACGCTAACCGCCTTGCTCTATCAGTATAAATTTTGCCATTGTTCAGTAAACAGAAACCTCAAAAACAGGTATGATAGTGCCGTTTTTAATCCTGAACTGGGAAAGTCATGGCAAAGTTAACACTCCAAGAGCAGATGCTTAAAGCTGGCTTGGTAAATGAGAAAAAATTAAAGAAGGCGAAGAAAGGCTCTAAAAAGTCTCGCGTTCAGTCTCGTGAAGCAAAAGCGGCAGCTGAAGAAACTAAACTGGCGCAGCAAGCGAAAGACAAAGAGCTAAACCAACAGTTGAAAGAACAACAGTTGAGCAAAGAAATTAAAGCTCAAGTGAAGCAACTGATTGAGATGAACAAGATCGAACAGAAGAACGGTGAGATCAAATACAACTTCACCGACGGTACGCTAGTTAAATATCTTTACGTAGAAGAGCTGACTCAAAAGCAACTAAGTAAAGGCATTCTAAGTATTGCTCGTCAAGGTGAGAGCTATGTTGTTATTCCAACAGCAGTAGCGAACAAGATTGCTATGCGCGACGAAGAATCTATCGTTGATACGCAGGCAGGTAGCACAGACGAAGTAGACGAAGATGACCCGTACAAAGACTTCGTGATCCCAGATGATCTAATGTGGTAATCCGTTTTACCTAGCTCCATTTTAATGGTTAGCTAAGTTTACAGGATCTAAGAATGCAGCGAACAATCACTCGATTGGCGCTGCATTTTTTTTGGCGCGAAATGACTTCAACAAATCTTGAATAAAGCTTAGTGTTCTGACATGCCGTAAACAAGGCTATCATTGGCACTTGCATGATCGATAAAATCGGTATTAGCGCGCTGTTCGTGTTGGTCATAGCCATCGAAGTAACAGTCGCCAATTTCATTGCGCGGGCAAACGTGAATGTGGTCTTTGATGACCAGTTCGGTAGAGCAGCATGGGCAGTGTTTTACATGTCCAGTGAGTACCGTAGATCGATTTGGTTTCATACATCCTCCTGATAGGCACTGTAATCTGATTGTCTATTTGCATCCTAAGTTACGCAAATTAGTGTGTCGTTATGATTTCATTTTTAAGTCAATGAAAAACGATTCAGAAAGTGAATACTTAGCGGCTAATACAGATGTATGACTGAGAGAATGTAAGACGAATCAAGCCCAGAGCAGACGCAATGGGCTTGGAATAACAGCTGAAACTTTCTATGGGCTTATGGCTGCATTGGGGTAAGCGTTAGCTGAGCGCTGTTATAACCCAGTTGCGCTAGGGCTGCAGGGTCGAAGTCAGTCAGAACCTTGATGTCACCAGCGTAGTAGGGTGTGTAATCGCCTGAAGGTGTCATGGCGTTAAATGAATCAATAGAGTGCTCGGTACCAATATCGATCATTCCAGAATATTGTGACTCCGCACTAAACTGGCCTGAAACATAGGTGTAGAAAGGACGGACACTGGCACCTGCGGCGTACTGCATGCTACTTAAACCATTGGTGTTGATTGCCCAGCTCCAATCCCACCATTTCATCTCTCCAGGAATATAACGGTGATCCCATTGGTAGCGGATATTGGCTTGATCTTCGCTGGTGGTTCCCATGGTAAAGGTGTGAGAGACCGTCGGGCGGTTTGTTGGGTGTGAGCTTAGCGCATTGCCGCTATAACGAAGGAAACCTGTGAAGTTCACGTCGTAACTCATGCTGGTTTTGATACGGTATGGGTAAGTGATGGTAGAGCGTAAGAACTCTACTTGAAAAGGAAGTACTGAGTGAGCAGGCACGGTGATGATGGCTTCCAGTTCTGTTGGTTCAAAACGAGCACCATTGTTGGTATCGGAGAAACGTTGGCCATCTTCTAGCGCTACTCTTACTTCTGTCTTTCCAACTTGTGGCCAATGAAAGGTTTCATCAATGACGACTGAATCAGCAAGGTCGAAGCGTTGGGTTTTACTCCATTGTGTGGATTGCTCAAAATGAAGGTCAACGACGATATGTTTAGACTGATCGTCGTCATTGATTGCATAAGCCGAGACGGTTTCAATCAGTTCTTGGTCGGTCTCTGTCATAGAACCGTGTAAAAACGATGTGTTATCGAGCGTGTAAGCGAAGTTATCAACAGTGATGCTTGTCTTCTCATCACAGCGATCACCGGCACAGCTTCCATCGTTATTGCCTTTAATCTCCCAACCATTGTTAAGCGGTTTTATTGCCATGTCTTGGCCGACGTAACGCGCGCTATCGCCTCCAACCCAAGCGTAACCGAGGTTATGGGCCAAGTAACTCAGTGGCCTGATAAAGTTCGTGTTGTCGCTGACTAAGGCGCGTTGAATATCAAGGTTATTGTTCGTTTCGATAGCTTGCGCTTCGTAGTAAGGCAGGCCTGCGTCTGGGGTATTGGGGTAGCACCAAGTATTGTCACTTGGTTGTCCTTGTTTGATGAGCCCGTGGTAGCCAGACCCCATGATCACCCAGTCATTTTTAAGGCCAGCAATGTCCCACACATTCATGCGAGATAGTAGGGCGGTTTTGTGTTCTTGAGCTTCTGTATTACTGAGCGGACGATAATCGGAACGGCAGATATCTTCACCGAGGTTATCCAATACGATTTGGTCTGAATATATCTTGGCATGAGTGGCAAAAGAGATGAAACAGAGGGCAGAGCTAAATAGAACGGTTTTACTGACGTTAAGCATGAATAAGTTCCTAAATGCCATTATTTGGCTATTTTTATTAGAATCGAGTTATTAGATTTTATTGATATTATTTAAAGCCGAGGGGCTCTAGCGGGGTGTACTTTGTCATATAAAACAATGCCAAAAATACTGAAATGAATTGAAAATAAATACTTATAGATATCAGGAGGTTGTACTGATCAACTTGTTGTTTGATAAAGACTTATCTTGATGACTTCAATTAGTTTCAACAATCCAATCTATGGGTGATTAATTGTTGAACGTTTCTGTTTTTGAAGCCTCGTTATTTGGTATGTTGGCTTGGAAAATTTAGGCCAGCAAGATGGATTAGATAGGTTTATTGTTTAAAGGAGGGGGAAGTACTGAGTAAGCCAAATAAGGAGGGATGTTGTGATAAGCAAGATCGAAAAATGCAGCCAACAACCGTTCGATTGCTGCTGCATTTTTTATTGTTCGAGTTAACTTAATTGGAAGAGATTAAGCATCACCTGGTTTTTCGCGTTTGCTGTTCCAACCCATAAAGTTGTAAATGTTGTAACGAGCAAAGCCAATCTGTTCATGCAAAGCAAAATCTGTGACCGCAAAGTTGTACCACAATGGCAACCATGAAATTTGAGCAGCCATATAGTCGGCTCTCACTGGAATAACATTCAAGCCGAAGTGGTTGAAGTAGAGCTCGCTACGACGAATATGTAGGCCAGATGAAACCAACACAATGTTGTCGAATTTATGATGCTTCATTAGGTCACTAGTGAGCTGAGCGTTCTTCCAAGTGTTGACGCTATTTGGCTCTTGAATGATGTCACCCATCGGAACGCCAAGTCTCAGCAATTGTTGCTGATAAACTTCTGCTTCGGCAACACCGTTATTTTGTGCATCGCCACCACTGATGATCACTTTGCATGTGGTTTGGGTTTTGGCGCAATCTTTATATTGGCTGGCGGTTTCACTGATTCGGCCAAAAGAGAAAAAGGCTGGCTCGAACTCTTGCGTGCTTTTAATTAACTGCGTTCCCGCACCCAGAGGAACAATGGCGTTATTGTCAGACCATTGGATATCAGGCTTATTTTCGTAATCGGCTTGCAGATCGTTCAGTAAATAACGAGGAATTAAACCTGAACCAATCAGCACAAATGACGATATAAGAACAAGAGATAAAAACAGAGAGGTTTTTCGCCACTGAAGTAAACGTGTAAAGCCTACGAATAGCAGAAGAAGTAATAATATAATAAAGCTCATGAGGATCCTGTTATCGAACTGGTGCCAAGATGATGTGACATACTGAAGCGGTGCATCATATATCAGTTGTGTTAATCATTTATAGGTAACTCATTGTATTATTGAACAAATGCACGATTTCTTTCTATCAAGAACAATCATCGATGAGAGCATTCGAAAAATCGCTTTATTATTGTTCGATAATCCCATTTTAAATATAGGTATATAAATCAAGAGGGTTATTTAAACCTTATTTCGTGTTATTTGATTTATCTGTTCATCGGTTTCCGTTTCTTCAACTCGTTAACTCAGCTTTCATATTCTTAAACTACCAAATCTTCAAGCTCTTAAATGATCGAGCTCTCCAGTTTTCAAGATCTTAAACTATCAAGCTCTCAAGTTTTCAAAGTAATGCTGAACAAATTTAACGAACACTTGGTGTTTCTTTGCCGGATAAATAACTTGCGGATAGAACAGATAAATACTGTTGCCTTGTTGCAGACATTCATCAGGCAGCACTCGCTCTAATTCTCCCAGTTCGACCTCTTTCGCAACGTAGTAACTTGCAATACGGATGATGCCACTGCCTGCCATGGCTTGTTGCTTAAGCAGGTGGTTGTCATTACTTGAAAGCCAGCCGGACACATCAATATTTACCGATTTTAAAGGCCACTCGGTTTGGTGCAGAGTTGCTAAGCATTGATGATCACTTAAGTCACTCACATTGGTAGGGCGACCAAATTGGTTAAGATAACCGGGAGTCGCGACTAAATCATGTTGATAGCTAATCAAGTGTTTCGCCACCATGTTGTCAGGTGGCGTATTGGTGGCACGAAACGCGATATCGATATCATCTTGATTGAGATTAAAGTTGGTGTAGCTACTGTTTATCTCGAAACGAATCTCAGGGTATTGCTGCCTAAACTGTTGGCAGATATCGAATAGATATACCTCAGTAAACATCTTTGGCGCAGTGAGGCGTAATAGGCCTTTGACGATGTCGTGTTGCTCAGAAACACTGCGTTCAAGCTGTAAGACTTGCGAGCGAATCGTTAAGCCTTGTTGTAACGCGCGTTCGCCTTCTTGGGTTAAACGAACACTGCGAGTGGTTCTGACCAAAAGCGGGCACTGTAAATCGTTCTCTAAACGTTTGATCTGTTCAGAAAGGTAGCTCTTAGAGATACCGAGCTTTTCGGCTGCCTTGGTAAAGTTGAGTTGCTGAGCAAGTTCTACAAACAGGATCAGTCGTTCTATTCTTTTGTGTTCGTTCATTCGCGCGTTCCTACCAATCAATTGTTCGTCATATCAAACAATCATTTCGTAACTAGCATATTCTGTTTTTTAAAAAGAACAATATGATAGAGGCATATTTCTGGTCAGCAAATCTTCTAAGCGAGAATCGATATGACGAACAGCACTGAATCTACAAACAAAACGAATGACAAAAAACGTATCCCATTATCAAATTATCTACCGAATGTTGGGCAAATTGCCTATGGCTGCATGGGGTTAGGTGGTGGCTGGAATGATAATCCAGTGACGAGTGCGGATGTTGCTCAAACACGAAGCGTAATCGGCACCGCACTAGAATCGGGCATTAACTTATTCGACCATGCGGATATCTATACCTTCAGCAAAGCTGAGCAAGCCTTTGGTCAAGCATTACAACAAGCGCCTGATCTGCGTGAACAGATGTTCATTCAATCTAAGTGTGGGATTCGTTTTGAAGGCGAGGGCAATGTTGGTCGTTATGATTTCTCGGCTGATTGGGTAGGCCAATCGGTAGACGGTATTCTCAATCGATTGAATACTGAAAAGCTTGATGTGCTGTTATTGCACCGCCCTGATCCTTTGATGGAACTCGATGAGCTAGCAAGAACGTTAGAGAACTTAAAAGCGCAAGGTAAGGTCGATTATTTTGGTGTGTCGAACATGAACAGCCATCAAATTCAGTACCTGCAATCTGCGCTTGGGCAACCCATCGTCGCGAATCAAGTTGAGATGAGCTTAGCCAAATTGGATTGGTTGAATGATGGGGTGATGATTAACTCGCAAGGGCACCATCAATCAGACTTCGCCGCAGGCACTCTTGAACATTGCCAATTGAATAACATCCAACTGCAAGCTTGGGGCTGTTTGGCACAAGGCCGATTTGCTGAGCAAGGTTTGTATTCAGAACATGAAAACGTGAAAAAGACAGCGCACTACGTGGCTCAGTTAGCGAACCAATATGGCGTAGAAAGTGAAGCGATTGTGTTGGCATTTTTGCTTCGTCACCCTGCTCGTATCCAACCTGTAATTGGCACCACCAATCTAGAGCGAATCAAAGCTTCGGCAGTCGCGACTCAGATAAACCTGTCTCGTGAAGAGTGGTACAACCTATACGTGTACTCACGTGGTCAAGCACTGCCATAAGGAATGAATATGTTGAATCAAAAGATCGCGCAACAACTGGTGTCTAACGCTCTAGACATTGCTGAGCGTAATCAACAAGCAATCGCGGTGAGCGTGTGTGATACGCACGGTGAGTTACTGGCGTTTATTCGCATGGATAATGTGAGTGTTCAAGCCGGATTGTTAGCACAGAACAAAGCTTATACATCTGCAAGAGATAGACAGCCAAGCGGTAACTTAGGTGCTTGGGCGAGAGAAACTGGTAAAGACTTAAGTTACTGGACTGACCCAAAGATCACTGGCTTTAAAGGCGGTGTTCCCATTGAATTAAATGGGCAGGTGATTGGCGCTATTGGTGTCAGCGGATTAAGTGAAGACGACGATGAAGCACTTGCCGAAAAAGTCATTCAACTTGTGTTCTAAGCTGTTGCTCGTGAAGTAATGGAAGTTAGAAGTAACAGATAATAAAAAACCGATGCATGTGCATCGGTTTTTTTGTTTAACGAGACTCAAGTGCTTGAATCAATCGAACCCATTAAGCGTTCGCTTGTTCCAGATCTTGTTGCTTGTCTTTCTTGCCTAATAGGCGGCTTGTGATCGTACCGGCTGTCATAGCACCAGACACGTTAAGCGCCGTACGTGCCATATCGATAAGTGGCTCGATAGAGATAAGCAGTGCTGCAATCGTTACAGGAAGGCCCATAGCAGGAAGTACGATAAGCGCCGCGAACGTTGCACCGCCACCTACGCCAGCAATACCGAATGAGCTCACTGTGATAATAGCAATCAGAGACAGAATGAAGTTGATGTCCATTGGGTCGATGCCAACCGTAGGTGCAACCATGACTGCTAGCATTGCAGGGTAGATACCCGCACAACCGTTTTGACCAATCGTCGCACCGAAAGAGGCAGACAGGTTAGCAATCGCTGGTGGCACATTTAGCTTAGTGATTTGAGCTTCAACGTTCAGTGGAATCGTTGCAGCAGAACTACGCGAAGTGAAAGCGAACGTTAGGACAGGCCAGATTTTTTGGAAGTACTCTTTCGGGTTTACACCAACAAAAGAAACCAACACACCGTGTACGACGAACATCAGTAGAATCGCAACGTAAGAAGCAACGATGAAACCGAGTAGGCTTAGGATGTCTGAAGCACTCGATGTTGCGACTACTTTCGCCATTAACGCAGCGATGCCGTATGGCGTGAGTGCCATGATCATCTTAACTAAGCGCATAACGATAGATTGCGCCGCGTCAACGAAAGTACGGATTGGAGATTCTAGTTCTTCTTTCTCTGCCATCACTTTACGAGCAGCGATGCCCGTTAGCACACCAAAGATAACAACCGCGATGATAGACGTAGAGCGAGCCCCCGTTAGGTCTGCAAATGGGTTAGTCGGAATAAAGCTGATCAGCATTTGTGGAATTGTTAGGTCTGAAACGCTACCGATGCGGCTTTCAAGTGTTGCGATACGTGCTGTTTCGCGAGCGCCTTCTGTTAAACCTTCAGCAGACAGGCCGAATGCTTGCGTTACAACAATACCAACAATCGCAGAAATCGCGGTTGTTGCTAACAGTACAGAAATGGTGATACCAGAAATCTTGCCCAGTGAGCCGCCTTTTTCAAGCTTCACTACTGCTGCAATCATTGAAACCAATACTAATGGCATGATCACCATTTTCAGTAGGCCAACATAACCACGGCCAACAATATTTATCCAGTCTAGTGTTTCGTTGATGACCGGATTGCCTTCACCAAATAACAGCTGTAGACCAAGACCAAATGCGCTACCAAATACTAAACCGAGTAAAACGAGGCGAGAAAGTGTGTTTTCTTTTTTCTGCTGTCCGTAGAGAAAAAAGAGGATACCAGTGAATACCGCTAAGGCAGCGATAGCTGAAAATGACATTTGTTTTCCTTATGAATCTCTTTAAATCGATAGGGCGCTTAGATATATGGGCGCAAATACTGTTAGCTACAGTAGCGACCTGTAACAAAACGTAAAATAAGGAAAAGTAATTTATTAGAACGATTAGTAATATCCACTCAATAGGATGGGTGGATATTCAACATTGTGATGAATAGGTGAGCTTTTTAGCGATATTTTGCCAATAAATTGAGCATGTCACTTGACGAGTAAATTTCGATATTTTGGAAATTATTTTCGAATAACCGGAACAACATTGCTTTGGCTACGTCTTCCGACTGAATAGGGCGTAGGTTTTTGAACTTACCAAGCATAAATGGAGACAGCAGAGGAAAGACACTTTGCAGGAGTTTTTCATCAGCTCTAGGTTCATCACGCTCACCCACCAGAGGCCCAGGGCGTGCGATGAAAAGCTGCTTGAAGCCAATACGTTTTAAATTTTGTTCCATTTGTCCTTTACAGCGAAGGTAGTGCGAATAGGAATCTGGTGAAGCGCCATAGCTAGAAACGACCGCTACGCGTTGAACCCCAAGAAACTTCATCGACTGTGCGACTTGGCTAACCAGTTCCACATCGATTTTGCGAAGCGCTTCTTTTGATCCTGCCTTTTTCTTAGTCGTACCTAAGCAGATAACGCCAAGATTAGGCGTCGCATTCGTGTCATCCCAACTGGTAACTTGCAGGTCGCTGTGAATGAGTGTGTGGAGCTTGTTGGAATCAAACTGTGAATCTAACGCTCGGCGAGATAGGGCATAGATATGATCAACGGCGGGTTCATCGATGAGCAACTTCATCACATGATGACCAATTAACCCGGTTGCACCAGCCACCACGACCGATGTTTTGTCTCCAGAAATGCTCATTTTAATCCCTTCTTCACTCCACAAGTGCTTGTTTAATATAAACAGTGTTTGAATTTTAAGCGAATAAAAGTTTGTTAAACGAGTGGTCAGTAGTATGTGGGGAGTCGCCTGTTTATGGAAAAAGAGATGATTTAGTTTGGCTCGACGCATAAGTACGGTCTGAAGCATAAGTACGATATGAAACATAATGGCGGTGGGAAAGATAAATGCGGTTTGAAACTTAAGTTAGGCGTTAAACATAACAAAGCCCGCTGGGCGACGGGCTTTGTTACTTTTCTGCTTCTTACTAGGTAAAGGACAGTGGGATTTTCCTTACCTTTTTGCTAGCTTTCTTACTTGATTTATTTGGTTTTCTTTTACTTGAATTTGGAATCATTACACCTCCTAAATCGTTGTTCTGTTTTGTCTTTCAATCGATTGTCTTTCTTCGTGTAGCGTCAGTGTTGTGGGCATTCACTGTATGGGTACTTATCAATGGAGAGATTAATAAGTAATTTAGATAAGGCATAAACGATGCCAAAATGTAAGTTATTGATAAATCTATTATCAGTATTATTTGTGTTTTAGGGTTCGTCAATTTGACTGTCAATCTGAGAAAAAACCAGTGTGATCTGTTTAAATTAAGAACACTCTCTGCGGTTTCTGCCACATAGCCATAGATACAGCCTTGCTTAACACGTAAACTGAGTCGTAATTCACATAGACCAAGGACGTGCTATGAACCTCAAGCTTGATACTCTTGCTCCCACTCAGATTTATCACCTGATGACACAAACCGTTGTTCCTCGCCCGATTGCGTGGGCATTGACGGAATCTTCTGACCAAGAGTACAACCTCGCGCCTTTCTCTTATTTCACGCCTGTTTCTAGTAATCCGCCGTTACTGATGTTATCGGTTGGGAAGAAGCCGTCCGGCGAAATCAAAGATACCACTCGTAATGCCCTAGAAACGGGTAAGCTAGTGATTCACATTGCTTCTTCAAGTTCTGCCGAAACCATGACGGCGACAGCAGCTACCCTTGAACATGGTGATTCGGAAGTCACCGCGAATAACATTGATCTGGTTGAATTTGAAGGCTTCTCTTTACCGAGATTGAAAGAGTGCGCGGTCGCTTTTGGATGCACCTTGTACGAAGTAAAAGAGGTTGGAGAAGTGCCACAAAGCCTTATCTTTGCTCAAGTCGAAACCGTGTACATTTCCGAAGACGTGATCGACAAAGACAGTGAGCGTCTTAAGATCGACGCGTTAGCACTTGATCCTTTATCTCGATTGGGTGGCGGTGAATACGCCACGCTTTCCAATGTGTTTTCTGTCGCACGCCCTAAGTAGCAATACCTAAGTAGCAGCCCTATATCAACGTACCCAGAATAAGCGTTTTTAAAAACTATGTTAGATACCCAATACTCGCAGTACATCCAACACCGAATTGACCAAAAAACCAAGCCACTTGGCGCACTTGGCTTACTAGAAAAAGTCGCACATCAACTGGCTTTGATTCAGAGCCAAGGCAAAGAAGCTGCGGTTGAACACATCGAATTGAATAAGCCAAGTATCATCATTTTTGCTGGCGACCATGGCATTGCTGACGAAGGCGTGAGTATTGCTCCAAGCGCGGTAACACAACAGATGGTGTTGAACTTCTTAAGCGATGGCGCGGCGATCAATTGCTTCTGTGCGGTGAATAATATCGATATCACGGTAGTCGACACGGGGATATTGTTGCCTGTGGAATCAGACAGTGACATGTTGATCTCTCAGCGTTTGGGTACGCGAACCAATAACTTTGCCAATGAAGCGGCAATGAGTTTAGAAACGGTTGAACGTGGGATTGAACTGGGTACAGATCTTGTCTCTAGAACCATTTCGAATGGCACCAATATCATCATGTTTGGTGAAATGGGTATCGGAAATACCAGCAGCGCATCAGCGATCTTAAGTGCATTAGCGAATCGTGCTGCAGCGGAGTGTGTTGGCCTAGGCACTGGCATCAACAATGAACAGCTTGCACGTAAAGTGGCTGTGGTTGAGCAAGGTGTCGCGCGTTGCAAAGGTTTAGATGCGAATGAAGTTAAAGATATTAAAGAGGTACTCGCACAAGTCGGTGGCTATGAAATCGTTCAAATGGTCGGTGCTTTCCTTGGCGCTTACCAAAACAAAACCCCAGTATTAGTCGATGGCTTTATCGTGTCGGTTGCGGCGTATGTCGCGACTTTAATTGAACCGAGTTGCCGAGACTATATGATCTTCGCCCATCGCTCTGAAGAGTCAGGACACAAAATTCTGTTAGAGCTGCTCGACGCTGAGCCACTGCTCGATCTTGGATTGAGATTAGGCGAGGGCACAGGTGCTGCGCTAGCTATGCCAATCATTCGTGCGGCAGCCGAGTTCTATAACAACATGGCGAGCTTCGAAAGTGCTGGAGTCACGGTTTAATGAGTGATGCACCAGAAAGATCGTTGAAAGATCGAGTTACTTATCAGTGGGAGCTTTTTGCGCTGGCGATGGGTTTCTTTTCTCGCTTGCCAATGCCGAAAAACACGCCCTATTCTACAGAGCGAATGAACCGTTCTGGTCGCTACTTTTCAACGGTTGGTTTGTTACTTGGTGTTCTGTGTGGTGGTGTGTTCTTGCTACTCGATGCAATACTGCCGAGTGCAGTGGCCATCTTTTTGATGATGAGTTTTAGCCTGATGCTCACTGGCGCATTCCATGAAGATGGTTTGACTGATATGGCCGATGGCATTGGTGGCGGCATGACCCTAGAACGCCGTTTGACCATCATGAAAGACAGTCGAATCGGTACTTATGGTGCGTCTGCTCTGATTATGGCTCTGCTTGGCAAGTGGGTGCTGTTGAATGAACTCATAAGCATGACGGGACTGTTTATGGTAATCGTGACCAGTTATACCTTTAGCCGCGCGATTGCTGCATCGCTAATTTACGACATGCCTTATGTCAGTGATTTAGATACCAGTAAAAGTAAACCATTGGCCAACAAGCAAACCAAAGGCGAACTTGTCTTCTTGTTGCTGGTAGGCGTGCTGCCTAGCCTGTGGTTTGGTCTTGAATTCGCTTTGGTTTTATCTGTCGTCGCCTATCTGTTCAGAACAGGTTTTAAAACGTGGTTATTGGCTCGAATTGGCGGCTTTACTGGCGACTGCTTGGGTGCGGCTCAACAGTTAATGGAGTTGCTGACTTACCTTGTATTCATTACTGCATTTTACAATGGCTTTCTATAACGGCTTCCTATGACCAACACGAATGAAACTATTCAAGCTAATCAAATTAATCAAGCAAGTCAGCGAAACAGCCATTTGGTATTGGGTGGAGCTCGTTCTGGCAAGTCGAGTTTTGCAGAGCAACAAGCATTATGGGCGCTTGAAGCATGTTCAAATGGACGCCTCAATTATATTGCGACAGCGACATATCTTGATGATGAAATGCGAGAACGAATCGCGCACCATCAACAACGTCGTGGCGAGCAGTGGATTGAGCATGAAGTACCCGTCGAATTAGCCGAAAAACTGCAGTCTTTTGAGAAAGAAGATGTGGTATTGATTGATTGCCTAACCTTGTGGTTGAACAACATCATCTTTGAACTGGGTGATGACGCAACTAATGAACAGGTTGAAGCCGTGGTTGAAGTATTGGTCAAAAGCGTCGAGCAAAGTCCGGCGCAAATTATCATGGTCTCTAACGAAGTCGGTTTAGGTGTGGTGCCGCTGGGTAAAGTGTCTCGCTTGTTTGTGGACAATGCAGGACGAATGAACCAAGCGCTAGCTCGCGTCGTTGAGCGCGTCACGCTGGTTGCTGCCGGATTGCCGCTGCACTTAAAACCATCTAATCACTTGCTTGATATTCAAGGCTAGGTCGCACACATGGTCAATGGAACAACCAAAAACATCTATTTGTTAAGACATGGCAAAGTCGAAGGAAAAGCTGCGCTCAATGGTTTATCTGATGTGCTGGTCAACTCTGATCTTCAAGAACAGATATGTGAGGCACTAACTACACAAGACATTACCTTTGATAGCGTGGTTAGCTCTCCACTAAGACGATGTGGTGATCTCGCGAGCTTGTTTGCAGAGCGTATGTCTGTGCCTTTATCAGTTGCATCGGGTTTTCAGGAAATGAACTTCGGTGAAGTAGATGGTGTCCCATTTGATGAACTTGAAGACAAGTGGGGAATGTTAGAAACCTTTTGGAAAGACCCTGCTAATCATCAATTAACTGGCGCAGAAAGTTTACAGAGCTTCCACGACAGAGTAACTCAAGCTTGGTCGCAACTTTTGAATGATTCAAGTGACAACATATTGTTGGTTACTCATGGTGGTGTGATTCGCATACTGCTAGCGCACTGCCTTAATATTGATTGCAAAAACCCGAGTTTGTACTCGAAGTTATCGATAGAAAACGCATCGATAACGCATATTCAAATCACTCAGTTTGCGCAGAGCTTTATCAGCGTTAAATCGATAGGGATACCTGTTCTCTGAGTGTTCAAAAAACACAGTTTAAGAATTAACAATCTTTTAGATCTGTAAATAGAAACAGAAATATAAATAGAAGTATAAAGCGGCGTTCACAGCCGCTATACCTGATTGGTATTACTACCTACGTGAAAGGAATTTAGTCATGACAACACCAAGTTGGGATCTAAGCATTGCTTATAGCGATCTTAATGATGCAAAAATCGAACAGGACATTGAACTCATTCAGCAGTGCATTGAGCTGTTGAACCTACACGTTGAAAAGCGTCATATCATTCTAGCGATGCAAAACGCGATTCAGACTTCAGAAGCGGCAGGCACATTACTGAGTACAATCAACACCTTCGCTAATTGCCACGCATCGGTCGACGCGACACACACAGAAGCCAAAGCGTTGCTTGGTCGTGTAGCGAAGCTGAACTCTGAAATGTCTCAAGCGTTCAGCCCTTACGAAGATACGCTAATTCACGCAGAACCAGAATTTATTGATGCAGTATTAGAGCATGATAGTGCGGACGTAGCAGGGCAGCGCTTTGCGATTGAAAGCTCTCGTAAGTTATCAAGCAGCCGACTCAGTGTTGCTGAAGAGCAGTTATTAGCAGCGATGAAGGTTGATGGTCGTGACGGATGGGGTCGTTTATACGATAACCTAACCGGATCTTTAAAACTGTCGCTAAAGCTGGACGGTGAAGAGGAAGCCCTAGGCTTTTCACAAGCCGCGAGCCTGTTGTACGGCAGCGAATTCGACAAACAAGAACCAGCATGGCGCGCGGTTCAAGGTGCGATGAAAACGCACCAAGAGTCTTTTGCTTCGATTCTAAATGCATTGGCGGGTTGGCGACTGACTGAAAACAAAAAGCGTTCGAAGATTAGCGATGTGCATTTCCTAGATCCAAGCCTACACGGCAGCCGCATTGTGCCAGAAACGCTAGACACCATGATGTCGGTAGCGAAAGCTAATCGAGCTGTTGGTCAGAAAGCAGGTTTGTTAATGGCAAGAGTTCACGGGCTAGATGAAATGAAGCCTTGGAATCACTTAGCTGCGATGCCGCCGCTGGGTGACGCTGAATCTAAGGTTTACCCATTTGATGAGGCGATCGACGTGATCAAAACTGCGTTCGCTGAAGTAAATCCAGAGATGGCTGATTTTGTCGCTTTGATGGTTGATAATGGTTGGATTGATGCCGCACCAGCAGCCAACAAACGTTTAGGCGCTTACTGCACCAAGTTTGCTGCTACACGCACTCCGCTTGTGTTCATGACATGGAGCGGTAGCCGCTCAGATTTAATGACATTAGCGCACGAGCTAGGCCACGCGTTCCACAACTGGGTGATGAAAGACATGCCGTTGTGTCAAACACGCTACCCAATGACGCTAGCAGAAACCGCTTCGATCTTTGCTGAAAATATCGTTCGTGACCATCTATTGAAGCAAGCACAAACACGTAATGAGAAACTTGAAATGCTGTGGGAAGAGCTTTCTTCTTCTTTGGCATTAATGGTGAACATTCCCGTTCGTTTTGAGTTTGAAAAAGCCTTCTACGAGCAGCGTGAAAAAGGCGAGCTAACGGCTCAGCAGCTGTGTGACTTGATGGAAACGACTTGGAAAGAGTGGTATGGCGATGCAATGACAGAAGCTGACCCTTACTTCTGGGCGAGCAAACTGCATTTCAGCATCTCTCAAGTAAGCTTCTACAACTACCCATACTTGTTCGGTTACCTGTTCAGTAAAGGTGTTTACGCTCAGCGCGATGCGAAAGGTGAGCAATTCTACGGCGATTACGTTTCGTTGCTTCGTGATACGGGCAGCATGATGGCGGAAGAAGTCGTTCAAAAGCACTTAGGAATGGACCTGACTCAAGCTGATTTTTGGCAACAAAGCATCGACATGGTCAAAGTTCAAATCGATGAATTTGAAAGATTGCTCGATCAGGAAGATTAATTGATCTCAATCTGTTCATAGCAGGTAAGAGCTGTGTTAGCTTACGTGGCCTTATCTTGCTGGCATAACCTGAGATAAGCCGAAACAACCAAAAGTCTCTTTAAATAGAGAAAGTTATTTGGAACAGATGTCGGTTAGTAAAGTCAGCAGGTAATATAAAAATATATGGGTAGTATTTGTGAGTGATAACGGAGTTTCTGTTGATAAGTGCGATCCTAGCAACACAATTTCTATGTACAATTTATTAACATACGGCCGTGCAATTAAGGAGTAGCGCATGACGAAGACCCTCTTTCGCCAATCATTTCTTTTTGACAGCCTAGATCTTGAGCAAGAAGTGGTTGCAGGACAAACCGTACTGAGTAACGGTGTTCAAATTAAGCTTCATCAACGCGGTGTATTGGAAGTGATTCCCGCGGAGTATAATTCTGAAACCAAGAACATCATCTTTTCAACAGGTGTTCACGGCGACGAAACTTCACCAATGGAGCTGATTGATAAGCTCATTGAGGATATTGAAACAGGCTTCCAAGTAGTGACAGCAAGATGTTTGTTCATCATTGCTCACCCAGAAGCAACCAACGCGCATACTCGTTTTCTTGATGTGAATATGAACCGTCTGTTTGATGAAAAACAGCACGAGAGTAATCGAGAAGTGGATATCGCGAAGAACCTTAAGTACTTGGTTACTGAGTTTTACAAGGAAACGGTACCTGCCACTCGTTGGCACTTAGATCTGCACTGTGCGATCCGTTTGTCTAAGCATTACTCTTTCGCCGTGAGCCCTAAGGTTCGCCACGAAGTTCGCAGTAAAGCCTTGTTCGATTTCATTAACAGTGCTCACGTTGAAGCTGTGTTGTTGTCGAATGCTCCAACGAGCACTTTCAGTTGGTACAGCGCTGAAAACTTCGAAGCCCAAGCACTGACAATGGAGCTAGGGCAGGTAGCAAGAATTGGTGAGAACCAGCTTGATAAGCTTACTGCTTTCGATTTGGCAATGCGCAATCTGATTGCTGAAATAGAACCAGAGCATTTACCAAAGAAAACCATTACTTATCGCGTAAGCCGAACCATTGTTCGTTTGCACGATGACTTTGATTTCATGTTCTCTGATGACGTTGAAAACTTTACGGCGTTCAAGCACGGTGAAGTGTTTGGTCATGATGGCGATAAGCCATTGATGGCGAAGAATGAAAACGAAGCGGTGGTATTCCCAAATCGTAACGTGGCTATTGGTCAACGAGCGGCCTTAATGGTGTGCGAAGTTGAAACACGATTCGACCACGGTCAGCTTGTGTACGATTAATATCGAAATGGGTTAAAGCGACGAAAACAACCGCTCAACTGGTTGAAATAGCAAGGTTCACATTACGGTGTGAGCCTTGAGTTTATTTAGGGATACAGGTAAGGTTACGCGAACAATTTCAAAGTAGCTTGATATGGATTTCCAACAACTTCTTCACCAAAAACAGCGCAAATGGACCCGAGCCATTTATCTGATGGCAGCACTGCTTGTCGCGCTGAGTGCGATTTACCTAATGGTTGGCGATCTTTTCATTTCCCCTCTGGGCACCTTGTCCACGTTAGAACAAAAACTACTGATTGATTTACGCTTACCTCGATTATTAGCAGCGATTGCTATCGGGGCAGGGTTAGCTGTATCTGGCGCAAGCCTACAAGTCTTATTGGGTAATGTATTAGCAGAGCCAGGTGTGCTCGGCATTTCTGGTGGCGCAAGTTTGGCGATGGTTATCGTACTGTTCTTCTTACCGTTTGCTCCTACACCAGAACTGTTCATGATTGCCGCCGTTTTAGGCTCGCTCTGTTTTACCGTGATTCTAGTGAGCATGGTAAAAACCATGCGGCTCACCACGGCTAAATTACTGCTAGTCGGTGTCGCGTTGGGCATTCTTTCAGGAGCGATGGTGACATGGGCGTTCTATTTTAGTGATGACTTAAGCCTACGCTTATTGATGTATTGGCTAATGGGCAGCTTAGGTGGCGTCACTTGGTATCAACACTCGCTCACGTTGGTGATGATCCCCGTGATTATTTGGCTGTGCCTGCAAGGTAGTAAGCTAGATAAGTTAATGATTGGCGAAACGCATGCCGCACAGTTAGGCGTAAACGTACCGAGATTGCGCTGGCGTCTAATTTTCGCCGTGTCTATTTTAGTCGGCTGCGCGGTAGCTTTAGGTGGCGTGATCAGCTTTGTTGGCTTGGTTGTGCCACACTTGTTGCGTTTAGCGATTGGTACTGATAACAAATACCTTCTTCCTTTGTCTGCCGTTGCAGGTGCCGCGTTACTGGTGTTTGCTGATATTTGTGCAAGAACTTTACTAGATTCAGCAGAACTCCCCTTGGGTGTGATGACCACCAGTATCGGTGCGCCTATCTTCATTTGGATGTTAATTAAAAATCATGATTCAAATTAAGAGCCTGAGCGTCGGCGCTCGTTTATTACCATTATCATTTGAGCTCAAGCAAGGGCAGGTGACTCATGTCATCGGTCCTAATGGCAGTGGCAAAAGTACCTTACTCGAAGCGATATCTGGCGTTGGTGATGGCTACAAAGGTGATATAAAGCTCGACGGACAAGACTTGTCAGTATTATCACTGCAAGACTTGTCATTACATCGTGCTTACTTGTGCCAAAGCGCAAGACCTGCCTTCAACTTAGAAGTGTTCCAATACCTTGCGTTGTCACTGCCAAGTTCATCGCACGGCCTTGATGCTGAAATCAACGCAGCTTTGGAAGAAATCAGCCAGATGCTAGACATTGCAGACAAACTTCATCGTTCCATTCAGACACTGTCTGGTGGTGAATGGCAACGCGTTCGTTTGGCGGGCATGTGCTTACAAATTTGGCCGACACTTAACCCATACGCGAAGCTGCTGATCCTCGACGAACCCGCAGCTCCACTGGATATTGCTCAAGAGGCCTTGTTGTACAAGCTCATCGAACGAGTGGCTGAGAAGGGCATCGCCGTGATCATGGCTAACCATGATTTGAACAGAACACTAAGACACGCAGACCAAGTGTTGTTGCTCGATAAAGGTGTACTTCAAGCATCAGGCTCAGCTGATCAAGTGCTTACCCCTGAGCAGCTAGAGTCCGTGTTCAACACCGAAGTCAAAAGTATCTCAGTCGACAATCAGACCTATCTGCTGTTTGGTTAACTTAAGCTCATCAATACAAGGCAATCTATATGTTTAGATATATTCAACGACGACGAATCAAGAAAGTAATCAAATCACTTTCTGCAAAGTTGGTGAAAGCGTACGGAAGCAGTGACTTTTTCTCTATTGGGCAAGTAGAAACGAGTTCATGTGAATTAAGTAAGCGCCAACAACTGGTTGCCTTAGCATTGTTTGCTGATCCACAAGACCTTGCTGCTGAAATTGCTCCAGCCATTCAATTGCTGCGTAATAATGTGTCTAATGACTTCTTCGGTGGTGAGGAATATAACGCGCGTGATGTACTTAATTTGTTGGGCGGTGGCGGTTGGAAGGGCGGTCGTATGGACGATGATATGTCGAATCGATTTGGCATGAATAGCCGCTATTAGTTTAGCTCGTTCAAATTAACGTTTAATGATTTATCCATTTATAAACGTATACGCTCAATAGCTTAGCGACTTTACAGCAGTCTCAACAACGTAATAATAATGATGATAAAAAGCACTCAATATCATTATTTATGCGAGCGTTTCACTCCAATTAATTCAATGAAAAAATACCTTCCTAGCGATCTATTTTCTTAGGGAATGCGTAATTTTTGTCGGTAAAAATTGATAATTCGAACCAATATCATCTATCTACAACGCATTTGTTTGAGTTGTGTGATGCTGATTCCTATCAATATAAAATCCGCTGTTATTGATAAAATTGACGTATATATTTTTCGTTGTTCTTTAAGTCAGAAACTATAAACCTTCGAATTACAGTGCTGGTTGGTTAGTAACCAATTGGTTTTGTGTTTAGGGTAAAATAATAGAGAGTGGGAAAGTGACAACAATAAATAATAATATTCTAAAAATAGCAGTGGGTATGGCTATGCTATCGAGTGTGCCGTCAGTGGCAAATGCTCATGGTTGGTCTGAGTTTCCAAGCGCGCGTCAGAACACGTGTTACGAGCAAGGCGGGATTTGGTCGGGTACACCACCTAATGCTGCGTGTGCTCAAGCAAAAGACATTTCGGGTTCATACCCGTTTGTTCAACGTAACGAGTACGCGAAAAATGTCCAAGATTTCAATAATATCAATGCTGTAAAAGCGGCGATTCCTGACGGCACGTTATGTTATGCCAACGATTCGCAAAAACGCGGCATGGGTGCGCCTCATACTGGTTGGACTCGTACCGAGCTAAATACTGGTACGTTTGAATATGTATTCAATGCGACAGCGCCACACAACCCTTCTTTCTGGGAGTTCTACCTAACGAAACCAAACGCGGACCTAAGCAAAGGCCTAGCGTGGGGAGACTTAGATCTTATCCAAGAAGAGGGTAACGTTCCGGTTAATGGCGGCAAGTACCGCATTAATGTCACTATTCCTTCAGACCGTTCTGGCGATGCGATTCTATTCGTTCGTTGGCAACGTGATGATGCTGCGGGCGAAGGCTTCTACAACTGTTCAGACATCACTATCGCGGGTGGCACAACCCCTCCACCAGAGCCTACACCTCAACCTGATCTAGTCCGTGGCGACCTGTTTGTTTCTGACCAGTTTGGTACGCCAGAAATTGGTGATACGGTTAAGTACGACATCATCAACAAGTACGGTGAAGTCGCGCGTAGCTTCGACATCGTTATCGACGCTTCAAACGTTAACGATTGGGCTCGCTTGTTGGCTTCAGAGATTAACGGCTGGCACGAAGAGTTTAAAGATGGCGCGATCTTCATTGGTGATTGGCACGCTGAAATGCAGCACTACATGTACTTCCAAAACGATCCTTCACGTAACTTCTTTAACTCAAAAGATAGCCGTGCTTCTGGTCAGTTAACGCTGATTGATGGTGGCGACGGTGGTGTTGAACCATTAAAAGGCGACATCTACGAGCTAGTGAAGAGTGACAACGTAGTGAATGCTGGCGACAAAGTTGTAATTGCAACAAGCGAAGCGGCGACATTGACTCAAACTCAAGGTACTTCTGTAAGCATTCAAAATAACGGCACGGCTTCTATCGTAGTTGATACCACTGGCATCACTGCAAACGAAACTTTATCGTTTATGGCTAGCTCGATTGAAAGCGACAGTGTTGAAACCTTCACTTTTGAAGTAATTGCTGATGACGGTGGCGTAACACCAGACCCAGATCCAACGCCGGATCCTGATCCGACTCCTGACCCAGACCCTACGCCAGATCCAGGTACGTGGGACTCATCAGCGACTTACCTTGGTGGCGAAGTCGTGACTTACTCGAACCAGTCATGGAAAGCACAATGGTGGGTTCAAGGTGGTACTAACCCTAAAGCGACTTACGAAAATGACAAATGGGGCGTTTGGCGTCCAGCCAACTAATCTTAACTATTGTTAGTTAATTAGCCTTGCAATAATAACCAAGACACCACACTTTTTGACGAGTGTGGTGTCTTTTTTAGCGTCTGCATTTTCGGTTTTGAATGTCATCAGCCTAGAAAAAGTGATTCAGGAACGGAGTCTTAATCACTCAGCACGGCTCTATAAGAAGATGAGAGTTATATAGAAAACAAGAGCTATATAACGTTTTGTAATGTGTTGAAGAATTATTCCAGAGTAAGGTTTTGCTTAATCTCATCGTTAAGATACCCCTGATCAAAATCTGGTGTCATGAATTCGACGAAGGAGGAGTCTAGATAGCTGGTTTCTAGATAACTCGGCTCTAGATAATGGGAGTCTAAGTGATCAGCACTTACGTAGGTGGGAATCGCAGAAAACAAAACGATACTGATCGCTGCAGCGATATTAATGGCTTTGTTACGTTGTCATCGTTGTGGGTAAACCCGCCATTGGATCCATCACTGTTTTCGTGAGTGTATTGATAAGCTAAATCCCAGCCTGCGAGTGAGTACCCCGCACCGGCGATGAACTTATTGGTGTTGATCGTGGTGTCGCTTACATTCTCGAGTACTTGCCCTGACTGGTTATATCCCAATCCACTGAATACATTGAAGTTGTCGTTCACTTGATAATCGATAATACCTTCGATTAATAACTCTTCACCGTTGTCCCATTTACCAAGTTCACCGTATAGGTTGAACGTGAAGGACTCGCTGATGTGAAAGTCGTGGCCGTAACCCGCTGCCAGCCAACCCTGGTCATCAAAACCTATATAGACTTGTCCATTTTCTGAGGTATCGATTAATGCGCCAGCTTCTGTGGTGTAGACACCGCTATCAGCAGCATTAGAGGCAACGTTTTGTTCGATGTAAACTTGAGTCGAAGTCGCAAACGCTGCGCTGCTGAGTAACGTAAGTGGTAGAGCACCTTCCGATGCAATGCATGTTGCCGATGAAGGCTCGCTAAAAATAACGCACGGTGAAGGTGGAGGCATTATGACGGAATACACAATAAAGGATGGCCAACACGCTTTTTCTGTTATGTGTGGATACACCTCGGGTCCTTCATTTTGGGCTGATGGGAAACCAGCGAAGGTATGTGAAGAGGCGCAAGCACTAGCGGTTGCATTGGAAGCAAAAGGTGAATGGGAGGTGAAGCCAATGACTTACACCATCGCACCAGCAAGAATCGTAGTTGATAAGTGATTTTTGTCTACAGAACGCTCGTTATATCGAGCCTCGTTATCCAACCATATTGATTATTTGTAGTGAGACAGAGGGGTACTCAGGCTGAAATGGTCTTGAAGTTCCCCTTAACTTAGCTCACAAGAAGCTAAGTCAGCCAACTAATCAACTTTGTATTCGAAAATACAGAAGGTCTATCCCATGAAAAATACCATTAAGCTACTGGCTATCGCATGTGTTTTACTTACTCCAATGCTTGTCGCCGCTGCCGAACATAATCACAGTCACAATCATTTTAACCCTGAATTAGAGCAACTTGGCGACGACATTATTGGCCTAACCGTGTGTTACAAAAATGGTCATCTATCAGATGAGAATCAAGAGCCTGCGTTTATGAACCTTATCAACCACGCCAATGTTGAAGGAGAGGAGTTGGGGATGTTCTACATGGACAAATTGGGCCCTAAAGCCGAGCAAATCATGAGTGATGATGAGGCTCGACGTTTATGGACCGAAGAATATTGTGCTGATTTAACTGATACCTATTTGGACTCACACAAGTTAGCTCAAAGAGCAAATGAACACAAAGGTTATTCCCACGGACACGATCATGGTCATCACCATAATCATGACCACCATGGACATGGCGATTTAACGCCGGAGGTACTTGAGCAAGATATTGAGAGAGGGCGTTTACTCAGTATCAATTAAGCCCAATAAGATAAGTTCATCTAACCTATTGTTAAATATTCACTATTTGTTAGTGTGTTTAGGTGCACATTGAGGATGTGTTTCATATTTAGCGAAGAAATATTAGGAGTTGCGATGAGTATTATAGTGAGACGGTCTGAGCCGTCAGATGCAAAGGGAATAAAAGAAGTTTACGAATGCACTAATGCTTATACCGGTACGCTGCAACTCCCAAATCCATCTCTGGAAAGCTGGCAAAAACGAATCTCTAATATGTCTGATAACGTGTACTCGTATGTCGCGATGATCGACGATGAGATTGTTGGCAACTTGGGAATGGAAGTGTGCGTGAATCCAAGAAGACGACATGTGGCTTCATTTGGTATGGGTGTTAAAGACGATGTGCTAGGCAAAGGTGTGGGTAGTCAGCTGCTCGCGACCGCGATCGACTTGTGTGATAACTGGATTAACATCAAGCGAATGGAGTTAACGGTATACACCGATAATGAAAGAGCGATCAGCCTGTATAAGAAGTTCGGTTTCGTGATTGAAGGAGAGTCCGCAGGGTTCGCTTTCAGAAATGGCGAATATGTGGCGGCTTATCATATGGCTCGACTGGTATAGCATTTAGCTATGATTAACACACAGCTACGATTAACACAGTTAGAATTAACTGACAGATAATAAAACGCCACGTTATTTAAACGTGGCGTTTGCTATTTTGGTGCGCTGGTGCTTTAAAGAGCTACAGCCATAACCTTAGTTCAGTCGTAAACTTAGTTAAGCCGTTAGTGGCTCAAGGTTCGCAGGACGGTAGTGTACAGATTTTAGTACTTTACCTTGGCGAACTGTCTTGCCTTCCGATACGAAATCTTCCGCACACTTAGCGATGATGTATTCGCCTTTTTGAACCGCCATCAGCTTGATGTTCTGCTCAGCATAGAAAGCTTCTGTTTCAGCATATTCAGTTTCGTTGCGACATACTTTGCTCATGTTGCTTGAGTGTACTTCGTCCCAGCAAGGTAAGAAGTCAATTGAGCGGTTTTTAGAAACATTCAACAGTAGGTCGATCAGGTAGCTGATTGCTAGGTTGTCTTCAACCTTAGCTTGGCCAAGGTGAACCAGACGTCCCATCAAAACATATTTTCCTAAGTGACCTGAGAGTTGTCAAAACTCTATAGTTAGATCGTTTAATCAATTTTTCTTCAATATATCAAATTAGTATGGCTCCAAATGAACTCAAATAAGTACTATAAAGATGAAACAGATCTGATAGGTTTGAGCGAGTTGAACTGAGACAGTCAGACTGAACACCGAGCTAAGCGACTTTTGCTTATTGGTAATTTTCTAATTTAGTAAGATCACTGACTCTGAAGAGTCCAGAGATTTGCTATGCCGCTATGCTTAGGGATGTTACGTTACCCGGAATCATGACTATCTCGGGAACAAAAGCTTACTGGTATCGTAACGTGATCGGCAGATGGTGAAGAGTCTGGAACGGTACACAACATACATGATAACTATGTTGCAGGTACTTATCTGAATGGCGGGGTGACTACGTGCAATTAAGGCACGATTAGACTATAACGTTTCAACAGTAATCGATTGAATCAGGAGCGAGTTATGGAGTTACCTAATTTAGAGGCATTTCGAATGGTTGGGGCTGCATTCCCGCTGGTAGACCCGTCTGAATTGCCACCCAAATGGGAGCGGGTTTTTGATGAATTTATGCGAGGGAAGTCAGTTCCACACCCAGTTTATGTCTATGCTCACGACTGGAATTCATTCTGTGTTCGAGTCCAGCAAGGTGATGTCAAAATAGACTGATGTCCACGCGTGGAAACTAAGGCGTACTTACTCATACACGATCGGACACCTTTAGCGTTGAAGCCTGATCTAGTCGTACAGGACTACCCTCTATTGTCACCAAAATCGGTTTTGGACAAAAACACCTTAGTGCTACGATTCTAAAACGTTTGTGCCCAAAAATGTACGCCTCGAAATATAAACTCAGATAATCAGCAACTTTAGACATACAAAAAGTAATTAGTGGCAATAGGCAAGAAAGCTAGTTTGAAAATTGCATATAACATGATATTTATCAGTGTGTTATATGATATAGTACCAAAACGATTGAAATTATTGGAATAACCTAATGACAGATCAGGCTATCTCACCTAAAACCTTAGGCCAGTGTATCTATGAAGGTGATATCTACAATTGTGTCGATATACTCGATCCTGAAAAGAAGAAAAAGCTCATCGATTCGGCCTATAGTTCCTCTTTATCCTCTGAACTATCTTTCTCTACTGTGAAGATAAAAAGAAATGGTAAAAGCTGTTATACACTGAAAGATTTCGATCAAGTTTTAATATCAAGGAATTTGGCAAAGAACTTAAGAAAGGTATTAGATAAATCTAAAAGTAGAAATCAAATATCTAGACAGTTAGTACAACACCTGAAAGAAGGTACTAGTTATCGAGTATACCGATTGGATATTAAGTCATTTTTCGAAAGTGTGGAATATTCAACCATTCAAAGCTCATTAGAAAAAATTAAAGTCAGTAATCAAACGAAATTATTAATTAGCTCTATTGTTAAAGGATTAAATCAAACTGATAATAAAGGTATACCAAGAGGGTTAGAGTTTAGTCCAAGTATAGCTGAGCTAGTATTAAGTGATTTTGATAAAAAAATGAAAAATCATAAGGATGTCTTTTTCTATTGTAGATATGTAGATGATATAATTATTATTACTACCGGATTTGAAGATCAAAAAATATTTTTGAAATGTATAAAAGAAAAATTGCCAAACGAACTTTCTCTTAACTATAACAAACAGAAAGTAATTTTCGTTGATAGTAGAACCAAGCAGGATAAAATCGTAGCGACATTTGATTACCTTGGATATAACTACTCAGTTAGGGATACAGAGACTAGAATAAACAAAAATCTCTTTCGTGAGGTTGATATATCACTTTCTACTTCAAGAATGAAAAAGATAAAGACAAGAATCTCAAGATCTCTTTTTTGTTTCTCTAAAGATGGCAACTTTGAAATATTAAAGCAACGTTTAGATTTTCTTACGTCAAATAGGTTGATGAAAGATAAAAAATCGAAACGTATTATTGCAACAGGAATATATTACAATAACGTTAATTTAACTGATGATAGTGAAAGCCTACTAGAACTCGATGAATATATTAAAAAAACAATTCTAGGTTATGCATGTAAACGTGGTGCTAATTTTACTAACACACTCTCTAAAAGTCAGAAAAGAGAGTTACTAAAATTTTCCTTCATGAATGGTTATCGCAATAATAATTATAAGAAGTTTTCACCGAACAAATTAGGTGAGATCAAGAATGCTTGGAGATATTAAATGAAAAGTATAAAGCTAGACAAAAAAGATTACTCTAGAGCATTGTTGACTGATACATACCCAGCAGATGTCCCAATTATATTTAGTAATGATGGGTTATATATAAATGGTCATATTGTTAGAAAATCAGTTTCTGATAGTAAAACAGAAGTAGTGTCTGATATTTACATGGCTCTGATAAATCCTGAACTAAACACTTCTTTAAATGCAGCTGATAGAAAAAGAGACCAGCTAAAGCAAACAACACCATTTAAATATAAGATAATAAAGAATGATGTAAGTTTAAGAACATTATCTCTGATCCATCCTCGATCTCAAATTAACTATTCAAATATATATAGAGAGCATTCTGATTATTTGGTCTCTTTGTGTGACAAAAGTGATTTTTCTATAAGATCCCCAATGAAGATTTGTAATTCATTCTATATTAAGGGTGAGAGCCAAGTAACGAGTAATGCCTATAAAGAAATAAGAATAGAAACAATAGAAGAAGAAATATACAAAAAGCATGCGTCTTCATATTTTTCATATAAAGGGTTTAATCGTATTCATAAGCTATACTCTTCTCCTTTATATAAAGAACTTGAGTCTAAGTTTCCGTTTATGTTTTTCCTCGATGTAGCCAATTGTTTCGATAGTATCTACACCCATACAATTGCTTGGGCTGCGAAAGATAAAGATTATATAAAGGATAATTACGTCTCTTGGTCTAACCAATTCGCTCAGAAACTTGATACCACTATGCAAAGAAGTAATGCCAATGAAACAAATGGCATTCCTATTGGTTCGGAGTTTAGCAGGATATTTGCTGAGGTTATTTTTCAACGGATAGATATTAATATCGAGAAGACTCTTAAGAGCGAATATTCATATGTTAATAGGGTAGACTATCAAGTTTTAAGATATGTAGATGACTATATTGTATTTGGTATGACAGATGAAATATGTACTGTCGTTTCTAATACTATAAGCGACTGCCTTTCAGAGTATAATCTTTACATTAATTCTGAAAAAGTGACTAAACTTGAGCGTCCTTTCTGTACAGATAAATCTAAAATTATTATTTCGATGTCTAAGTGTTTGGATTACTTCGAAAACACGATATTTTCAAAAGAGCACCTTTCCTCAAGAAAGTACTTCCCTGCTAAAATATACAAAAAGCACAACTTCATGAATAAGTTCATGAATGAAGTTAGGCTCGTTGCATTAACAAGTAATAAAAACGGCTATTCAGAAGTTTCATCATATTTGGTTTCATTCTTTTCAAAAAGAATCGAAGCTGCAATGAATTGCTATTCAGAGTATATTGAACAAGGTGGGAAGGCAGGTATATTTGTAGCAAATGTTGAAATAATGATCGAGTTGATGTTGTTCTATTATAAGGTTCACCCAACGGTAAATGCATCCAATAAAATAGCAAAAGTTATAGTTTCGTTAATGGATTTTTTTAAATCAAATCAATCACTATCTACATTTGACCCTCAAATAAAACTGCTGATTACTAGTTCAATTATAGATTTCACCTTTGATAGAAATAAAAACGGAAAACGGAAAGGTTATCTTTCGATCGAGCGTTTGAATATAATTTTATCAACTAGTGACTTTGGTGATTGTTTTCGACTTCCAGAGTCTTACTTCGTTGATCTAGTACAGACCTCTTATAAGCTTAATTATTTCGAAGTGATTTCTTTGCTTTATTATTTTAAAAATCATCAGGAATACCTTGATATTCAGAGCCAAGTTGTAGACTTTGCTATTGAAAGGCTCTCTTCGTTCGAAAAGATAGAAAACGACTCAGAGCGTGTTCATATGCTCCTTGATTTAATTGCTTGTCCTTACTTATCTGAGCCTCAAAGGGTAAAGCTGCTCTCCATTATTTACGATGGGATTGCTGCCCCAAAACCTTCGGAACAATGTTTACGGTCATATCTTGTTGCTATCGATAGTGTGTATTGGTTTGTAAACTGGAAAAATCTAAATATCAAGCAACTAATTGAACGTAATGAATTGAAATCTCAATACTAATGCTATAGATTATGGATGTGGTGGAGGTCACGCCATATTACTTCTTCGACTCCTGCCCTTGAATGCTACGCTGATGACAGGTTACTTGATTCAAGTTGTTGGATGGGGCGTGGGACGACATTCGGTTATTGAAAACAGTGATGATTTACCGGAGACGGGACGTCATTTGGGCCGCAAGCCCCTCATGAGCAATTGCCTGAGAGCGCTGAAAGGTGCCACACACCAGATGTTGAAGCGTGACCTTTTCCCACCGCACCTATTATATCTCCTCTTTGTCTTCAAGCATCAATAGGAAATTTAGGGTCAGATCTTGCATTTTGCCACTTGAGATTTTGACTGACTTTTCCGAATCTAACGTAACTAAACTAGATTGAAAGATTAGCTCATTCATGTCCAAAAGTGTGCAGGAATTGAGTTTGGGAGCCTGTGTGCGGCGACATGTATTCTTCCAAGAATAATACTGGGTTATTCATGCCTTTTTTATGTTGAGTTAATAGCCAGTTACTGCAACAAAATACTCACACAGCCCAACCCGAAACAGTCTCGTCGAACTCGCAGCATTCTTATAAATACGCCCCTTAGCATCCAATTCCATTGCCGAGCAACTATCCCAGTGCTTGGCGTCCTTGCTGTAATCAAGGCTGCCCAATGCTTTACCTGCCGCTTGTAGGTCATTTAACGAAGCTTCATCACTAACTAACTGATGGATCGTTAATCCTAATGCTTGCCACACTTGTGGGGATAAGTGATAACCAGAACGACTATTTATGAATGCTTTAGCTTGTGGTTCAAGCCATGCCTTTAAGAAAGTAGAAATCTTGCTGGCATAGCCATCACTGAGCACAGAAGTAAGGCTTGTACCATTCGGTAACGTAACGTCCTTAGACATCTTACTGTATTCTTGAGTGCCCACTCCAGCGACAGCACCAACGATCAATTTGAATAAAATATATTGAGTCGTGATGCAGCGCTCTGAAACCTTTACATGTTTAGAGTCAAAACTCACACCACCGTATGATTCGATATTAGTCTCTTGAACTAACTGCTCAATGAAGGGTTTTAGAGGAAACTGATCATCGGGAAGTAAATTTTGTCCTTCATTGAGGTGTGGAAGGCTTAACGAAGAATCAAGCACTTGGCTTTTTTTAAATAACTCAACGATATGCTTTTCATCTAACCCCTGTTCATCATCGAATATCACTCGAATTTCTATGCTTTCCATCGCTAGGCGTTGTCTCAATTCGCTTTTCTGGTTTGCCTCTTTAACGCTTAACCTTGAGCTGAACAAAAAAGTTTTTATTCCTAAAATTTTGCAGATGGCGACCAAGCCCAAAACATTGCCGACAATGCACGTATTCGAGGGGCTATAACTGAGTGTTGATAACGAGCTAGAGGCCTTCTGAATACTGGGCTTACCCGTAATTGCAAATGTTAGCGATAGCGGTGCGCTTACCACGTTGTCAATCACGACTTTTTCAAGTTCAGCGTGAATGGCTTGTACTTTATTTGAATTTGTTGAATTAACCGCAGCATCAGCAACCCACTTCAGTTCTGGCAACAATTTTGTCAAAGAAAAATAAGCACTTACTTCAATCATGGGCATTGTAGTAATGAGTGTTTTTTGTGTTCGCCCTTTTGCAGAGAGCAACATGCCAGTGAGTTTATTATCTGAAAGCTTCAATTTTTTTAATCCAGTGACTCGACTAGCGCAGTCTAAAATAAAAACTAAACTTGATCCGACAAGGCTGTCGGATCAATAATGAAGTGAATGTTAACTCAATTACTGTTCCTAAACACTATATTGCCACACCAGCGATGAGGATTACCCAATGACAGATAAGTCTCCAGAAAATACACATGAAATATCAGATAAAAACCTAGAGGCATCTATCGTAAACACGTTAGTTAATCGTTTTGGTGACACTCCAAAATTGAGCTTTTTGGCCAGTTCACGACAATTGCTAGAATCTTCCAGTCAGCTACTTTCAAGAGATGTCATATCTGAAGTTTTCCAAAGTAAATCTAAATATTATTCTGGGGTTAGAGAGGTGGGTACAGGGTTAAAGCATGTTGATATTTTCATTAGCCCTGAGCTAGCACGAGATATGCTCGAACACTCTCGACGAGGGATAATCAACCCAGAGAACAAGAACAGGACAATCAGTAAAAATAAGGTCAAAAACTACAGTAAAGCGATGAAGGATAGAAAGTGGTGTCTGACAGGAGAGCCAATCATCATTTCTAGTGACGGAGAAATTCTGAATGGGCACCACCGCCTCGAAGCGGCCTGTGATGCGCAAGTCGGGTTTATTGCTCCAGTTACTTACGGTGTGACCGATGACTTGTCCTTTGCCCATATTGATGTGGGTAACACCCGTTCTCGCGCCCAAGTATTGGCAATGTCCGGTGTCAAAGTTAATCCTAGCGTACTCTCTCGTATTGCAATGCTCGCAAAGGCATTCGAGTTAACGAAGAATCCATTTTCGTTTCGTGGAACTCAGGGGACGTCTTTTCCGCCGCCTGAAATCTTAGACTTTGTAGAAAAGAATAGTGAACTCGCACTGTCCGTTAGCTTTGTTAGCGAGGTTGTCAAAAGATACAGGCTTGAGAGCCAAGCCTCTGAGCCGATTTATGCGTTTGCACATTACCTAATTAAAAAGAAACTCACGGAAGTTCAAATCGAAGAGTTACCACTATCACCAGAGACTTACCTTACTAGAGTTATTTCATCACTGGGTTTAGAGTCCGAAGACGATGTCGAATATCAGGTGAGGAACTACTTACAGTCACTTGTGCATGAATCGACGAGTTACTCTTTACTTTGCAAGTTATCAGCCATATTCAAAGGTTGGAACATGCACTTAGGCATCCCCGTCGCTGGTAATAAAATCGCGGTACGCCGAGTTGCTAGGTACAAAAAAGATGAAGATGGTAATAATATCCCTCTTCCTGCCGCAGGAAACATAAACGAACCCTTTACTGTCCCATGTGTGCCAAAAGGAACCGTCCCCAAAAGTATTCAAAAACAAAGTAATGTGAAAATAATCCGTAAGTAAACGTGAAGGAGCAAGATCGACTCTTGCTCTTCCATTTCTTTTGCCCTAATGAGCAGGTTTTCATATCAAATAATACGATGTGAACCATCACTTTCATCAAGTCTTTTCACTTGGCTTAATGGTAGAATCTCAGTATTAAAGTAAGTAACTCTACTAACTGGGAAAATCATGCCACACACTAAAATCAATCAAGATGACATTAACAAAGCCGTCTGGTCTGCCTGCGATACTTTCCGAGGCACCGTAGATCCATCCATCTACAAAGACTTTATCTTAACCATGCTGTTCCTTAAATACATTTCTGATGTGCATCAAGATAAAGTGGATGATCTGGCGAAAGAGTATGGTGACGAGCCTGAATTGATTGCAGCAATGATGGAAACTCAGTCTTTCAAGATCCCAACAGGTTCAACATTCTGGGATTTATACGAAGCTCGCCATGAAGCAGGTAACGGCTCACGCATCGACCAAGCCCTACACGCGATCGAAGAAGCGAACGGTACTAAGCTAAAAAATGTCTTCCAAGACATCAGCTTTAACACCGACAAGCTCGGTGACGAAAAGCAGAAGAACGATATTCTACGTCACCTACTGGAAGATTTTGGCAAAGATACGTTAAACCTTCGCCCAAGCCGCGTTGGTACATTAGATGTTATTGGCAACGCTTACGAATACCTGATTAAACATTTCGCTGCGGGTAGCGGTAAATCGGCGGGTGAGTTCTATACCCCACCAGAAGTTTCTGACCTTTTATCTATCATCCTAGAGCCACAACAAGGCGACACAATTTGCGACCCTGCTTGTGGCTCCGGCTCACTATTGATGAAGTGTGGTAAACAAGTTCAAAACAACTTTGCTGGCTCTAAGCAGTACGCACTGTTCGGCCAAGAAGCGATCGGTTCAACTTGGTCACTGGCGAAGATGAACATGTTCCTGCACGGTGAAGACAACCATCGTATTGAATGGGGCGATACCATTCGTAACCCTAAACTTCAGGATAAAGAAGGTGGCCTGCTGCACTTTGATGTGGTAACGGCAAACCCTCCATTCTCGTTAGATAAATGGGGCTTTGAGGATGCAGGTAACGATCATTTTGGTCGCTTCCGCCGTGGCGTACCGCCAAAGACCAAAGGTGACTATGCGTTTATCTCGCACATGATTGAGACGCTTAAGCCACAAACAGGCCGTATGGGCGTGGTTGTTCCTCATGGCGTGCTGTTCCGCGCATCATCTGAAGGTAAAATCCGTAAGCAACTTATCGATGAAAACCTGCTAGATACCGTGATTGGTCTGCCTGAAAAGCTGTTCTTCGGTACAGGTATTCCTGCCGCGATTCTTCTGTTTAAAAAGCAAAAGGATGATAACAAGGTGCTATTTATTGATGCCTCTCGTGAGTTCAAATCAGGTAAAAACCAGAACCAACTGACACCAGAGAACATCCAAAAGATTGTTGATACCTATAAAGATCGTGAAACCACGAATAAATACTCTTATCTTGCTACGCTAGAAGAGATTGCCGAGAACGACTACAACCTCAACATTCCTCGTTATGTAGATACCTTTGAGGAAGAAGAAGAGATTGATCTAGTGGCCGTACGTAATGAGCGTTTAGCGCTACAAACCGAATTGGCTAACCTAGAAGCAGAAATGGCGGGTTACCTAGAGGAGTTGGGTTATGGTGCCTAATGGTTGGGAAATCGGTAATTTTTCGTCACTTGGAATAAAAACAATAGATGGAGATAGAGGTAAAAACTATCCTAAAAAAGACGAATACTTAGAAGACGGTTATTGTCTATTTCTCGGAGCTGATAATGTATCCAGTAATGGCTTGATGCTCGATAAAAAGACTTTTTTAACGAGAGAAAAACATGAGCAGCTTGGTAATGGTGTCGTTAAATATGATGACTTGCTTTTAATTATGAGAGGAAACGGAACTGGCCGCGTATGCATTTATGATCGTGTCATTTCTTCTTATGAAAACGCGAGAATTAATTCTGGACTGATAATTATTCGATTGAATCCAGACTTTCTGGATAAGAATTTTGCCCTCCAGTTAATGCGTTCAAGTTTTGTTATTAAGCAATTTGAAAGTTTTATGTTTGGGAGTGCGCAACCGCAGCTAACAGTGAAGATCTTGAAATCTTTAAAATTACCAAGGCCAGCTCTCCCAGAACAACGTAAAATCGCCAAAATCCTCTCAACTTGGGACAAAGCGATTGCCATCACAGAAAAGCTAATTGAAACCAGCAAGCAGCAGAAAAAAGCCCTGATGCAACAGCTTTTGACGGGTAAGAAGCGTTTGGTGAATCCTGAAACGGGTAAGGTGTTTGAGGGGGAGTGGGAGGTACACACATTCGAGCAGTATTTCGATATTGGATCGAGTAAACGTGTATTGCAATCAGAATGGAGAGATGAAGGTGTTCCTTTTTATCGTACAAGAGAGTTGGTTTCTTTGGCGAAAAGAGAAGCGTTCCGTAGCGAAATTTTTATCTCTAAGGAGCTATTTGATTCTTTGAATGAAAAGTATGGTGCTCCAAAAAAAGGTGACCTGTTAGTCAGTGGCGTAGGTACGCTTGGTATATCTTACCTCGTAGGCGTTGGTGATAAATTTTACTTTAAGGATGGGAACGTACTTTGGTTTAAAAACTTAGGTAATATTGATAGTAAGTTTTTTGATTATTGTTTCCATAGTGATTTTGTTAAAAATCAGATTCTTAACCAAGCAACAATCACTACAGTCGGTACTTACACTATTACAAACGCAAAGAAAACCAAGTTTAAGTGCCCTCTTGATAAGCAAGAACAACAGAAAATCGCCTCTGTCCTTACCGCTGCTGATAAAGAAATCGAAGTGCTTCAAGCCAAACTTGCTTACTTTAAGCAAGAGAAGAAGGCACTGATGCAACAATTGTTGACGGGTAAGCGCCGCGTGAAAGTGGATGAAGAAGTCGCGGCGTGATGCATCTCTTAGCTCTCGACCAATGTGTGACGCAGTGCGCCACACATTATTGCCACTATCAGAACTAGGTATGAAACAATGTTAGTGTTTAACTGTACCAAAGCCGCTACTGACTTTTTCACCGTAAAACGCAATGGCAAAAAAGTCTCTCCTTTAGAAGCGCCGCCGACGGATTCTGTCAGTGGTTCAGACCCCGTAAATACGTTCAGCACCCAACCACCTATTAGTGCTTGGCTGGTTCATGCGATAAACGTTCAACGAAAGAAAGTGCTGATCGCCATGCATGTCGAAACTCGCTATTCCATGGTGTTTGTTGGCATTCAAAAGGGCGATTGGGCAGAGTTCACCAATCAACTACTTGAGAGACTGTTTAACAACATGCAGTTCTTTGGTGAAGAGTTTGAGCTGTGCGATGAAGAGAGCTTTGAGGAGATGTTTAATGAGTTCATCAAGCTTCATCCTAAGCCTATCTTTTGCCAACGTGGTGATCGTAGCGTGCAGAGCCACATTAATGATGTCGCTTGGCAGTTTGAAGACCGAGTTTATCAAGTTGGCTCTCTACCTGATGGGCATGAACAGTCGGCGAGTTTTGACGAGTGGATCAATGGCTTGATTCGCTCGACTAAACAGAAGAAAGACCACTTTCACCCTGATGAAGAGATGTTTATTGATTGGATGCAGACTTATAGCGAGTTAGGCGACAATGAGGATAAGCTGATACGTCAGTTATTTGGGTCTCTGCGCCGACAGATGATGCACGCAGAAATGGTTAAGCGCGGTATTCCAGATGACGGCTACTTTGACGAAATGAATTCTGAACTGAACCAAGCGATCAATAAGTACAACGAAGAGATTGCTCCTGACACGTTCAATGAAGTGTTACCAAATAACGTCATCGACTTCAATCAAGCTAAGAAACGCAAACAACATTAAAATCATAAAACAAAAACGAAACGATAAATAAAGGACAACAATGTCAGGCAACTTACCCAACTTCCGTGAAGAGCAAAGCGCCAAAATCCCAGCGTTAACCTTGCTCACCAATCTTGGTTATCAATTCATTCCACCGAGCGAATGCGTTGTTAAGCGTGGCAACCTATCAACGGTTATTTTGCCTGACGTTTTACGTGATGTGCTGAAACACAAAACCTACTCATTCATGGGCAAAGATCACCCGTTATCAGAAGCGGCTATCGACAAGATTGTCCACGAGTTAGCGAACCTAGCCATAAATGAAGGGCTGAAAGCGGCGAATGAAAAACTCTATAACGCACTGACCTACGGCATTGGTGTGACCGAGTTTGTTGATGGTAAGAAAGCCAACCCAACCATTAATGTAATTGACTGGCAAACGCCTAACAATAACCAGTTTCACTTCACCGAAGAGCTTGTCGTTGAAAATACTCATGGTACTGCTAACCGAATTCCAGACATTGTTTGCTTTGTAAATGGCTTACCTTGGGTCGTGATTGAAGCTAAACGTCCTGATTCGTCCCACGGAGGTAAGCCGACCGTAGCAGAAGGAATTTCTCAAAATATTCGCAATCAAAAGGTAGATGAGATTCCACATTTGTTTGCTTATAGCCAACTATTACTGTCGGTAAATGGTCACGAGGGCTTATACGGAACGTGCGGCACGCCAAGTAAATTCTGGGCAAAGTGGAAAGAAGAAGAGATCACCGAAGCCACTTTTGAGCGCTTAAAGAACAAACCTCTTGAGCAAACCAGCCTAGATCGAATCTTTGGTCATCGCCCAGCTAAAGTATGTGATGAATATTTATCGCTGATTGCTGGCGGTGAATTAGTGGTGACAGACCAAGACCGTTTGTTGGTGTCTCTGCTTCGCCATGATCGACTATTGGAAATGACCCAGCTCTTCACCTTGTTTGATAAGAAGGCCGGTAAAATCGTTGCCCGTTATCAGCAAGTATTCGGCATCAAAGCCTTGATTGAACGTGTCACCTCTTTTGATGAAAAAGGCGCACGTAATGGTGGTGTGATATGGCATACCACGGGTTCAGGTAAGTCATTTACCATGGTGTTCTTATCGAAGGCACTCATATGGATTAAAGAGCTGGCTAAATGTCGAGTAGTGGTCGTAACCGACCGTGTTGATTTAGAAGACCAACTAGCGAGTACCTTTGCCTCTGGCGGTGCGCTATCAGAAAAAGATCGTAAAGCCTCGATGGCAACAACAGGGAGGCGTCTTGCCGAGCAAATCGGTAAAGGTAATGAGCGTATTATCTTCTCCATCATCAATAAATTTGGTACTGCGATTGAGTTGGAAGAATGCTACAACGACAGTCCTGACATGATTGTGCTAGTTGATGAAGGCCACCGTAGCCAAAACGGTGAGAACAATATTCGTATGCAGCAAGCTCTACCGAAAGCCGCTTATATTGGCTTTACAGGTACACCGCTGTTGCAAGATGACAAGACTGAAAACAAGTTTGGCAAAATCATCCACTCCTACACAATGCAGCAAGCTGTGGAAGACAAAACAGTCACTCCGTTGTTGTATGAAGAGCGCGTACCAGATCTGAGCACCAACGATAAAGCGTTAGATGCGTGGTTTGATCGAATCACCGATAAGCTCACCGAAAAACAGCGCACCGACTTGAAGAGGAAGTTCGCTCAGAAAGGTCAGATCTATCAAACTGAGGGGCGAATCGAGCTTATTGCTCATGATATTTCGGATCATTTCCAAAACTTTAAGCGTCAGGGCTTAAAAGGTCAGCTTGCTTGTGACTCTAAAGCCTCTGCAATCCAATATAAGAAGCTTCTCGATAAAATAGGCAAGGTAACCTCGGTTGTTGCTATGTCTTCGCCTGATACGCGTGAGGGGCACGATACAGTTGATGGGGAAAGCACGGATATCGTTCAGAATTGGTGGAAAGAGAATGTACTCAAATCTGATTTTGGTCAAGATGAGAAAGCTTATACCAAATATATTATAGAAGAGTTTGGTAAGGATAATGGCCCAGACATCATGATCGTGGTTGATAAGCTACTGACAGGGTTTGATGAGCCAAAGAACACCGTGCTTTACATCGATAAGCCGCTCAAGCAACACAACCTGATCCAAGCCATTGCTCGGGTAAACCGTCTGCATCAGAAGAAAGAGTTCGGTTACCTCATCGACTACCGTGGCATTTTGAAAGAGCTGGATGCCACCATTGCCGACTATCAAGATCTTGCCGAGCGTACCCAAGGTGGTTTTGATATTGAAGACTTAAAAGGTCTTTATAATCGTATGGATACGGAATACAAAAAACTACCCGGTTTATACAGTGAGCTGTGGGCGATTTTTGCCGAAGTACCCAACAAACAAGATGGCCCAGCACTACGCCAAGTGCTCGCTCCGAAAATTGATACCATTGATGGGCAACTTACCGATACCAACCAGAAAAAACGTGATGACTTCTACTCTACGCTCACTGCTTTTTCAAATTGTTTAAAAGTGGCATTGCAATCCGCAACTTACTTTGAAGATAAAAGCTTTGACGATAAGCGCGACCTCTATAAGAAAACGCTCAAGTCCATGGCTGAATTACGTAAGCAAGTTCGTGAAGATGCCGAAGAGACTATTGATTACGATGAGTACGCTGAAAATATCCGTACCATGTTGGATAAGCATATTGCAGGTGTTGAAATTGAAGAGTCGAAAGGTGCTTATCTAGTTGGGAATATGGGTAAGGGTGTTAAGCCTGACCAACTCACCGACGATGAAGCTCGCAACCAAAAAGATAAGATCACTGGTCGTGTCACTAAAATGATCGAACAAGACCTTGCCGATGACCCTTATGCGCAAGAATACTTCTCGAAACTGCTTAAGCAAGCGATTCAGCAGGCAAAAGAGATGTTCGATGCGCCTGTAAAGCAATACCTGCTATTTGCTGATTTTGAAGAACAAGTAAAAGAACGCGATGTGAAAGGCATGCCGACGGATCGCTTCTCAGAACTCGATCCTAAAATAAAACGACACGTACAGGCATTCTATGGTCTATTCCCTCATCACTTAGGGGATAATGTTTTGTCAGAAGACGAGTGCTTTAACTATGCTTTACAAATCGATGAAATCGTTACTGCCGCAGTTGCTGAGTTTTCAATTAACCCTCAAGAAATAGAGAATCAGATCCGGCGTAAGTTAATCCCTGTGTTATTCAAAGCGATAGGCATGGATAAAACCCAAGCCATCATTACTGATGTCATCAAAATTACCCGCCTTGGCGTGTCAGGGCATCATTAATGACGTCGGTAAGCTCCAGTGAAGGCAACAAAGAAGAATACAGCTTCGTCTATGGCGACGAAGCTTTGTGCTACGAAGTAGTCAGAAAACCTCATTTAGACGGTAAGAAACGCAAAATCACCATCAAGGTTCACCCCAATTGTGAAGTGGTGATTACTGCCCCAGAAGATGCAGAGCGTAACGACATTCACCAAGCTGTGATGAAGCGTGCTGCGTGGATTTACGATGCGTTAAAAGAGTTTCGTGGTCATCTGGAGTACGTTCAAGCTAAACACTACGTTAGTGGTGAAATGCAGTTCTACCTTGGTCGTCGTTATGTATTGAAGGTCGTGGATGATTCAGAAGCACTACCAACAGTAAAAATGACTCGCGGCAAGTTACTGGTCACCTTAACTCGGTTTAATGATGACAAAACGGCCATGGTTCGCGCATTAGTGCGTAACTGGTACAAGGTACGTGCGGAGCGTATTTTCCATGAACGTCTATCTGAATTGCTGCCGCAAGCTACATGGGTTGATGGTATCCCGAGTTTTCGTGTTCTTCCCATGAGTAAACAATGGGGAAGCTGCTCGGCTAAAGGCAACCTGATGCTAAACCCACACCTCATTAAAGCTTCTAAAGAATGCATTGACTACGTTATTCTGCACGAGCTTTGTCACATCGCCGAGCACAACCACAGTGAGAAGTTCTGGCGCTTGCTGACCAGTGTTATGCCGCATTGGAAAGAAGTGAAAAGTAAGCTCGATGGCATGGCGGAGTTGTATTTGAATGATTAGGTTATATATCAAACAGGTAGCCTGTTACTGGTATATTTTTCAGGCTGTTTATCAATTGAGTTTCTGTGAAATGGTAAGGATCTAGCTTTTAGACTCTCCTCGTAATTACAAATTAGCTTGTAAATATGTTAAAATTCGAAAAAATTGAAATTGAAAGAGACAATTATGCTCCAAGAGTTTTCAAATAAGTTCACAACTCTTACTCCAGAGTTTTGGCTTCAGATGTGCCATGATATCAAAGACTTCAGAAACACATTCCAGCTTCCTGTAAACAATCCTATTTCTGTTAATGATTGTAAAGTGCACAATTCATTGCATATAGAAGAGTTGGTCGAGTTAGCTTTAGCGACCAATAAGGCTGAGCAAGCAGACGCTATTTTAGATGCAGTATACACATTGGTAGGTCGCACAGCCCAAGTTGGCAAATACGACATGGAAAGCTCTTCTGTCGCTCATATGGTGGATATTCTACTAGCTACCGCTTTAACGTTAGAGATCCCTTACGAAGCTTGTTGGAGAGCAATCCACGCATCAAATATGACTAAAGCAGCCTCTACTGAAGAAGAAGCCTTGACGACCGTTGAACATTATAAAAATCGTGGCATTGCAGGTGAAGTCTTTGTCGCAGATAGTGGTAAATACCTAATTAAGTGTAGCGAAGATTCAACCGATGAAACAGGTTCAATGATCCGCAAAGGCAAGGTTCTGAAATCAGTCAAATATACACCTGTAGACCTTGTAAAAGTGCTACAAGAAGCCTAATTGGCCTATGAAAAGAGCAGGGGCTTTAGTTGCCCCTTTTTTTTACTCAATATCCAACTCCAAACTAGATAAAGTATTCTGCATCTCCTCTATTGACTGATGAACAGTTATTAGGCCACTTTTAAGATTTGACTTGATTCGCTTGATAGCCTTTTTAGTAGATTCAATAGCTGACCGAATTTGTAGAGCTTTATACTCGGCGTCAAATTTGAAGCTTCGAGCGAATGCTAGTTTTATATAATCTTCCATTGATGAAAGATACTTATGGCCTGTCCATTCCTGTAGCTCACGTTTAAACCATTCAGTATTGATTATCAAGCGCTGGAAGTCTTCTGGAGTTTTCACATCCCCTCGTGATTCAATGATTTCGATTAGCTTGTTTGTAATATAGGTGTGTCTAAACAAATGTGCGTGTAGTTCCTCTTTTATGCAGAGAATATCACGCCAAATAGTGAAGTATGTTGTTAACGTATCTTCAGATAACGGATTGCCGCTAGTGGTGCTTATGAAGAGGTAACCATGATCATTCTCCCTCGCTTGACCCAATAAACGGTGGATAATAGGGCGTCTGTATAGTCTGATATAATTTGATAACTCGGAAAGGAATACCCTAGATACAGGCACATATCTCTCTGACTTCTCGGCATCTCTCTGTTTTAAGGTAATGAAACGCAATCGTGGGTATTTATCTTTTGATCTTAATGCGGCCTTGACATCGGATACTCGTAAATTAATTATTTCTGCTCTTCTCGCACCCGATTGATCGAGGACATGAAAAAGTGCTAAGTCACGCTCTCTAACATCAATGTTGGTGTTAGATTTTAAATAATTAAACAATTTATCATTTGCTTCTGTTGATATAGGTGTCTTAATGCTTCTTGGACTAGAGTTTGGGAAAGAGGTGTGTTTGTAAGGTGGTTCATTGCCTGTGCTAGAATATCCGTTGATTTTTCGACGGTTGCTTACAAGCGAAATTATTATATTGTTTTCTGGTGTCGTTCCAATGAAAAACTTCAGGTGATTCGTGTCTTGTATAAGCTGTAGGAAAGCTATACATCTCTTACCTATACTAATCACGGTGTTTGCTTTTCTTTTCGGTGTGACTTCGTCCCGCCGTCTCTCAGCAGAGAGACCATTAATAAAATTCGTAAAATAAGCATCTGTCAGTTGGGATAGCTCTATATTGTTTTTATAGGTATAATCTAATAGAATACTTATTTGAGAGGCATATGAGTGCAGTGTGCCGCCTTTCCGACCAAATGTTGAGACGCCTTTTTTCACAAGCATTCGTATGTAGAGATTTGCTTCGTAACATGGAAATCCGTTTGGATAAGTAATAAAGGGATATCTTTTTATAGGGTCAAGAGTATCTAGTTTATCATTTATTGGATTATAACCATCCCACAAGACATGATTTTCAATATAGGTAACAGTCATACGTGCCCTCAACTATTTTCATTGATTTTTGCATGTTGTAATTTAAGGTTTATAATTCTATTAATATTTTCTAAAGCACGTTCTGGATTTTCAGGTCTAGATAATAGTGCCTTTTTAAGCTCTCCTCTGAGTTGGTCTATAATTATAGAATAATGCGAGTTCTCACTCATAAGTTTATTTACTAGCATAGAGTCATCAAAATCTCTTCTATTTCGATGCTCCTTACCTTCATTTTTAGCATAACGTATTGCTGCTATAGCTTTTAACCTTTGTTCATCGAGTTTTTTATAACCCTCAATAAACTCTTGACGACACAAGGACTTTTGAGTATTTAATGCCATAGGATAAATTGATTCATATTTATCTTCTTTTTGTAATGATGCTTTAGCTAAAGATGATTGGGATGAAATAATGGCAATTAAATCACTGTCTTTCATGAATTTTTCTGGCTCTGATTCAATCGATGCTAGTAAACTCATCATATTGTGGATTGATTGAATTTTCATCTCTCTACCATTCATCATCTAAATCCCTTACTTTTATTGCAAAGTTAAATGTTGAACCATTTGATTCGTTCTTAAAAAACTCAGGTTCAAGTGTAATGATATCCTTATCAAGGAGATACTTTATTTGCCCCTCTAGTTTCGATTGTTGCACCAAAAGTTCTGAATCTAGATTCAACTTAAAGTCTTTATCTAGTTGGCTATCTGTAAAATACAAACCCATAAACTCTTTTATCGTCTTAAAATTTATACTATCGACACCAAACTGATATAAAAGGGCTGCATTAAGTTTCTCTAAGTCTGTACTTTTCAAACTTCTGAATTTGTGTGCTAGGTAAGTAGCTTTGGTACTATTTAGTACATCGCCAGTAACCGATTCGGTTATGTAATTATATAAGTGTTCAAGATCACTGTGGGCTAATTGATGTCGTAAGGAGTCAATTTTTGCATCTCCTGAAGACCAAAAGAACAAGAGTGAAAAAAACCTGCGAAGCTCATGTTCAAGGATGTAGTATCTATATACTACGCCGTCTACTACTGTTGTTGGTGTTTCTATATAATCACAAAAACAGCTTATCGCCTCATTAAATTGCTTAGTGTCTAAACAATGTAATTTAAAATTGTTGAATGCTACTCCATTGAATAGTGCAATATTTTCAACTGAGCAAAGTCCTTTTTTGATAAAAATAGCGTTATAATTTTCTATTTTGTAGATGAGTTTTGCAATAATTAGAGGAGTTGGTCTCTCTACGTAATCCCGTAAAGATATTTCTCCTCCAATACCTGTTTTTGCAGCACAGAATCTCAACTTGTAATCAGAAATTTCTTCTGAATTTTTTTCTAACCATGGGTTTCTATTGGTTGGTTCTAAATTTCCAACAGGAGGAAGGCTAGTTAGTTCATCAACTCTTCTAGCATTGAGTGTCCCGGTCAACACATAGATAGCCCCCATCAAAACCTTATAATAGTATACGATAGAGTTTACTTTTACAGGATCAGGTTCGTCGACATGGATAAAATGGTTAAACCCTAAATCTCTCAACTTATTACTAATGAATAGTGATTGGCTTACTATTTTTCTGTATGCACTACTATTACTTTTTAACCCTTTTGTTTCTTCTGAAAATTTCAAAATTGTATCGTAAAGCAAATCGATAATTAACACGGGTTCATTTTCGCATACAACATCAGGGTACCATAAGTCATCCTTGCTAAATTTATCGCTCAGGGTTAAATTAAACGCTTTTTCCATTGAGTTTAATACAAAAACAGGAGGTAAACTGAATGTTCTTCCTACAGGCTTGAAGTCATGCAGACCTTTCAGTCTCCTCAATGTTATGAGTGAAGGATCAACGTCAAGATAATTTATTTTCGCAAGTTGCGCGCTTACTGGAATATGTTGAACAATATTCATTAGAGCCATAACTGAAGACTGCGATATTGAGCCTTTATCTTGATAGTGGTTTATAGCTTCAAACTGACGCCTTTTTTTTTGAGGTTTAATTGCATACTTACTTAATGTATCAATGTTGTTATAACTAGATAATGGAATAATGCTTTTACCAAAAATAGCATTTGTAACAGTTGCATAGTTGGGTTTGTCAAGAATCCCTTGTTTGTCCCATGATCTTTTGTAAAAACCATTAATATATAGCTTGTAAGCGTTATTGATATGGTTATTTATTTCTAATTTGGATTTGAATAGTACATTTATATTATCAGATAGGTAAGGGTATTCTTCCAGAAAAGTTTCTAACGAAACTTTTTCAAATGCTATCTCAGGGAGGTTTTTAATGAATTTGTTAAACTTTTCATTGTAATTGATAGTATGGCTAAACCCACCTTGACAATATTTTAATAGAGCTGAAAATATAAAATCACTATTTAGTCGGTCGTAAGACTTGCCAATATTTAGCAATCTATCATTTGACAATATTATATTTATCAATCTTATTGAGTCGGTTATGCTGGACGATATGCTTCTTATTTTCTTTACTGAACCTCCATTTGTAACTGGACAGTTTGGGGATAATATTAGATATTTAAAAAAATTCAGTGTTTTTTTGTTTTTTATATCAGTCAATATACTGCCATCACTTAGCAAAATTTCATTCCAATCTATTACTTTAATATTAGGCGTACCGAGGTCAATGCTCCATCTATCATCTTCGAAATCAGAAGTAAGCCAAAATGGAGAGTCTATGTCATGATCATATATTCCAATCAATTCATTTGAATGATTAACAGTTTCATTATACGTATCATATGGACTTGCGTTAGCTATCAGTTCTTTATGCTTTATGTTATTGCTAGTAACTCCACTTAATATTTTGTTATATGCGTGCATTTTCTATCCTTAATGTAATTGACGCTACCTGTTTACCCAAGGCCTCGTTGTACATTTGAATAATGTCATCCCCAACTTTAAAGTTCGTTGTATTATCTATTGATGATTTAATGTGTGTTATCACATAAAGGGATAACAGCTTCCATTTTTCAAATATAACTAGACTAAGTCCTAATTCTTCAGCGTCAGTGTTATTCAGACTTTGTATATACAGCATTAGTTGTAGAAGTTGTACAGTGATAATGATTTCAAGATTATTGAATTCATTTTCTTCATATTTCTCATCAATGTCTACTTTAAAACCGTGCTGATTAAAGAATTTATCTATATCGATAATAGTTCCATCTAATACCTCTGGAAGTAGGTTGTTATCCTTCATTGCCAAGTATATTACTGTGTTTTGGAATATTCTAATGTCTCGATCTTGGACGTATCTTTGTAATACATCAGGCAGGTATGCATCTATCAAATCAATATATGATGAAGTGTGACCAAGAGTTTTATGGAATACATTTAAGGAATTGGTTTGAAGATATTTATATACAGCGATAGAACTCCTTAAAGACCTAAGGCTAACGAATATATCTCTTTTATCTTCCTTAACTCTCCATGCACCACTTCGTTTGATTATTGAGTAACTAAAAATGTCGAACAAGTTATAATAGGAATCATGCTCTCTCCTGATAAATTTAATAGGTGCGGGCTTTCTGTTAATACTTCTACTGACTAACAGTAGTTTCTGCCAGTTAGTATCTCCTATGCTTTTTAGGTATTCGCGAGAATATCTGGTATGTTCAATTAACGCCTCTACACATAGTTTAGATAGTCTTGTTGTTGGGATTAATTGTGCGGATTTCTTACTTCCTTTTCGATGTTTAAATGTACTGATAAGCCAGACACCATTCGACTCTTTAAACCCTGTTAACCTACCGTTGGAATCATAGAGATTCCAACTTTCAAATGATGAGGGTACTAATTCAGGGTGTTCACGTACTATTAATAGTAGAAAGGGATATATTGTTTTAAGTGTTGGGATATTAAGTTCTTCAACAAGTTCATCCACTGTCATTTCGTTATCTTTGCTAGTAAGAAAAGTGGTATAGTGATCAACTCCCTTAAATCCATAACTGTAAAATGTAGCAATGGTATTATTTAAATAATTCTTCCCAAAAGGGTAACTTATTGCACCAGTCTTGCTATCTAGGTTAGCACCATGATTTGGAAGAGGCTTTACAACACCTAACTTTATGGCACGCTGAATTCTATGATGTTTATGGATTACTCTGCGAACCATGTTAAATGAGTGATGAGTGACATGCTTGATATCATCTTTTAGCCTCATTTTAATAATCTTGAAAGACTCTTCATTCCGGATATCTAAGGGTATACCAGAGGTTAACCTAACCATTGTATCCTTCGATATCCCGCCTCCGCTAGAATGATATCGTTCCGCATTCTTAAGCCCCTTTAAAGTTGGTATAATAATCTGTCTTTTAGGCTCATTTATGAGGTGAGTTTCAATAAATAGATCGCGATATACACGAACTTTTGAGGGGAATCTACTCCTTATAAGGTTACGAAGTGCGTTGGGTTTGTCGTTATTACTTACATCGATGAGGTCTAAATGCAATATTGTTTCGAATGTCTTTGAGATATGCTCTGGGGAAATTGAGAGTATTATTGAATCACTATCTTTATATATATCAACAATTTGTTGGAATAAATTGACAATATTTTGGACAGCACTGTCAGCAAAATTCTTCTTGTGTTTTGCAAAATAATTAATACACGCTTGATGGATAAAGTCTACAAACTCTTTATTTGTACTATCATGTAAAAAGGCGAAATGCAGCCTGACTGTCTGTTGGTCTACTGTTGTTGCCTTCCAACCTTCGTAGTATTCAACCAAGCTATCATTCTTGTACTGTTGGTAAATTGATACGTACTTATCGAACTTATCCTTTGAGATAGGTAAATCAGTTGCTTTAACCACACACGTTTTAGTTAGAGCAGCATAAATCCGTCTAGCGTATTGTAATGCAATGCTTCCGTCAGTTTTTAATTCTTCAATGCAGAAACCAACATAGCATTTTATATGAGTTAACAATAGATCTGCATCATTTTGTACTTTCAAGTTATCAAACGTTTTGTTATCCCCAGTGATTACATGAAGAAAACATGCGTAATTTTTTATGATTGTTTCTGGTAGCTGCTTGCTAGGACCGTTGTCACATATGTGATGAAAAATATACCACCGATACGCATCGTTAATAGCGCAGTAGAGGTTTGGATAGAAGTTCAGAGATCTTGTTTCAATTGCCATGTGTGCTTCCTTCGTCTTATAGATAAAAACTAGGGGGCATTTTGACAGTTGTCAATTTTTAGAGGGGATTTTTTGAAAATTAAGTCAGTTAAAACAGTAACTTATACTTGGATTGACATTAGTGCAAGTTAGGAAAATACGTAAACGCTGTCTACGATAGCGTCCGCTTGTTCGATTTTAGAGTCAGCTTCTGCAAGTTCTGTTAGTTCTTCGATCGCTAGAGAGGTATGTAGCGTATCGCCTTTTTCGTCCATTGTTTCAGGAGCAGCAACCGGCAGATCAAAAGTACTGCGGAACTCTTCAATGTCGCGGTAAAGGTGATCGTAGATTTCTTGGTTTAGTTGAGAAAGGTTCATATTCCTATCCATTTTGTTTCGTTAATGGACCATTTTAACAAAGGTAGGAATGGGGTGCTAACGCAAAGTGGAAGAACGCGACTTTTATTCATTGGACCAATGAGGTATTTTGCATACAAACTAATTGATTATTATGTTTTTTTACACTTTACTCTTCTTAATATACGAAATATTAATGTTGCCATTAATGTCAGCAGTAGTGGAATCCCATTTATGAACCAAGCCAGTGAAAGCGAAATTGTTATACGCCGCTTGTATCAAATCACCAATGATTATCGAAAGGGCTTCGATATTCAGATCGCTCAGCTGCTTATTATGGGGCTTGAACGCTTCAACCTTGATATTGGTATCTTATCGAAAGTCGATGGCAATACTTATGTTGTTGAACATTGTGTTACGCCTGAAGGGGTAGAACTCAATAGCGGTGACACTTTTGATTATCGTTCAACCTATTGCGAAATTACCTGTAAATCGATTGGTCCTATCTGCATTGAGCATTGTGGTAAACACGATAAGTATGCGAAGCACCCTGCTTACCAGTCTTTTGGCTTGGAGTCTTATATTGGGGTTCCCATTTTCGTTAATGATGAGCTTTATGGCACCTTAAACTTTTCAAGTCCAGCTCCCTATCATCGTGAGTTTAAAGAGTTCGATGTCGACGTGATGAGACTAATGGCGTCATGGATCGAAGTGGAGCTGGTTAGAAGGCAGCAAGAAAGAAAGCTAAAAGAACTGAATGAGAAATTGGAGTATCAAGCTCTGTATGATCCTCTGACACACTTACCAAATAGACGTTGCTTGTTCAAAACATTGAATGCAGAAGTGGAGCAATTAAAAGGCTCTTTAGGAAAGGGAACCTTGGCCGTTGTCGACATCGATTTCTTTAAACAGGTCAATGACACTTATGGCCACCAAATGGGCGATGTTGTCTTAAAGAAAGTGGCGAACGTGCTGAGCAATAACACTCAAGAGGGTGAGTTTGTGGCGCGTTTTGGTGGTGAAGAGTTCATTCTTTGGTATCCAAATAAAACACCAAGTTGTGTTGAAGATAAGTTCATGACTCTTTTGCAAGAGATGAAGAAAATCACACTGGATAGAAAGCCTGTCACTATATCAATCGGTGCGTGTCATTTTGAGTTGAGTACCGGGGATACCAAAGGGGAAAGGATGTCGGCACTCGACTCTTTGATCAAAGTGGCTGACGAGTGTTTATATATCGCCAAACAAAATGGACGAGATCAGTTTGTGTCTCGTCCATATCATCAAGAACGTGCAAGTTCGTAAATACGGAAAATGTAATGCATTTTCCGATTCGGAATCGCTTAACTAAATAGGTAAGGGAATAGTTTACGACGCTCTTCAGGCGTTAAAGACTCAACTCTTGCGATGTTGGTATCTGGGATCGCTTCAGGGTTAGGGTAGTGCTTCAGTACCTTTTCCATGCTTGCCTCACGAATCAAATGGTAAACAGGGTATGGAGAGCGATTCGTTAGGTTTTCATCGTCTTCTGGATCCGCACCACCAAAGCAATAGTCAGGATGGAACGTTGCCACTTGGTAAACGCCTTCCCAGTCTTGCTGTTTGATCAACGCTTCAACCCAATCAATGAACATGTTGTAGTCGAAGAAGTCTTGCAGCATGTTAGGAACCACCACTAAAGTCGTCTCTAATTCAGCGACTGGCGTGTTATCTAACTCTACGAAATGCGTCATGATGTCTTGCAACAACGCTTCTTCCGTATTTGCTTCACTCACAAAGATCTTAATCTGTTTATTACGTTGTGGCTTGGCTGCGAATGGACACAGGTTTAGGCCAATAACGACATCGTCTAACCACTGTTTTACTTGGTCGTGGATGGTTTGAAGATCTGTGCTTTGAGTGTTCGACATAACAGGTTCCGAAATGAAATTTTGCGTAGGATATCAGAACGGACGTCAATCAAAAGCAATAATTGAGTTACAACCTTAGTCGTACTTATGCTTGTGCAAGTTTAGACGCCGATACTTGTAGCTGTTTCAACTGGTAGACCCAAGCAAATATCGCGACATAGAAGATTGAACCGCCCGCAATCACGCCATTCCAACCGAACAGTTGCCAGCAATACAAGAGTAAGAAACCACCTAAGCTCCCGCCTATGTAATAGTGTACTAAGTAAAGAGCGGTTGCCGTTGCCTTAGCGCTCGGTGCTTTTTGACTTACCCAAGAGTAGGCAAGGGTATGGGCGAAGAACGCGCCGCCACTAATCAATAACAAGCCTGCTAGCATGAACGGAACTTTGTCGACTGCAGAAATTAGCATTCCGATTAAGCTAATACACACGCCCATCAATATTCCGCTTAACGGGTCAAAGCGAAGTGTCCATTTGTTGGAGAGCTTAGAGCTTACCGTACCGGCCAAGTAACATAGGAATATCAGTGAAGCTAAACCAACGGGTACCGAGTGAGGTTCGGATACTAGCCTAAAGCCCATTACAGAGTACAGGTTAACAAACAGCGCGAAGTTAGCACCACCAATCAACATGGCAAGCCACAAGGTACGGTTTCTTAAGTGCATTACAACGGAGCGGTTGTGATGAAAGAACAGCCCTTTTTGAGGTTTGAAGTTCTGTTGGTCAGGTAGGCGATAGGCAATAAAGAGTGCACCAAGCAATGAACCGACAACGAAAAACAGTACAGTTGCATGCCAATCGAAATAGTCTGTAATTAAGCCGCCTAATACACGTCCGAAGATTCCACCCAATGAGTTGGCCGCAATATAACCTCCAATCGCGACAGCAAAGGCTTTGGGTGTTAACTCCTCAACCATATAGGCAACCGCCACACCAGCAAACGCCGCCACAGCGATGCCCATAAATGCGCGGGCAATAACGAGTTGCAACAAGGTAGTCGTGAACACCATGCTTAACCCTATTAATGGGATAGCGAACAGACTGGACAGAATAATGGGTTTACGACCAAAGGTTTCAGAGGCAATTGCCCAAGGTACCAAGCTAATCGAAAGGCCGAGTGTTGTAGCAGCAAATAACCAGTTGATCTGAGTTTCAGATACTTGGAAGTGCTCCGCCATGTGCGGCAAGATAGGCTGAAAGAGGTAAAGGTTACAGAAAATGATAAATGAACCAATCGCCAATGATTGAGTGATACGTTTGTATTGAGGACTGCCTTTATCAAACATTTACGTTGTGCCTGCGCGAGTTAGTAAGCTATTTGTGAACAAGTTATCAGTACAGGTGTGATTAAAGAAATATATTAAAAATATTACCTCTATATATTAAATATATCGCCATGCTTGAATCAAAACCACTTCGACATTTTCTGGCTGTTGCTCAGTTTGGTAACTTCACCCAGGCGGCCAAAGCGCTGCATATCGCACAGCCTGCATTGAGTATCTCCATTAAAAAACTAGAACAGACACTAGAGTTGATTCTATTTCGTCGAGGCGATAAATCCGTCACTTTAACGGAGGAGGGCAAAGTACTGTTTGAGCATGCAAAGCGAATCGCCCAGCAGTTTGATGATGCTCAGCTCGCGATGAATGAACTAAAGGGGCTAGAAAAAGGCGAGGTTCGATTAGGCGCTCCAAGTATGATGGGCAGTTACTTTTTCCCCCAAGTAGTGATGGCATTTAAAAGCCAATACCCAAACCTAAAGTTGACCTTGATTGATGCTGGCACCGCATCGATTCGTGAAATGCTGTTAAACGGCGAACTCGATATTGGCGTAATTAATCATGAGAACGTTCCAGATGATTTGGAAACGGATCATCTGTTAAGCTCAGAAATGTTAGCTGTAGTTGGCAAAGATCACCCACTGGCAACGCAACCATCCATCACCTTTGAAGAATTTTTTGCTCAAGAGCTGATCATGTTCAAATCGGGCTACTTCCACCGCGATTTTATCGATGCGACTTGTAAGAAGTACAATCTCGATATGACCATTGCGTTTGAAACCAATTTATTGCCAATGATTCTTTCTATCGTGAAGCGAGAGTTTGCCATCACCGCGTTGCTTAGCTTGGTGACAGAATACGAGGAAGATGTCGTAGGCGTGCCATTTAAAGACCCTGTAAAACTGAATCTATCGTTGGCCTGGAGAAAGGAAGGGTATTTGTCGAAAGCTGACAGAACCTTTATTGATTTCGTTAAGCGGTATGTGTGATTTAGTAAGATTTAAATAAACAAAGCCCGAACATCCTAGATTGGATATTCGGGCTTTGTTGTATAGAAGTATGACTGGCTCAGAGCACGTTAGGTGTTCTTTGAGTTATACATCTTATCGAAGTTCTTCTGATTCCAGCCGACCATCACTTGATCGCCGATCTTAAGCACGGGGATAGAACGAGCCCCCATCGCTTGTAATTCTTTACGACCACGCTGCATCTTTGCATTCGTCAGGCGGTAAACAATTTTCTTAGAGTCTAAATACCTTTGGGCATCTTTACAGTGCGGGCATTTGTCTGCGACGTACAATACAACACGTTTCATTTTTTCATTCTCTTGGTGAATCTCGCTAAAGTGTAACGAATCCTAGGTGATTAGAAAAGTGTGATCAGTTACACTATGCGGCTCAATTTTCAAGACCACAACGTATTGTCGTGGTGTAACTTGTACGGTCTTTCAGCATGCATCCTTCTTTACGCTATATTCAAGGCTATCCTAAGCACATTCTTGATCCTGTTACTCAACTTGTAGAGTCGGGTAAATTGGTGCCTTGGTTTGAAGCTCGCTACCCAAAGAATCATGAAATAAAAAGCGAGAAAGCCCTGTTTGACTATGCGATTGAGATAAAAAATCGCTACATGAAAAAAACACCACCGATCAGCAAAGTGATTTACGACGGCAAGATACACCTAATCAATAATGCGTTAGGTCTGCATTCTTACGTTGCTAAGAATCACGGTGGAAAGATCAAATCAAAGAATGAAATTCGTATCGCCAGTGTTTTTAAAAATGCACCAGAACCTTTGCTAAGAATGCTGGTGGTACACGAACTGGCGCATATCAAAGAGAAAGAGCACGACAAAGCCTTTTACCAACTATGCTGTCACATGGAACCGGAATATCATCAACTTGAGTTGGATGCCCGTTTATTCATGATGTATTTAGATTTAAAGAAGTAGCCCAATGAGCCAATCACAAAATAGAACGACGCTAAGCCTGTCGAAAAACAGCACTTCATCAGCAAAAACAAAAGACAACCAAGCTGATGTTAAGCCAAGTACAGCTAAGCCAAGCAGCGACAAGCGTATTTCTACAAAGAACACATCTGATAAAAGCCGCAAGAATAGCGCACCTAAAGGCGCGGGCAATAACAAAGCAAAGCGACCTTTTGCAAAAGACAGTAAAGGGAAGCAGGGTGCAAATAAAGGATCATCGAATAAGGGTTCTTTCAATAAAACGGCTTTTAACAAGAACGCAGCTCAGAAAAGACGCTCGGCTGAAAAACCTCAAGGTGGATTACACCCAAGAAACCAGCACACTGGCCGCTATAACTTCGAGTTACTAGTTGCAGCCTTGCCTGAGCTAAAAGAGCATCTGATCAAGAATCCGGTTGGCGAAGACACCATTAATTTCTCTGATCCATTGGCTGTTAAGCTACTCAACAAAGCTTTGTTGGCGCATCACTATGGCGTTAAACATTGGGATATTCCTGCTGGTTACTTGTGCCCGCCAATTCCTGGTCGTGCAGACTACATTCACAGAGTGGCCGACATCCTTAATAGCGATGGCCAAGGTGAACCCTATAACCACGCGTCTGTGAAAGCATTAGATATTGGTGTCGGTGCAAACTGTATCTACCCAATCATTGGTGCGACAGAGTATAAGTGGCGTTGTACAGGGACAGATGTTGATTCAGTCTCCATCAAAACAGCGAACTTCATAGCGGAAAGCAACCCTAATCTAAAAGGTAAGATCCGCGCTCGCCTACAAGCTGACTCTGAATCTATCTTTAAGGGCGTGATTAAGGATAATGAACGTTACGATGTCACTATTTGTAATCCTCCATTCCACAGCTCTCTTGAAGAGGCTGAAAAGGGGTCACAACGTAAACTGGATAATCTAGCGGCGAACCGTGCTAAGAAAGCCGGTCAGTCATTCAAGCCTGAAACGAACAAGAAGCCAGTTAAGTTAGATAAATCAACTAAGCAAGCTAAACCAACCTTAAACTTTGGTGGTCAAAAAGCCGAGCTTTGGTGCCCAGGTGGTGAAGCCGCTTTCATTATGAAGATGGCAAGAGAGAGTCAACTTTTTGCTACTCAAGTTTTGTGGTTTACGACATTGATTTCTAAGAAAGATAACGTCGATATGGTTCGTTCAGAGCTTGGCAAGCTTAGAGCTAAACAAGTGAAAGTCGTCGAGATGTCACAAGGCCAGAAGGTAAGTCGCTTTATCGCATGGACCTTTATGGACGATGAGCAAAGACAAGAGTGGATCGCGCTAAAATAGGGGCTGCACTTAGTTAAGATATTAAGCTGAAATACGGACGGGCTTGTTGTTAACGCAACAAGCCCGTTTTTTTTTGTGTTTTGCATATAACCTAAGCAGAAAGCAACTCATCTAACTTACTCTGATATTTCTGCTCTAGAGCTCTGTTGCCTGCTTTATTTTCGAGATCGACCAAGATTCTAAGTGATGGAATTTGATAGCCATAACGCTGGTGGAATTTGAATAAACGGAGTCGAGCTTCATTGTAATCGGCGTCACTCACTTCAATCTTTGAAAGCTGCAGTATCGATTTCACGCGGTTTGGATCGTGGTCAATTGCTCTGCTAAAGTAGTACTTCGCTTGGTCCGTATTGCCAGCCTTAAATGCGCAAAACGCGGCATTTTCATAACTTGCAGATACCAAGTAGTAGTAAGGTTGATCGATAGCGCGATTAAAGTACTTATCAGCTTGCTCGTATTCGCCCTGTTTACACAAGAAGGTACCGTAGTTGTTCAATACATTGCCGTTTCTTGAATCAAGACTGAGTGCTTTACGGTAAGTGGTTCTCGCTTCATCTACTTCACCCACTTGTTCGTAGTAATGCGCCATTGAAAGCCGAGCACGGTAGTAGCTAGGTGCGTGTTTAATCGCGAGCTCAAGGTTTTCACGCGCTCTCACCATATTGCCTTGTCCCATATAGCCCAAACCTAATTCGATTCGAGATTCAGACATCGCGATAGGATCACTTTCAATCTTTGGCGGTCCTTCAGTGACAGAGACACAACCGGCCAAGGAAAGCGAGGCAAGTAGTACCACACTTGATAACGAAAGAGGGCGGGACAACGAAATCGGATTTGAAAATGATGGCTTGGCAGGCATGTGAAGCTCCTTATGAACACCAACCCATCATATGAAATCAAACCCATTGAAGTCGTAAATCTATCATGGAATGCGACCCACACACCATAAAAAAACCGCGTCCAATTCGTCGTTTTATCAACAACATACTGAACACGGTTTATGTGTTTGTGAATCGGAAGAAAGAACTTAATCGTCTTTGGTAAAGTTGTCTTCGCTGAAATGATCCAGATCGTAAGGCGTTTGTTGGTAAACGCAGTAGTTTAGCCAGTTTGAGAACAACAAGTGTCCGTGGCTGCGCCAGCTTGCAACCGGTTTGTTGTCTGGATTGTTATTCGGGTAGTAGTTGATTGGTATCACAGGCTCCATGCCTTCACCCAAATCTCGAATGTACTCATTGTGAAGTGTGTGAGAGTCGTACTCAGGGTGACCCGTTACAAACACGTTTCGCTTATCTTTGGTTGCTGCTAGGTATACGCCTGCAACATCAGAAGTTGCAAGAACATCAAGGTCAGTATGTTCCGCTAAGTACTCTTGAGAGAAGTCCGCATAGCGAGAGTGCGGAGCTAAGAATGTATCGTCGAAGCCACGTAAAATAGGGTGGTATGGGTTATGTATCTCGTGGTTATAAACACCAGACAGCTTCTCTTTACGAGTGCGTTTTGGCAAATCATATAATAACTTCAAACCAGCCTGAGCCGCCCAACACACGTATAGCGTTGAAGTAACGTGCTTGTTTGCCCATTCCATGATGGTTTTCAGGTGGTCCCAGTAGATCACATCTTCAAATTGAACCAAGCCAAGCGGTGCACCAGTAATGATCAATCCATCAAAGTTTCTCCCTTTGACCATTTCAAATTGGCGGTAGAAGTTATCAAGGTGTTCAGTCGGTGTGTTCTTGCTTGGTCGATCATCAATGCGTAGCAGCTCTACATCCACTTGCAATGGACTGTTCGATAGTAGGCGTAAGAATTGAGTTTCAGTTTCAATCTTCTTCGGCATCAGGTTGAGGATCAAGACTCTAAGTGGACGAATTTCCTGTGTCGATGCTCTTGATAACGGCATCACGAAGATGTTTTCTTCACGAAGAACATCAGATGCTGGCAATTGGTCTGGAATGCGAATAGGCAAAGCTTTCTCCCTAAGCTAGATATGTAGACGTCTATACATCTAAATCTATAGTAGTTTGGTACGCTTGTCGATATACAAAATGGATAGATGTAAATTATTTGTGTTTTCTATCAGAAGCCATCTTCCGACGTCGGGGGAGTCTTATAATGTTTTACGACTACCTGAGTAAGGCATAAGTGCTTGGTTCTGTTATGTAGAACTAGGCAGTTATCAGAGCAAGCGGCTAGCATTTACGATAAACTCATGTTTTCGAATTAGCCTGTAAAGTGACAGATGAAGTTAATACTCATCCGAGGGTTGCCCGGTTCTGGCAAATCAACAAAAGCAAAAACCTACGATGCATTGCATGTCGAAGCGGATATGTATTACGTGAATGAGCAAGGTGAGTACCATTTTGACCCTAGGCAGCTGCAACAAGCTCATGGGTGGTGTCAAAACACAGCTGAAAACGGCTTAAAGCAAGGGTTTGATGTGGTTGTTTCGAATACCTTTATTAAGCATTGGGAAATGAAAGCCTACCGCCAACTTGCACTCAAATATAAAGCAGAATTAATTATCGAAGTGTGCCGAGAGCAATATGGCACTATTCACGACATTGAACCTTCAGTAATTAAGCGTATGGCGAAAGACTGGCAAGAATAGCCTCGTTCTTCTTCTGCTTGCGTGGCTGAATGGCAAATAGAATTAAATTAATAGAACAACTTCAAGGTAACGATTGAAATGGCAAAGCGCTCTGTTGTGGTCGACATGACTTCTTATGGTATCTATTCCACATGGGATTCAAAATCTAAAGATCTTCCAAAAATCCAAGAGTTCACCACCACCGTTGATGCTGAAATCGACGTAGAGTTTGGCTATATCCTGAATATCAAAAAAGCCAAAGGTGAGAAGATCCGTTACTGCATTTATCACCCAAACATCACCACAGACAAAGGTGAAGTGCTCGAACCGTTTGATGGTGAGGAGTATGTCGGTAACAATGACTGGGATTTCTACTTAGGTGACACTATCTGGGCTCCTGTCTCGAACAAGCTAGGAAAGTGGCGCATGACGGTTGAGCTAAAAGGCAACATCATCGCCGACAAGACATTCGACCTAGTAGCAAAAGACGAAGGCCAATTCTGGAAGCGTAGAGGGTTTTAGGTTCGACCTTCTATGTTCACCTAAACAACAAAAAGCCGAGCATCGTGATGATGTCTCGGCTTTTTTCATTGTGCTAGATAGAAGTGACTACCTAACTAATGGATTCGATTATTGCGTTACGTAAGCCACAACAAACTCAGTGATTGCGACCATGTCTTTCACTGCAATGTACTCTTCAGTGGTGTGAACTTTCGCCATACCAGTAGAAAGGTTAACTGTTGTCAGGCCTTTTGCGTTGAAGTTGTTTGCATCGCTACCGCCGCCAGTGCGTTTAGTGTTCGCTGTGACGCCAAGCTTCTCAAACGCCGATTTGATAGAAAGAATGTGCGGATGATCGTCTGCAATAACGAATGCATCGTAAGCACGAGTTGATTCGATTTCTACTTCAGCGCCGAACTGCTTAGCACTTTCTTGGAATGTAGAGATCATATGTTCAACTTGAGCCGTTAGCTTTTCGCCGTTTAGAGAACGTGCTTCAGCCACGACTTTAAGCTCTGGCATTACGATGTTAGTTGCTTGACCACCTTCAACAATACCAACGTTTGCTGTCGTTTCTTCATCGATACGAAGTAGGTTCATCTTAGTGATAGCGTCTGCAGCAACTTGAATTGCGCTGATGCCTTCTTCTGGTGCTAAACCAGCGTGAGCAGGGCGACCTTTGATTTTAGCAACAATCTTCTGCTGGCCAGGCGCTGCGTTTACGATAGTGCCAATTGGACCGCCTGTATCAAGTACGATTGCGTGCTCAGATTGAATGTAAGACATATCGAAGTTCAAAGAGCCGAACAGACCGCCTTCTTCGAATACAGTAAATGCAATCTCGATAGTTTTGTGCTCTTGTCCTTCAGCTTTAATGCAACGAACCGCTTCCATGATAGCTGCGATACCAGACTTGTCGTCACCACCTAGAATTGTGTTGCCTTTTGAACGGATGATACCGTCTTCGATGATTGGCTCAATGCCGATGCCTGGCGTTACTGTGTCCATGTGGCAGCTGAACACTGTGCTACCTGGAAGAGTGCCATCTAGACGAGCGTAGATGTTGAAACCATTAGACACTTCTTCAGGAACCGCCAGTTTGTGAACTTCAAAACCTAGTTCACCGAGTTGCTCAGCCAAAGCTTCAGCAATCGCTTTTTCGTTACGAGATTCACTATCAATTTTCACTAGATCGCAGAAATGTTCTACAAGACGTTGTTCATTAATTTGGGTCATTGTTAATTCTCATTATGCTTCCGCTTGTTCAAAAAGAAGCCGCGGAGGTAGGAACAGGAAAATCACTATAACGCCAATGAGGTAGATGATTGTCTGAGTTAAATCAAGAAAGTTGCCTGATTATTCTAATTAATGAGAAAAACCCAATTCAGATCCACCAGTGCGCAGGATTTTAATCTGTATATCTGTCGGGTATAATGTTTGACCGCTCTTAAAAAACGTCAATAAAATTGGAATTCAATCAATAATGGCCCTGATAAATGAATAGAAACAATGTGTTAGGTTCATTCCTTTTCGTGGTGCTGATGAGTATTGTGCTGGGGCTGTATTTGCTCTATCCAACTTATGACGACGATTTAAAGCATATTCGCCCTGAAAACCCGAGTGTTTATAGTCCAGAGAAAGAGTTATCACTCTCTCAATATGGATCTGCGTTGATCGATATTCTCGATGTATCTCGCGGTGACCCTAATTTAGCTTCCCAACAACTTGAGGCTCTCCAAGCCAAGTTCCCAGACCAAGATAAAGCCATCTATCGTGCTTACGAATTGATGATTTTGTCCAACCTCGCGCAACATAAGTTGGATACCGAAGCGGTTTCCGAATACGTCAGGCAGATTAAAGCACTCGCACAACACGAACATATGGGTTGGCTAAAGGCCCAATCTCTCGTTGAATTGGCGATTGAATACATCAGTAAGGGTGAGCTAGCGGAATCTGAAATCCAAATCAGAGCAGCGATAGATATCGCAGAATCGCTTCACTATGAAGAGTTGTTGATTAAGGCCTATAACACGGCTGGTGTCATCAATAACATCCGCAATGACTTTCCTGAAGCTCAATACTTTTTCCATAAAGGTTTAGACCTTGGTAAGAAGTACCCTCATCACATCTACAACAGCAAGTTAGTGTCAAATATGGCACTGCTTTATATCTATTTGGAAGACTGGCCTAAAGCGCTCAAGCTGATTAAAAGAGCCAAAAAGCTCTATTACAAGAGTGGACTACTCGAAGCGTCTACCATCGGCGTGCTGCATGTGAATGAGTCTTTTGCTTATCTGCGCAGTGGTGATTTAGTCAAAGGCCGAGAAGCATATCAAAGTGCGGCTAAGCTAAATGGCGATAACGTGAGTGAACGATACAAAATCATCCTATTAAAAGCAGAGAGTGATGTGTTGTTGGCGGAAAAGAACTTTGAGTCAGCACGACAAGTCGCAAACTTGTGTCTTAGATACCCAGGCGTGGACAAATACACACTTCAATTGGGGCAGTGTTACCTAAATAGAGCCTTAGCGAACATTGGTTTGAACCGAGATAATTTTGTTTTTGCTGATCTAAAGCGATCGTCTGCAATGTTCGATGTTGTGGGGACTCGCAGCTGGAAGGTCCTCGGCTTAAGAACACTTGCTGAATACTATGATTCGAGAGGCGACAGCGAGAACGCACTTCGTTACTTCAAACTCTATTACAAGGGCAACAAAGCGCTGCTATTTGATAAGCGCCAGAGTGATATCTTTTTACTAGAGCAAGATTTCGCTACAGCATCATTAGCTCAAGAAAACGAACTGCTTAACGCAGAAAAAGAGTTGGGTGAGCTGACATTAGATAAGCAGCAATTACGGAATCGAATCGTCGTCGCTTTGGGTATCATGGTGATGATAAGCGCCACGTTACTATTGATAAGGTTACGCTCGATCCAGAAGACCAACAAAGAACTACTTAAGCAATCAACAAGATGCGAACTGACAGGCTTATACAATAGGCGTTACTTAGAGCAACGGTTAACTCAGCCGATGCCACATCATTTGTCGTCGTTTGGGTATACGCTCGCTATTCTAGATTTAGACCGCTTCAAACAAGTTAATGACACTTATGGGCATGATATTGGTGACCAAGTGCTGGTGGAAGTCGCTAAGCGTTTAGAGAAAATCTTATCAACAAACGATGTAGTGGCAAGATGGGGTGGGGAAGAGTTTGTTTTGTTGCTGGCTGGGAATCAAGATCCTAATAAAGAGCTTAAGCTTATAAGGCAAGCGATCGCTGACCGAGCGATTGAAACGCATTCTGGCCCATTAGAATTAACCACATCGATTGGTGCGACGACTCATCTAACGGAGCAACAGTTGAATAGCCGTACCTATAAGAAACACTTGAAATCGGCAGACGATGCTTTGTATCAAGCTAAGCAGTCAGGGCGCAATAAAGTCGTTATCATTTGAGTTCCTAAACTTAGTTAATCCCCTGCAATCAAGAAACCTGAACTTCAATAACTAAGCGAATAAGAGTGCTTATCTGAACTAATACGGCTATTTACTCTTATTCGCTTAATTCATACTGTGATTTGGCTTGGTGGGTTACTTAGCGACACCTTGAAGCATTTCAACCAATTCGCCTTCTGTCGCTGGTTCGCTAGCGAGTTCAATCACAGCCGAAGCTCCTCCCTTTAACATGTAGGCTTGGGTTCCGCAGTGGTCATAGTGGAACCATTTACCATCTACACATACGTCGGTATAACATCTTGGGTCTTGTTTAAGTTCCATATCAATTTCCTTATTAACATTTGCCTAACGTTTTTCAGACTAGTTGATCACAAATCTAGGTAAATTGATCTAAATCAATCTAGAGTGTAATTGATGATTTAATTATCAAAATAAGAGAGGTGTGTCTAGCGAAGGAGCGACCTCTCGTTGGGCACTGCGCTCAAAGGTCGTGATTCTGGTTGGCAACTCTCGCTCTTTTGCTTGCCAGGTGATGCTTTTCTACATACGCTAGCTACTCTCTTAATCCCTATACAGACTTGATTGTGTTGGAAAATGACTAATATCTTTATCGTTGTAATTGTTCTGGTTGTGTTCTTTTACTTTATTCAAAAGTATGTGGTGAAACACGATGACACCAAAGACCACGCTTATCAGAAGAAAGGCGCGTTGATGTCGGCGCAACAGGCGACATTCTATAATGCGCTAAAATCAGCTGTGGGCAACCATGGGGAAGTGTTTGCTAAAGTCAGCATGTCGAACGTACTTGTTCCTGCTAAGACGAACAATAAGAAGAATTGGTTTATCGCCAACAACAAGATCTTACGTAGTTACTTCGACTTTGTTGTTTGCGACCCGCGAACGCTAGAGCCCCGCGTTATTATCGAACTTGATAACGGCAAAGAGCTCAATAAAGGGAAAGTCGATCGCGAAAAGCTACTAATTCACGTGTGTAAATCGGCAGGTTTACCTCTGATTGGTGCATCTATTAAACACAGCTACCAAGTGAGCCGTTTGAAGAGGTTACTGGCAGCACACATCGATTTAATCGAGCCATCAAAAGAAGTGCGATTTTGTAAGAAGTGTGGAAGCCCAATGATCATCAAACTGGCAAGCCAAGGCGATTACAAAGGCCGACGCTTCTTCACTTGTAGCCGCCAGCCAAACTGCACCTATACCGAAAACTACAACGTTGTATTCGATGTTGAAGAATAGTTGGTATCGATAGTAATGCATCCGGTTGGACTCGATTCAATCGCTTAGATACGAATAAGTTATACAAACTAAAAAGCCGAGCATTGATTATGCTCGGCTTTACTAATATTAAGTGGATTGGTTTAGACTAAAACGCGTAACGCATACCGAGCTGTAGCTCATCTTCGTCGTTATCGCCTTCCCCACCTTCGCCCTCGTCTAACATGTTAAACTTATAACTACCAAAGAAGGCCACATCGCCAATATAACGTGCGTATTCTAGACCGATAAAGTTAATGTCGTAATCTGCAATATCGTCAGCTTCAAAGTAGCTGTAGGTCAGGTTGACGGTGTTGACACCAAACGAGTATCCCAAGTAAGCATCGGCAGAATCGTAGTCTGAATCTTTTACGCCTAGACCTGAAATACTACCAAATTGATAGAGTGCGGCGAACCAAACCCCCTGATCGTTGGTGTACTTAACCGCACCAATATAGGCATCAGAAGTTTCTGTATCTGTCCCAACGCCATAGGCTTCATCACTTGACGCATAACCGACGCCAATATCTAACCCAATCGAAGTGCTGCCGGCGACAACTGCACCGAAGCCGTCACTTTGTGCTGATTCACTATCTGAATTGAAATTGCCATCAATTTGAAAGGTGATGTTGTCGCTTGTCAGTTCATAACGTAAAACATTTTTTGCTCGATCAGCAGTCGACACCGTGTATTCATTGATATAGCCGCTGAAGGTTTCAGCCATATCCGTCCAATCGGTTAAGTAGGTAACGGCATTATTTTGGTGGCCATAATAGACGTTACCGTGATTGGTTTGAACACCCGTATATAAGAATCGAGTGTTAATGCCGATATCATCTGATGCGCCATCTTCAGACTCTGTTAGTTCGAATTCATATTTCCCAAAAAAGGAAATATCGTCCGACGCTTTTTGTGTGCCATCGACACTTAAGCGGACACGTGATCTATCACTATAGGTGCTACTATTACCAGCACTTTTATTCGCATCAGAGAAATTCCCTCGAACTTCTGCGCGGCCGCCGATATTGAATACTGTTTCATCTGTCTCATAAATGGTCGCCGCCGATACGGCAGATGTCGATAGTATGCTCACCACTGCAATGGCGATATGTGATTTTTTCATAATTTATTCCCTATTTTTCACACTTGTATTTATCGTAAACCATAAATTCACGTATAGCATTGAATTTAGATTATTGATTCCTACAGGTTATGAATATAGGCGCGCTTTACCATTATGCAAATTTCATTATGTATTACTGTGCTGTATGTATTCAAAATAGCTATGATGTGTGGGGTTGGGTTTTGAATTGCTTATAGATTGTTGCTCTTGAGGGAGATTAATTGTAGCTGATGTTTTTCGACTATAGAGTGCTATCGTATTTATGTATGTTGGTAATAACCCGGCCACTTTATATGAAAAATCCGAATTTAGTCATTGCGGCCTAGTAATTCGATGACGACGATTACAAAATCGTGGTGATTTTTATGAATGATGTATTTCGGTGAGTTACAAAGCCTCTGCGTGCCTTTCACTTATAATGATCAAAATACTACGGTAACCCAATGGGCAAGCAAAATTTTTGACACTAAATATAGGCATTGATCTATACCTGTATGGTTACTGTAAAGGCCAAGAAAAACGGTATAGACAACAAAAATCCCAAATTGAACACATTAGGTTAGTTAATTGGTTGTCATCAAGGATTAGAATTTTTTCTAACTAAACTTTGTTTTTCAGCGGTTTGACGATAATCTGGGTGTAAAATCGACATGTTGTTATGTCTTTGATTGCAAAGTGAGCAAACGAATCGCAAGATGCCAGTTAATACTTGCACCATCTGTTTATCATAGATATCATCGTTGGCGTTCTAAGGGAATGCGTCCGTAGCTCAGTTGGTTAGAGTACCGCCTTGACATGGCGGGGGTCGGTGATTCGAGTTCACTCGGACGCACCATTCCTTATTTGTTTTTATTGCATAACTATTGAGTTTGTCACAATGGTAGTAATAAGAAACTAGAACATCGCCCGCTTAGCTCAGTTGGTTAGAGTACTTGCATGACATGCAAGGTGTCACTGGTTCGAGTCCAGTAGCGGGCACCACATTATACGAAAAAGCCCACCTAGTGTGGGCTTTTTTGTGTCTGTAATTCCTTGTGTTATCTCGTTCTTTATGAACAATCAAAAAAGTCCACTGAATGTGGGCTTTGATGTAGATCTTGTCGTCTTCTAAGCTAACCTCGAATGATCATTTGCTCGCGCTCTGGACCTACCGATACCATCACGATTGGCACACCCATCAGCTCTTCGATACGAGTAACGTAATCTTGCGCTGCTTGAGGAAGGCTCTCAAACGTGCGGCAACCCGTGATGTCTTCATCCCAGCCAGCCATATCTTCATATACGGGCTTTAGCTCAGCCGTTTGTGGCCAAATCGGGTTCTCTGTGTGCTCTCCTGAGTAAGCAGTACAGATCTTAAGCTCAGACAAACCAGACAGGCAATCAATCTTAGTCAGTGCGATTTCCGTTGCAGCTTGCAGGTCAACACCGTTGCGAGTTGCCACTGCATCAAAGTAACCCATATCACGTGGTCGACCCGTAGTTGCGCCGTATTCGTTAGAGCTTTCGCGGAAGCTGTCTTGTTCTTCCATTGCAGTTACTAGCGTGCCAGTACCAACAGACGAGCTGAATGATTTAGCAACAGCGATAACACGTTCAGGACGAAGTGCAGGTAAACCGCTACCAATGCCAGCATAAGCTGCGGTTACATTCGAAGATGTTGTCCAAGGGTATTCACCGTAGACAAGGTCGCGACCTGCGCCTAACTGAGCTTCAAACAGTAGGTTTGCGTCTTGTGATTGCAGCGCTTTAAGCGGCTCAGTTACGTTGCAGATGAACGGGCGCCACGCTTTAGTTACTTCAAGTAGCCATTCTGTCATTTCAGAAGCAGTCTGGGAGAAGTCACATTGAGGGTAGAGCGCTTTAAGCTGAGGCATCTTCCAATCAAGTAGGAATTGAATACGCTGCTCTAAAATTTCAGGTTGATTCAGCCAACCGACAAGAATGCCTTTCTTCATTACACGATCGCCGTACGCTGGTGCAATGCCTTGACGTGTAGAGCCGTAAGCGCCATCGCCCAAACGCTCTTCTTCAAGCGTATCTTCAAGAGCATGTAAAGGGAGACACAGTGTCGCACGATCTGAGATCGCCATTTTCACTTTGATGCCAGCCTCTTGAACTTCTGCAATCTCTTCAGTTAGCGCAGCAGGGCTGATCACCATGCCAGGGCCAAGAACCGCCGTACAATTAGGATTAAAAATACCACTAGGTAGTTGGTGCAGTTTGAATGTACCGAAGTCATTTACCACAGTATGACCTGCATTGTTTCCGCCTTGGAAACGAATGCTAGCAGAAGCTTGGTCTGCTAAAAAATCGACGATGCGGCCTTTGCCTTCATCACCCCAGTTTGCGCCCACAACAACGATAGATGGCATAATTTTTCTCCTAACTGATTGAGGAATCATGTTAGGCCTACAAGGTGGATAAGAGAAATTAATTATCTTTATTATCTTGATAAGGATTTCATATATCCTTAAAGTCTTAAGCTACAAACGAGATTCCCTATCACGTTCGTTCCTCACTGTAGGGAATGACGATGGGGCATTCTTTACTTTTAGGGAATGATATTAGTGACACGAGAGAGAGGACATGATGCTCGATATTAATTTGTTGAAGACGTTTGTGACGCTTGCGGAGTACAAGCATTTTGGGAAAGCGGCCAATGCACTGCACATGACACAACCCAATGTGAGTTTGCACCTAAAACAACTGGAACAACAAACACGCATAAAGTTGATAGAGAGAAGCCCTTTTCAATTGACTCAAGCGGGTGAACGGCTATTGGAAACAAGCCAAAGAACGCTACTCGAACTGCAGATTTGTCAGGCCGATCTCAATGCCATTAACGACCTTAAAATAGGGACGTTAACCATTGCCGTAAGTGACATCATTTCTCGATTTTTGCTAATTCGTCCGTTCCAGAAGTTCAAAGCGCAGTATCCCGGTATTGACCTTACGCTCTTGAATACCACGTCATCTCAGGCATCGAATTTAGTTAAAAATGCTCAAGCGGATATTGGTTTTGTTATCGCCAAAGAGCAGCACAACGAGTCTTTGTATTTCACTAAGCTGCAAGAGCTTTCTTGGTGTGCGCTTGGCGATGGGGTTGATATCCGAGACTCTGATGCAGAGCTCACTTTGATTCTACTAGGTCATGATACGAGAACGCGTGACTTTATTGATGAAGGTTTACCAAGCCTTAATCTACCTAATTATAGGGTGATGGAAGTAGGGAGTGTCGATGCTCAAATCGACTGGGCAGAAGCGGGATTTGGTGTGGCTATTGTCCCGGAGTTTGCGGTATCAACCAAGCAGCACCTGCATTCGAAAGTGACACCATTGACCAACTTCTCGAGCACCAGTCTTGGTTATATTGTTCGGCAGAACCAAGTCTTGTCGAAAGCAACCAAGCAGCTGTTAGGTTGGGTGAATGATGAGATTATTTCATTGCAAAACAAATAAATACAATCATTGAGTTTGACTCAATCAGCCCACCTCGAGTGGGCTTTTTTGTCCCTGGAAAGCCTCGTTTTTACTGAATCAATAATCTTTGGAACAAACTAGCGCTCACCATCAACTATTCGTCCCGCAAATCAGAGTTTCAAAATTCATCGTTGACAAAGTTTGATAATCAAACTAAATTTCAAATTATTACTTTGATTGTCAAATTACTTGTCAATCAAAGGGCTTTTATTTGCAACGATCATCTAACCACAAACACAAGCTAAGGACGCCATTTTGAGTTTTCCAACACGTCACCAACACAACTTTTCTTCACATAACAGTCAAGGTGAGAAACGCACGTTCTATGTCCTGTTATTGACCGTCGTTACCATGGTTGTCGAAATTGTTGCAGGTACTATTTACGGCTCGATGGCATTGCTTGCCGATGGTTGGCACATGGGGACGCACGCCGCAGCGTTTGGTATCACCTTATTTGCATACCGTTATGCGAAGAAACATGCCGAGAGCGAACGTTTCTCTTTCGGTACTGGCAAAGTCAGCGTGTTAGGGGGCTACACCAGCGCGATTGCATTGGGGATTGTGGCATTGTTGATGCTGGTGGAATCAGTACATCGTTTGTTTAACCCACAAGCGATTCAGTTCAATGAAGCGATCATCGTTGCTTGTATTGGTTTAACTGTGAATGTGGTGAGTATGTTTTTACTTGGCGATCACCATCATGATCACGGACACGAGCATGGCCACAATCATAGTAAGAATCACGGTCATTCACATAGCCATGAGCACGACAGCGACCATGGTCATAAACATGGCGAGCATCACGGACACCATCATGATCACAACCTACGCGCAGCCTACATGCATGTGTTGGCGGATACTCTAACTTCGCTGCTTGCGATTGTTGCGCTGCTATTTGGTAAGTTTTACGGTTGGAACTGGTTAGATGCAGCAATGGGAATGGTTGGCGCATTCGTGATTGCTAAGTGGACGATGAACCTTATGAAACAAACCAGCCCAATCCTGCTGGATGAGAATATCGACCAAGATTATCGTGACTCAGTGACCAAAACCTTAACGCCTTATGCGTCGGTCACCGATTTCCATATGTGGAAGGTGAGTGGGCATCACTATTCAGCAGCGATTACTCTTGAATCAAACAGTGATAAAACCGTCTCTGAATATAAACAAATGCTCGCCAAGTTTGATAAGATTAATCATCTTACTCTTGAAGTGCATTCAAACGACCATGCGAAATATAGAACAGCTTAACCAAATACTGACTGAGTTCTACGATAAAATGTCTTCGTGGGAGCAGTCTGTTGTCAAAGAGACGGGTTATTCCCTGGCTCAAGTACACACCATTGAAGTACTTGGTATGCATGGCGCGTTAAGAATGAAAGAGCTCGCTGAAAAATTAGGTATCACCACGGGTACACTTACTGTTCAAATAGAAAAGTTGGTTAAAGCTGAATTGATTGAGCGCCATGAACACCCAACAGATCGTCGTGCGATTGTGGTTGCCTTGACGGATGAAGGGCAGAAGATACACGTTCACCACAATCAGCTTCACTTGAATTTGGTTAATGAGCTGACGCAAGATATCGAAGAAGACGAGAAAGCGGTGTTATTGAAGTGCCTAACCAAGATGGTGAAAGCGTTTTAGTCAGCGTTAAGTTCGCACCCTAACTAATTAGCTGAAAAGCTATTGATTAAGAAATCCAAAAATGGACCTGACTCGAATTGAGTAGGTCCATTTTTTCACCATTTACGATCGACTGTACAAACACCAATCGTTGGGTTCCCCGTTTAAAAAACAAGTCAAAATCTCCAATATTGGTCTTCGTTCTTGCTCCTCTGATGAGCCAAAAAAATGTCATCATAAATAATGCATCCAAATGTGCGTCAAAGTCTTTTAATTCAATGCCTTGTATACCATGACATTCAAGCCATTTATGTTCCGTCAAATAGCTGTCTCTCACTTTTATCATTCAACTAATGTACATGTATTCAATTTGTGTTATTGATGCTTTTATCTTTAGTGAAAAGATTCATTCTCTGTTTGAATACCATTGAGAATGTCACTGCTGGTGGGCTGAACAGTCGCTAGATTTAGTGCTCATTACTGATACAAAAAATATAACAATAATCAGGTCGCGCAAGTTGGATATCCATTCTTTGATGCGATTTATTTAGATACTCATAGTTAATTTAGTAAAGACGAGCCACGTATATGAACATAAAGAGAAAGCTCTATTCGTTGGGGATGTTCTCCATCTTCGGCATGATTTCACTGCTGTTTACCACATCACAATTTGCAGACACCACCGCTCAAATGAGCGAAGCCAAACAAATTACCAAAGAGCTTGAAGTGCGTTTGCTCAACCTTCGCCGTAACGAGAAAGATTTTTTACTGCGTAGCGATATGAAATACCTCGACAAGTTCGACGTAAACTACAACAAATTCTTAGCGTCTGAATCTGAGCTAGATACAGTGCTCAGTGATTTAGGTTTAGCCAACAGCACACACCTACGTGAAGACATCGAAACCTACCACACCAGCTTTGTTAACTTAGTTAAAGCGAGCGAAGTCTATGGGCTATCACGTGACAAAGGTATGCTAGGCGAGTTTCATGTTTTGCTCGATAACATCAGCGCGACAGCCAGTGCGGAACAAAAAATCGAGCTTTACCTGTTCAATGACTTAATTGAGAAGGGGGAGTTTGACCCGAGTGTTCTTTCTATAACTTCAAATATGAGTAGCTCAGCTGCTTTGATTGACGCTGCTCGCCAAGTGGTTGAGCAAAAGCGAGTGATTGGCTTGAAGCACAACGAAGGTCTGCTTGGGCAAGCTCGCTCGGGTTCTCATGCTATCGAAACTCAATTTAAAGAGTTCTCCGCGGTGCTAGACCAACAAACGCAGCAAGAGATGGACAAGCTATCGCTGATCAACAACATCCTTTGCGTCACGCTACTCGTGTCGATCATTCTGTTCAGCTGGTTAATCGTCCGTTCTATCATTGGTAAAATTGAGTCACTGCTTTCGGTGATTCGTAACATCGTTGATTCTAACGACGTGTCTATTCGTTCGCACCTTGATGGCAAAGACGAACTCAGCACTTTAGGCCAATACTTCAACCAACTGTTGGATCAACTGGAAGGGCTTATCGCTGCCTCTCAATCTAAGTCACTGCAACTGACACAAAGCACATCGAACATGCATGATGAGCTAGAGTCAGTAATCAAACAGTTTGAAGTTCAAGCAAATCACACATCTACAATGACAACGTCAGTTCAAGAGATGGTACTCACCATTGGCGAGATCTCTGAAAGCACATCGGTTGCCGCTGAAGGTGTACATCAAGCGAAAGTGAATGCCGATAAAGGCCGTGAAGTGGTGGTTGAAACCATCAGCAACATCACCCAGTTGTCTGAACGTCTTTCAAGCAGCCAAGATTCGATCAGTTCACTGAACCATCATGTTGACCAGATCGGCGATGCAGTAAACATCATCCAAGGCATTGCAGAACAAACTAACCTATTGGCATTGAACGCAGCAATTGAAGCAGCACGTGCGGGTGAACAAGGTCGTGGCTTTGCGGTAGTTGCCGATGAAGTACGCGCACTAGCAAGCAGAACGCATCAATCGACCACAGAGATAACTTCAGTGGTGAGTGCAATTCAAAGCCAGATGCAGGCGTCGATGGCAGAGATTGGCGAGTGTAATCAACAAGGTCAACTAACGCTGAAAGATTCGGAAGAGCTGGATGCGAGCTTGCAACTTATCTTGAGCGACATGGAAAGCATCCAAGGTAATTCAGAACGTATTGCTTCAGCGATTGAAGAGCAGGGCGCAGTAATGGCGCAAGTGAGTGACTCAATTACTGAGCTGAACACTATCTCGAACGACAATAACGCTTCGGCGCAGCATTGCTTAGTTGAAGTGGACAAGGTAGCAGAGCAAGCGAACGATATGGACCAAGCGGTCGCGCAGTTCAAGACTTCATAAACAACATAGAACTTACTAAAACAAAAGGCGTGGATCATCTACGCCTTTTTTGTGCCTGAAATTCAAATAGATAAATGACGAGAAAAAAAAAACGGCCCGATCTGGGGGAAGATCTGGGCCGTTATATTACGTATTAAAGGGGGGACTACTTATTTCGGCCTTCCAGCACATCCAGTGCCAGTTCAACCGCTTTATCAATATTGTCGCATCCCGCTAACTTACCTGAGCTGATAGGACCAAGCACATTAGCGTATAACGAGAGCTGCTTGTTAAATGGCAGGCTCAACTGCTCATATAAACGCTGGCGAATCTCGGCATGTTGCTCAGGAGCGTGAGCAGCAAGGCTTTTCAAAGTGTCATAAACAAGAGTGGTGGTAGTGTTCATTCGTCTCTTTATCATTAAGTGGGAGGCGCTTATTTTATAATCTTTTCGTATTCTTTTACTGTGATATAAGTCATACAATATTATTAATGTGTTTATCTTTTCAATCTAATGAGAATAAGGCATTCCAAAATAGACTTAAGTATCTGTGAAATATAACTAAAATAATGACAGACTATCGAACACACAAACGAATTGGCGCGTTTCTGGCAAACGGTTAAATCTATAGGAAGAGGAACAACATGCACTACGACGTATTCAACGGAGACGCAGATGGCATAATCGCGTTGTTACAGCTGCGATTAAGTGAGCCAAGAGAGAGCGTGCTCATTACTGGTGTTAAGCGTGATATTAAGTTGGTCTCTCAAGTTGTTACTCAAACTATGGAGCCGGGTAAGCAAGGTGATGTTTCTTCCGTTACCGTTTTAGATGTATCGATGGAGAAAAACCTGCCTGCACTGCACTCACTGCTAGACGCAAACATCAATGTATTTTATTGCGATCACCACCGAACAGGGGATGTCCCAACTTCTAGTCATTTAGATACTCTGATTGATACCGCGCGAGAGAGCTGCACGAGCTTGCTGATTAACCAGAAGCTGAATGGTGCGCATGTGGCTTGGGCAATCGCAGCTGCCTTTGGCGACAATCTAAAAACGGTGGCGGCGCGGCTAGCGGATGAAAATGGATTCGCTCAATCTCAAAAAGAGTTTCTAGAAGAGCTAGGTACCTTGATTAACTACAACGGTTACGGTTCGTCACTCAGTGATTTGCATTTCACGCCAGCTGAGCTCTACGAAACCCTTTATCAATACCCGAACCCGTTTGATCTTTTGGATGATAAAGACTCTGTGTTTTATCGACTACGAGATGCTTATCAAAATGATCGCCAGCAGTTATCAAACCTTGCTCCTGTTTATGAAAGTGAAGTCGCACGTGTGTTTGAACTGCCAGGTGAGACGTGGGCAAGGCGCATCAGTGGCGTATTTGGTAATGAAATCGTTAATCAAGATCCAAACCGAGCGCAAGCAGTATTAACGAAAAACCAAGACGGCGAGTCTTACACGGTGAGCTTACGTGCGCCATTATCAAATAGAACGGGTGCAGACGAAATTTGCTCAAGTTTTGCGACTGGCGGAGGAAGAAAAGCAGCGGCTGGAATTAATCAACTTAATGAACTTGATAAGGTGAATTTTATTTCACTATTGGATGTATATTATTCACCCGGTACTGAGGGTTAGTCGAAAAACTCCCGAGGTATACATTCAAAATTCTACAAATTCTTGCTCCTATATTCCGTTATACGTGTGTATTGCTAGCACATGTGTGATGGCTATATCCAGGCTGCTTTAGTGATATCACTCGCAATGGTATCTGGTCTGAGGTCAGTGATTACGGCGTGTTTGGGGTGATTTTTGCCGATTTAAAGTTCATTTTTTCCTATCGGTGATTTTTTATATTTTTGGTTAATTATCTTAGTGAATTAAGGTTGATTAAATATTTGCATGGTCAATGCATTCGACCGAAAATAACAGTTTTTAGCATTTCAATTTGAATAAAAAGTCAAAGTCATATTGATTCTGATATTCAATCTGTGACTTAAAATCACAAGTTAAATCAAAGGTCATCTTTTCCTATAAATTCCATTACTTCTCTATAAATATTCATGATTACAATGAATTGGTTCGGTTGTGATTGGCACAGCTGTTAAGTAAGGAAGTGGGACTAATGTTGAAACGTAAAGCTCTACAATTAGCAGTATCGGTCGGCATGGCGGCTATGTCTGGCGCTGTTTATGCGAATGGTTCAGATATGACGAATCCAGACTCTGGCGTCGTGGTTGGCTATTGGCATAACTGGTGTGATGGTGGCGGCTACCAAGGTGGTAATGCGCCATGTGTGACACTGGATGAAGTGAACCCAATGTACAACATCGTGAATGTGTCATTCATGAAGGTCTACGATGTGGCTGATGGTCGAATCCCAACTTTTAAACTGGACCCAACCATTGGGCTTTCAGAAGAACAATTTATTGACCAAATCTCTGAGCTCAACAAGCAAGGTCGCTCTGTACTGTTGGCTTTGGGTGGTGCTGATGCACACGTAGAGCTAGAAACCGGTGATGAAAGAGCCTTTGCTGATGAGATTATCCGTCTTACCGAGCGTTACGGCTTCGATGGCCTAGATATTGACCTTGAACAAGCAGCCGTAACCGCCGCAAACAACCAAACCGTGATTCCGGATGCACTTAAGCTAGTGAAAGATCACTACCGCGCAGAAGGTAAAAACTTCCTTATTACAATGGCGCCTGAGTTCCCGTATCTAACGACAGGCGGTAAGTACGTTCCTTATATCGATAATCTAGAAGGCTACTACGACTGGATTAACCCACAATTTTACAACCAAGGTGGCGATGGTATCTGGGTTGAAGGCGTGGGTTGGATTGCTCAAAACAACGATGCGTTAAAAGAAGAATTCATCTACTACATTTCTGATTCTCTTATCAACGGAACGCGTGGCTTCCACAAAATCCCACATGACAAGCTCGTGTTTGGTATTCCTTCAAGCATCGATGCTGCAGCAACCGGTTTTGTACAAGAGCCACAAGATTTATACGACGCATTTGATAGCCTAACGGCGCAAGGTCAACCGCTACGTGGTGTGATGACTTGGTCTATCAACTGGGACATGGGCACCAACAAAAACGGCCAACAATACAACGAGCAGTTCATTAAAGACTACGGCCCGTTTGTACACGGTCAGGTAACGCCACCACCAGTCGAGGGCGAGCCCGTTCTTAAAGGTGTCGAAAATACGCGTGTTCTTCACGGCACAACGTTTGATCCTATGGATGGCGTGACGGCAACAGACAAAGAAGACGGCGATCTAACGTCATCAATCGATGTTGAAGGTTACGTTGAAACCAGTGTTATTGGCACTTACGTTTTGACTTACCGAGTGAAAGACAGCGATAACAACGAAACCACTAAAGCGAGAACGGTAGAGGTTTACAGCCAGAAGCCAGTATTTAATGGCGTATCTGACACAACAGTTGTGTTGGGTACTGCATTTGATGCTATGGCAGGCGTGACGGCGAATGATGCTGAAGATGGCGACCTGACAAGCACTATTACACACACTGGCAGTGTCGATGTAAATGAAATCGGCAACTACACACTTGTGTATAGCGTGACAGACAGCGCGAACCAAACCGTAACCGTTGACCGTAAAGTGTCTGTAACTGATAGTTCTAACTGTGCTGCTGCATGGGATGCCGACACCGTTTATGTTGAAGGTGACCAAGTATCTCATGACGGTTCAACGTGGGGAGCAGGTTGGTACACTCGCGGCGAAGAGCCAGGAACAACAGGTGAGTGGGGCGTTTGGAGAAAAGTTTCAGACTCTTCATGTGGTGGTAACCCAGATCCGGGCGATGACTTAGAGCTTTCGGTTTCAGGACTTCAATCACAATATGCGCCAGATAACGGCAACGTGCGTTTAGATCTGACACTGACATCAAATGAAGCATTAGATGTTACCGCTATGGTGATCAACAGTGCAGGTACTGTGGTTGAGCAAACTAAGGTTAACGTAACGGACAGCCGTGCTATTACCATCGACTTATACGATGTAGCGGAAGGGCAATATGCACTTGAAGTAGTCGGTAAAGCATCTGACGGTGAAATGGTGATGGTAAACGATTCGTTCGCTGTTAAAGACGGTGGCGGAACAACACCTCCTCCAGGTGATTACCCTCCATATGAAGCGGGCACAAACTACGCAGCGGGTGACATTGTGGTCGGCAGCGATAATGGCTTGTACGAATGTAAGCCTTGGCCATACACGGCATGGTGTGCAAGCGCGTCTTACGCTCCAGCAGATAGCCAATACTGGCAAGATGCTTGGACAAAGCTGTAGTCTGATAGCTCAACGCTAGCAATATAAAGTAGACGATCAAAGAGAGGCCATTGTGCCTCTCTTTTTTATGTTTAAACAGTTCTGACTTAGAGCTTTAAAACCCACTTAACCTTAAACTCTGCTCTGCTCTGCATATTGCTCTAGATCAAAATAGGAGTGATTATCAATTGTATTACATGTTAAGAAATAGCACTATGCGCACATTGAATTTTATATATTGTTAATATTTGCATAATGAATCTTGCTCAAGTCGACCTCAATCTACTCGTTATTCTTAAACACCTTCTTGAAGAGAAGCACGTTTCCAACACGGCATTGGCGCTGGATATGAGCCAACCTACGGTGAGCCGATCTCTGCAAAAACTGCGTACCGTTTTCAATGATGATCTATTGGTGCGAGCGGCTTATGGCTATGAGTTAACGCCAAAAGCAGAAGCCATTAAGCAAGATCTCAATTCGGTACTGACACGTTTAGAAAAGCTGGTACATGGCGATGTATTCGAACCGCAAAGCAGTGACAGTACGGTTCGCTTCTTTGGTTTAGTGCCTAATGTCGCGCACTTGCTGCCCAAGGTAGTTGCGGAGATACGTCAACAAGCGCCAAACATGACTGTTGATATCGACTCGATTCCTAAACGACACTTTGAGCCTCTGTTATCCGGTGATGCGCACTTTGTGTTGTCGACCCACGAGCCGTTAAGTTCAGAGCAAAATTTGTATCGAATGTTCGTGATTAGCCGCGATTACCGTTTGCTGATGAGTAAAAAACATCCTTTGGCGGACAAAGAGATCACGGTTGATGACTTGTTGAATAGCCAACTTGGTCAAATCTCACTGCAAGGGGATAAGAAGCTCTCGATCGAAAGTCGATTTAAAGATCTTGGCTTGATTGATAAGCAGCGCCAGCTGTCCATTCCAATTCAGCTTTCCAATTTTAACGTCGCGCCGGATATGGCAGAAGCAACCGACATCATCTTTCATTTACCGACACCTTTTGCTCAACAAGCCGCTACGCAAAGAGATCTTGTTTGTAAACGCGTGCCTAAAGCGTTGCGCCACCCATCAGAAGACGTCTACTTATACTGGCATAAGCGCTTTCATAACGACCCGATGTGTCGCTGGGTTCGCAATATATTCAAAGAGCTTTATACATAATCCATCTGCAGGGTGAATGAAAATTACGAATACCTATCGAGTTGGATATAGATCTCTTTCATTATTTGAATGGTGAATAACGAGAATCGATTTTTGGTATGAAACTTTCGTTGATAAGAGTGGTAGTTGGTTGTTTAATGCAAACCATTATCATTACCAATCACATATAAGAATGAATATCATGTCTGAGAGATCTCTTTTGATTCGCAAACCTCTTTTGGTTCGTAAACCCCTTTCGATCGCAGTCGCTGTTATTTGTACCTCACTTTCAGCTAACGTGTTGGCGCAAGAAGAAGCGCAAGCAACAGATGAGCAAATGGTTGTTACGGCAACTCGTACCGAGATGGCACTAAAACAAGCGCCAGCTTCAATGTCGGTTATCACCGCGCAAGACATTGAAGACAGCCCTGGTATTACCTTGGCAGACATCGTTGCCGAATCAACGAGTGTTGAGTCTGATTTTGATAGCACACGTGCTGGCCGTCAGATGATCTCTATTCGTGGTATGGATTCAGATTACACTCTTATCATGGTGAACGGTCGTCGTTTAAGCTCTGCAAGTGCCATCATCCGTGGTAACGACTTCGATCTATCAACGATTCCTGCTGATTCGATCGAACGTGTTGAAATAATCCGTGGCCCAATGTCTGCACTTTACGGTTCAGATGGTATGGGCGGTACAATCAACATCATCACTAAGGCTCCAGAAAACGATTGGAGCTCTACACTGAGCATGGACACTTCATCTCCACTTGATGGTGATGGAGGGGAAGAGTATTCGATGGGCTTCACGACATCTGGTGCGTTGATTGAAGACGAGTTGTTTGCTCGCCTTTCTGTTAACCAGACAAGCCGTAACGCTTGGCAACCATATTCTGGTACACACAGCTTTGGTTACGATCGTTCAGATGTAACAGCTCTAGAAGAACGTGACACGTTAAGCTTACTTGCAAGCCTGACATGGAATGCGACAGATAACCAAACCATCGATTTCGATTTTGGCTACAGTGATGATGAACGTGAGTCATCTGCGGAAAACGTATCATCTGTGATTGAGTCTGACACACGTGTTGTACGTCAGAGCCAAGCGATCACACATAGTGGTTTTTGGAGCTGGGGTGACACGCAAGTACGTTATTCACGTGAAAATGTGACAGATAATGATGCTGCGGACTCAGATACTAACTATAGCAGTGACATCGAAGAGCTGACTCAAATTGTTGAAGCTTCGGCGACCACTTATCTTGGTGATAGTCACACCGTAACGTTTGGTATGGACTACCAGTTGAGTGAATTAACCAACAAAGAAAACTTAGTCAATGGTACATCTGAAGCTTATCAAGGTGCGTTATTTGTTCAAGACCAATGGTTAATGACGGATCAACTAACGGCAACCATTGGTGGTCGTTTAGATAAGCATGAACTGTACGGTGAAGAGTTCAGCCCACGTGTGTACTTGGTTCATCAAACAACGAATGACCTGATCATCAAGGGTGGTGTGGGTAAAGCATTTAAAGCACCAACATTGACTCAAAATCAGACAGACTACACAGTTAATAGCTGTAAAGGCGTATGTGATTTACATGGTAATGAAGATCTTAAGCCCGAAACCAGCTTGAACTATGAGATCGCTGCGATTTATAGCCAACCTCGTTGGAATGTTGAAGGTGCCTTATTCCGAAATGAAATCAACGACCTAATTGATCGTGATGAAACCTATTGTGAGAACGGCGGAGTGTTTGAATCGGGTAAAGGTTGCGCTGATAGTTCAAGCTCAACTGGCTATGTGAATGGTAAGCGTACTTATACAAACGTATCAGAGGCTGTAGTTCAAGGTGCTGAGCTTACAGGCCAATTCCAAATTACTGATGAATGGGGTGTGTCTGGTAATTACACATTCTTAGACACTGAAGATAAGTCTACTGGTGACGAATTACTTGATCGTTACAAGCATTCGGGTTTAGTTAAACTGAACTGGAGCCCAACTTACGATCTAAATACCTTCGTGAGTGCGCGTTACCGTGGTGAACGTCAGATCGAAAGCGATCTAACTCAAGACGCTTACACAACGCTGAACCTAGGTGCTGTCTACAACGTGAATGCTTCAGTACGACTACGTGCAGGTATCACGAACTTAACTGACGAAGCTGTATCACAAGAGCTAGAGAGCATGGGCTATGTTGAAGAGCCACGTACTTACTACGTAGGTATGACAGCGGACTTCTAATTTAGAGTTCAGTAACTGATAGCTTGATACAAAAGAACCCACACTGGCTGATGCTCTAAAAGGAGAATGGCGAGTGTGGGTTCTTTTTTGATCTATAGATTTGGTTTAATTTGCCGTTTATCTATTAATCTAGATTTTGACACATGTGATCAGCGCATTACCGGACTGAGTATCCCAAGGAATCAGCTTGTCGTAATCGTGCTCGAAGATATTAACCTCGAAGTAGGGCTTCAATATCTCGATTAACTCTTTAAACGAGAATGCCACCATTGGGTGTTCATCATTCCACACTTGAGTTTCACCAGCAGTCGTCTTTTCGATGCTAAGCTTTAGCGCTTGCTTATCACCCTGACCAGAGTAATACCAACCAGAACGGAACGTGAAATCGTCTTTGTCTTGGTTTTTTGTGTGTCTAACAAACAGGTCGTTGCTGATCTTGTCTTTATCAACCACGTTAAAACAGAAAATACCTTCTGGCTTTAACGCACGATGCACACTTTCAATACACTCTTTAAGCTTCTCAAGGCCATCGTTGTAATGGATGGAATACAGGAAGCAAGTGATAAGATCGAGTGGTTCCGTGACCTCAAAGTTACTCATGTTTTGTACTGAGAACTTGGCTTCCGGGCAGCGAACTTCTGCGATATCTAACATCGGCTTGTTAAGATCTAGGCCACCGCTTTGGTAACCGAAATCAATAAAATGACGAACGTGTGGGCCAGTGCCACAAGCTAAGTCGAGGTGTGTTTTTCCTTCATTTCCAAAGATTTGATGGAGTCTACGTACGCAGTTACTTTGCGCTTGGTAGTCAATATCTACACACATTAAATCATAGTAACCGGATAGGTCGGTATAGAGTGCGTTGGCGGACATATTTGCCTGCAGCATAAGCTGAAAAATTAGGGTGGCGCATCATATACCGAAATTGGAAAATCGCAATCAAATATTCGATCAATGAAAGCGTTTTATTTTCTAACTTATGGTCGTTTTAAATGAGACCGTTTAAAGGGATGTTTAAGCTGCCAACAACATCAGTACGCGTGTCATCGCTATTCACTTTGCCCTGACTACTTATTCGTTAACTAAAACAGGTGTTGCTCCCTCAATGCAGCGACCATACGGGCTTTGCGGAACGCTTTTATCACGAGACGAGATAGGAAAAATATGGTATCTAGGTAAACCCAGTGTGACATTTATAATTTTATGATTAATCAGTAATTTTACTGATTCAAACCGAGTTCTTGAAAAGGAAACAATTCAGGAAAGTGGGCTGTTGATAAAAACCAAATCACTCAAGCTAAATAAGCGAACTAAACAAGGAGAGTTGAAACAATGACATCAGCAATAAATGCACAGGGTTCAATGGAAAATAGAACAGCATTGGAAAGCAGTGCTTCAATAGAAATTAAGGTGGATGACTTGTCGGGTGGGGAAGTCATTGAATTACTTGAAGAGCACCTCGCTGATATGTACGCCACTTCGCCAGCCGAAAGCGTTCATGCACTGGATCTAGATGGGCTCAAGTCACCAGAGATTACTTTTTTCAGTGCTTGGAAAGACAGCCAACTACTTGGGTGTGTTGCCATTAAAGAGCTAAATACCCAACACGCTGAACTCAAATCGATGAGAACCTCACAGTTTGCTCGAAAGTCAGGTGTTGCGAGCCAACTTTTACAGCACGTATTGGATACAGCAACCGCCCGCCAGTATCAAACAATCAGTTTAGAGACCGGCTCAGAAGACTACTTTAAGGCTGCGCGTAACCTGTATGAAAAGTTTGGCTTCGGATACTGTGAACCCTTTGCTGATTATGTGTTAGACCCGCACAGCCAGTTTATGAGTATTGAGTTGCGTTAAGAGACTAGCCTTAGATGTCGACTTACTTTGCAGGTTTCTCCCTTGGCCTTTCGCTGATTCTTGCGATTGGCTCTCAAAATGCGTTTGTTTTAAAGCAAGGGCTTAAGAACCAACACGTATTGGCAGTTTGTGCTGTATGTGCCATTTCTGACGCCTTACTGATTAGCTTTGGCGTGACGGGCTTTGGCGCAATCGTTAAGCAGTTCCCACAAATTGAGCAGTTCGCCCGTTATGGTGGCGCTATCTTTTTGGGTGTCTATTCATTCTTAAGCTTCCGATCAGCATTTACCGAAAACCACGCCTTAGAAGCCACGGCAGAAACTAAAGACTCATTAACCAAAGCGATTGCGATGTGTTTGGCGTTCACTTGGCTTAACCCGCATGTGTATTTGGATACTGTGGTATTGCTGGGGTCTATCTCAACTCAATATCAACCGGATCAAATGTTGTTTGGCGCTGGGGCGGTATCGGCGTCATTCGTGTTCTTCTTTTCACTTGGATATGGCGCTCGCTTCTTGGCTCCAATGTTTAAGAACCCGAGAGCGTGGAAGGTGTTGGAATTTGTCGTTGGCGTGATCATGGCATCTATTGCAATATCTTTGATTGTCTAGCTGCGCGTAATTAGGCTTCCATTTTGGTATAGGTGTTGAATACACGCCAGTAGAAAGCCTAACCTTACGTTTAATCTCACAAGCAGATGCAGTAAATATCGTATTCTTCGGCCCGAAAGCCGTTATGTAGCGTTTAGCACAGTAACTCTGGGCGCTTCGTACAATTTTTGACGACCTCTGTGAAATAGCTTAAAGCTAAAGCTATGGACACCTAAAACCGCTCTAACGTTGAGCGGTTTTTTTATGTCAAAAATAACGATTGGTCACGCTATGGGCGGAGTTGGTCCAAAGCCTGAAATTAGTTGGTTTTCACAAGCTTATAAAAGGGAATTATCTCGACTATTTTGGTAGATTAAAGGTATTACAGACTTCCAGTGAGCAGCAATGAAGATTCTTCACACGTCCGATTGGCACCTTGGCCAAAACTTCTACAATAAAAGCCGCAAGAATGAACATGAACGGTTTTTACAATGGTTACTTGAGCAAGTTACAGAGCACGACATCGACGCGATCATTGTTGCTGGCGACATTTTCGATACCAGTACACCGCCGAGTTACGCTCGTGAGATGTATAACAAGTTTGTGGTCGATTCGAACAAGATCGGTTGCCAATTGGTGTTATTAGGTGGAAATCACGATTCAGTCTCTGTGCTTAAAGAGACACAACAGCTGCTCAAATACATGGGCGCAGACGTGATTCCTAATACCAATGAAGATCATGCGACTCAGGTTGTCGAACTAAAAGGCAAGAACGGCGATGTAGAAGCGCTGGTTTGTGCCATTCCTTTTATTCGCCCTCGCGATGTGTTGATGAGCCAGGCGGGTGTCACTGGCGTTGAGCGTCAGAAGCAACTCGGCGATGCAATCAAACAGCATTATCAAAGTGTTTATGATGCGGCGGTTGTTAAGCGCGCGACGTTTGTAAACAGCGAGCACATGCCGATTATCGCTACCGGTCATTTAACGGCGATGGGTGTCCAACAATCGGATTCTGTGCGTGATATCTATGTCGGCAACCTTGATGGTTTCGCCGCTGATGGCTTCCCAGACGCAGACTATATCGCACTTGGTCATATCCATCGCCCACAAGTGGTGGCAAAGCGTGAATACATTCGTTATTCAGGCTCTCCAATCCCACTAAGTTTTGATGAACTTAAGTCTCAAAAACAAGTGTGTGTGGTTGAGTTTGTTGAAGGTGAGCGCACCATTTCTCAACTGCCTGTTCCCACATTCCAACCTCTAGCTGAAATCAAAGGCGACTTGAGCGAGATCGAATCTCAGCTGAACCAATACATAGGTTTAGATAGCGACCAAAGCGTATGGTTATCGATAGAAGTGCAAGCGCAAGATTACTTGTCGGATCTACAAGAACGTATGCGCGCACTGACCGAAGGATTGAATGTGGAAGTACTTCAACTGCGCCGAGCAAGAGAGCGTCGTAATCAAGCATTAGAGCAAGAGTCGGCAGAGACCTTATCTGAACTGAGCCCGATGGACGTGTTTACGAAGCGTATTGCCTTAGAAGAGTTTGAAACCGATTCTGAAAAAGCACGTTTAGAGCGAATGACGGTGAAGTTTAAACAAGTGATGGTTGAAGTGTCTGAAAGCGCTCAAACACCAAATAAAGTAGAAGAGTAACCAGTATGAAGATTTTAAGCCTAGAATTTGAAAACCTGAACTCTTTGAAAGGGCGTTGGAAGCTCGATTTCACCCAATCACCGTTTGCAGAAAATGGTCTGTTTGCGATTACTGGCCCAACAGGGGCGGGTAAAACCACCATTCTTGATGCGATTTGTTTGGCATTGTTCCACCGCACACCGCGTTTAAAGAGCATAGCTAAAGGCAACAACGAATTAATGACGCGTGGCACGGGTGAGTGTTTTGCTGAACTGGAATTTGAAGTTCAAGGTAAAACGTACCGATCTAATTTCCACCAAAAGCGAGCGCGTGGAAAACACGATGGCGCATTGCAAACGCCAACGTGCGAGTTTGCCGATGCGGACACCGACAAAGTCTTAGAGACCATGTTGACCAAGAAGACCAAGCTGGTGGAGCAGGTTACAGGGCTCGATTTCTCACGCTTCACTAAATCCATCATGTTGTCTCAGGGTGAGTTTGCGGCGTTCTTAAATGCCAATGCTAACGACCGTGCAGAGCTACTTGAAGAGCTGACGGGAACAGAAGTTTATAGCCTGATTTCAGAGCGTATCTACGACCATTTTAAGTCGAGTGAAGAGTCGCTTAATCAACTTAAAGCGAAAGCTGAAGGTGTGAGCTTACTGTCTGAAGAGCAAATCAAAGAGCTGACCGCAGAGCGTGAAACGCTAGAAGTAGAGCAGAAGCGTTTAGCCGAGCAATTAAAAGAGTGGCAAGTGCATCTTAGCTGGTGGAAAGACGTGACCAAAGCTGAGCAAACTATTGCGGCCAGTGAGCTCGATCTGAAAACCGCTCAAGATGAACTAGACCGTAACCAACCGTCACTAGAGCGCTTGGCAAACAGTGAGCCGGCTGAAAAGCTGCGTCCAGTACACAAAGATTTAAAGCGTTGCGAACAAGAGGTGAACACTACTCAAGCTCACCTAGATAACAGCACCAAGTTACTTGCCGTTCGTGATGCAGAAATGCAAGACGCGCAAACTAAACTGACTCAAAGCAGTGCGATTGTCGAACAGGTAAAAGCCGAACAGCAGGATCAAGAGAAGATCATCGAGCAGGTTCGCCCGTTAGATAACCAAATTGCCGTACTCAAAGATAAGCAAACTGCGGCCGTTAGTGCAGCGAATACGCTTAACGAGCAACATACGCAGCAGCGTAATCAACAGGTTGTTTTAGTCCAAAAAACAGATGCACTGAAGCAACAAGATAAACTCAGCACTGAGTACCTAAATACGCATCAAGCTGACCAACATCTGGAAAAATACCTAGGTCAGTGGCAAGCAAAGGTCGAGCAAGTTCGTACTCTAGAGCGCCAGCATTCAGAGCAGTTGAATTCAGCGAAGCAAGCTTTGTCTGCAGTTGATGCACAGCAAACGATCATCAAATCCGCGCAAGATGCTAAAGCAACGCAAGATAAAACTTTAGCTGAATTGGTTGTTCTCGAGAGTAGTGCAAAGCAACAGTGGTCAGCCTTGCAAGGCAACACTAGCGAGCAAGTGTTGAATTCGCAAAAAGATCGGTTGGAGTTTTGGAATCGCAATACGCACTCATTACTCGAGATCAACCGTGGTTTTCTAAATGCCCAACAACAGCTGCACGTGAAAACACAGGCACATCAAACCAACACCCAGTTGGTCGACAAGCTTTCGAAAGAGCGTGAAGTGTTGGTGGAGCGATATAAAGAGAAAGAGACTTCGCTTGAGCGATTAACGCGATTGATTGATCAAGAAGGTGAATTAGCAAAATATCGTGCAGCTCTAGAATCTGGGTCTGAATGCCCACTGTGTGGTTCAACAGACCATGCGATTGAACAGTCTCAAGATATTGCAAATTTGGTTGCTCAAAAAGATAGAGAAAACCTAGAGCTAACGGCTATCAAAAAAGAAGGCCAAGAGCATCGTCAGCAGTTAGATTCTCTTACCCTTGTGATTGTGGCGCTTAACGATGACATTCAACGTGCGCAAGCGGATATTCAACAAGCTCAGCTGAATTGGCAAGGCGTTGTCGGCAAGCTTCAACAGAGCTTATCGGATTTCGTTGGCACGGCTCCTGAACTGGCACTGCTAACGATTAACGATTTAGGCAATGAAGCTACAGTCGCGACCTTTGCTCAGCAGTGTGAACTTCAACTAAGTCAGAGCGCGCAGCAACTCAAAGCGTTGGGTGATGCTAAAGCGCATTACGCTGAAGCTGAGAAACAACGCCTGTCTGTAAGTGTTATGGCTGACAAGGCGCAGTCTAATCTCGAGTTGGCCGAGCAACGCTTAGCTGATTTGAATAAGCAAAACCAAGTCGCAAACGAGCAAGTGACTCAAATAGCTCAAGCGAAAGGCCAGCAATGGAACGCTTTGAAAGAGAGCATTGTTCAAACTTCTATCGAAGCACCTGAACTTGAGCATATCGATGATTGGTTTACTGCGAAATCGCAAGCATCAAGCACATGGCAGCAAACCAAACAGCAACAGGCCGATATTGAGAAGCAACTGATTACTCAAAATGCCGAATTGAAAACGTTAGACGACAAGCTAAGCAGTGTTGAGAAAGAGCTCGCGACACTGACGCAACAGAGTGAGTCTTTAGTGTCAGAACTCACTCGTGTAACGGCTGAAAGAACAGAATTGTTTGGTGATAAAGACATTCAAGCCACCAGCAATGCGATGAAGCAAAAAGTCACTGAAGCGGTAAATGCATTTGATGCTGCGCAGTTAGTGCTTAACCGTTGCGAGCTGGAACATCGAACCGAGCAAACCAAACACACTGGTTTCTCGGACGATTTAGTCAGTAAGCAATCGAGCTACATACAAGCGTCGAATGCTTGGTTAGCAGCGCTGAAAACCAGCCCATTCGAAGATGAGGCTAATTTTGAAGCAGCGTTGTTAGATGAAGAGGTTAGAACTCAACTTCAAAGCTTGAAGAAGTCTTTAGACGAAGCGATTGTCAGTGCGCAAGCTAGGTTGAACACCGCCACAGCGACACAAGTGGAGCTACAAAATCACGAAAATGCGAAAGCATGGCAAGAGCAAGACCAACAGCAAGTTGAAGAAGCGACTACTGAGTGTCAAAACGCACAGCAAAGCCATGCGACAAAGATCGGTGCAATTTCTGCCAATCTTGAAACGGATAGCCAGAACCGCAGTAATCAGCAAGATCTGTTCAAGCAGATCGACGAGCAGCAGGTCGAGTTTGATGATATTTCACGTCTGAATTCACTTATTGGTTCTAAGAACGGCGACAAGTTCCGTAAGTTTGCTCAAGGTCTAACACTGGAAAACTTGGTGTACTTGGCGAACAAGCAGCTACAGCGTTTGCATGGTCGTTACGAGCTAAAACGTAAAGCCGATGATGGCTTAGAACTGCAAGTGCTTGATACATGGCAGGGCGATGTGATGCGTGATACTAAGACCTTGTCAGGTGGTGAAAGCTTCTTGGTTAGCTTGGCGTTGGCATTAGCGCTTTCTGATCTTGTGAGTTACAAAACCAGTATTGATTCTTTGTTCTTGGATGAAGGTTTCGGCACGTTGGATAGTGACACCTTAGACATTGCTTTAAACGCGCTCGATAACTTGAATGCATCAGGCAAGATGATCGGCGTAATCAGCCACGTTGAAGCACTGAAAGAGCGTGTGCCCGTTCAGCTTAAAGTAACAAAACACTCTGGCTTAGGTGTGAGTGAGATGGAGAAGCAGTACAAGGTTGTTGCTTAGTCTTGATATAGATGCGGATAAACAGCCCCTGACTCAGTCGTGTTTCCTTCTCGAGGATGACGGAGTTTCGGGGGGCTGTTATCAATCACTCCGCCGTCACGTTCTGCAGTAAAGAACGATTAGAGTAGCTGCCGCTATTCCCTAAAATGAGGCGCGAGCGTAACAGGGAATCTGAGTTTGTTGGTATTGCCTTCGTCACTCCCTAGAGCGAGGAATGAACCTAATAGAGAATCTCTAGTAGACGCAGGAAGTGGACTCATCAAAAAGGAAACGGCCATGCACAAGAAGTCTCATTTACCAGCTAAGACATGTCCTATTTGCCAAAAGCCTTTCTCATGGCGTAAAAAGTGGCAGCGCTGTTGGGATGACGTGATCTACTGTTCTGAACGTTGTCGTCGTAATAAATCTGAGTCTTCATACTCTTGAATAGATCAGCTCAATCCTCACGCTCTAAACCCACTAACTCCTATATTTCCTTTCTTTGTCATCATTTTGATGCTCCTTTAATCGTTTCGTAATTCATTTCTCAAGTTAATATTTCTATCTGTAAGATAAGTGATGTATAAAGGCGGCATGAAGATACCTAAAAGAATACAGCCTTTAGTTGACGATGGTTTAGTCGACGAGGTGACAAGCCAACTCATGAGTGGCAAAGAAGCATCTGTGTACATTGTACGCTGCGGCGATACGATCCGTTGTGCCAAGGTATATAAGGAAATTAGCCAGCGCAGCTTTAAAAAAGCGACCGCGTATCGTGAAGGCCGAAAAGTCCGAAATAGCCGCCGTGCTCGAGCGATGGAAAAAGGCTCTGGCTTTGGTCGAGAGCAACAAGAAAAGGTTTGGCAAAGTGCTGAAGTGGATGCCTTATATAAACTGGCAGAAGCGGGCGTACGTGTGCCTGTCCCTTACGGTTGCTTTGATGGCGTGCTGCTTATGGAACTGGTCACTGACGATGATGGTTATGTTGCACCACGTTTGAACGATGTCGTGATGTCAGCAGAGCAGGCGATCGAAGACCACGCTGTGATGATGACTTACGTAGTTAAAATGCTGTGTGTCGGTTTGATCCATGGTGACTTGTCTGAGTTCAACGTATTGGTGGATGAATACGGCCCCGTGATTATCGATTTACCACAAGCAGTTGATGCTTCTGCGAACAACAACGCCGAGTGGATGCTGGCTCGTGACATCAATAACATCCGTGACTACTACGCTCAGTTTGCCCCTGAATTGGCGAAAACCGAGTATGCCAAGGAAATGTGGGCGCTGTACGAGAAAGGCGACTTGAAGCCAGACAGCAAACTGACGGGTGAGTTTACGGAAACCGACGACTTGGCTGATATCGAAGCCATCATGCAAGAGATAGACGCTGCGCGAATTGAAGAACAACATCGACGCGAGCGAGCTAAAGAAGAGAAAGAAGGTGTTGACGATACTAAGTTCAATTGGGCTGAATAATCGTGATGATCAGTTTTGATCTTTAGCTAGATATCAACCAAACGCCTTTTAAAACAGAGGCGTTCTTTCTAAATAAAAACCCAATGGAGCTTCAACTCTGTTGGGTTTTCTTTTTTAGCACTAATGAAAGACGGACACTCGTATCAACTACCAATTTAACTGTTCACCATCGTAAGCGTAGAAGTGCCCACTGTTATCCGGTGTGGCAGTGCGAATAATATCGACCAACTGATGGGCGACATAGCTTGACTCAAACAACTTACCTTCAGGGACATTGGTCTGAAAAGGCTTCGACAGAGCTGTGTCTGTCGTGCCCGGGTGCAGAGCCAACACGGTGCCTTTCTTAATGGTGCGTTGCCATTCGATCGACATGGTTTTGATGAACATATTTAGGGCTGCTTTCGATGAGCGGTAGCTATACCAACCGCCTAATCTGTTGTCTGAAATACTGCCAACCTTTGCGGATACCACAGCAAACTTTGGATTGTCGCTCGCTTTAAGTATCGGCGTGAAGTGTTTTGCTAATAACAAGCTGGGCAAGGTATTCACAGAGATGTTTTTGAGGAAAAACTCAGGGTCGATGGACGACAAGTTCTTTTCCGGTCCAAGATCTGGAGTGTGGAGCATACCCACGCAGTTGATCAGCCAATCAAGTTGTTCAAACTCAGAACTCAAGCGCTTAATATCAGCTTCGTCGGTGGCGTCGACTTTGTGCCAGCTCAAGCGATTGTTTTCTAGTTCCGGCTGTTGAGAGTGGTAAGTCGCGTCTACATGCACATCAAGAAAATCAAACCGAGAGAGCTCAGATAATAGGTGTTTAACCACAGCGAAACCAATACCGCCGCTCCCACCGACCACCAATATGTGTAATCTGAGTTGCTCCACCATTATAAGTTCTCCAAGTTTGTGATTCGTTGTTCAGCAGTATCGAGAATCGCTTGTTGTGATTGCTCATCCATGTTGTCCCAAGAGCGATATAACATGCCCATACGTGGGTTGCGGTTTAACGCATCGCGGTGCTGGTCCATAAAGCGCCAATACAAGCTATTGAAAGGGCAAGATTGCTCGCCGCTGCGTTCTTTTATCTTGTAGTGACAGCCTTTGCAGTAGTCACTCATGCGGTTGATATAGGAACCGCTGGCAGAGTATGGTTTGGTTCCTACGATCCCGCCATCCGCAAACAGTGCCATACCTCGCGTATTTGGCATTTCAACCCACTCAATCGCGTCGACGTAAATACCGAGGTACCAACTGTCGACTTGGTCAGGGTCTATACCCGTGATTAAACAGAAGTTGCCAGTGATCATTAACCTTTGGATGTGGTGCGCGTAAGCAAACTCAAGAGACTGGTCAATCGCATGCTTCATGCAGTTCATCTTGGTTTGTCCGTCCCAAAAGTAATGGGGCAGGTTATTATGTGCTGAGTAATGGTTTTTGTTGGCGTAAGCAGGCATGTTTGCCCAATAGACGGCGCGTATGTACTCTCGCCACCCCAGTATTTGGCGTACAAATCCTTCGACCTGTGCAATATCGATGCTTGGCTTATCTGGTGAGCTGTCTCGAAGACAGGATGCTTGGTAGGCCGACAGTGCTGCATCAATCACTTCTTTAGGGCTCAGCAGTTTACTGTTCAGCGAGAACGATATACGGCTATGATACAAGCTCCATTTAGAGTCGTGCTCTGTCGTCATCGCATCTTGAAACTGCCCAAATAACGGCAAGCAGACTTGGCAGAAATGAGCGAGTAGAGACAAGCTTTGTGCGCGGTTCACCGGCCATAGTAACTGGTTACCGACTTGACCAATGGTTTGTACTTGGTGACGTTCGATACGTTGCAAAATGTCGGTTATATCATTGGTAAACATCAGCGGCTGAGGCAGGTTTTCGATGTCTTGTTTCTTGAGCTTATTTCGATTGTTCGCGTCGTAATTCCATTTTCCGCCAACGGGCTTTCCGTCTTCTAGCAAAATGTCGAAACGTTTTCTCATTCGGCGATAGAAGTGTTCCATCATGATGTGTTTGTCTTTTGGAAACTGTTGTTCTATCTCCTCGAATGGAAAGAGGAAGTGTTCTGTATCACAACAACCTTTGGTCGCATTGGTCAGCTTGAGCTTGTTCATCTGCTCTAAGAGGCGATATTCATCTGGCCTTTGATATTCGAATTTCTCTGCGCCGAATTCGTGTACATAGTGCTTTAAAAGTGTGTCTAGGTTTTCAAATTGCGTTGTGTCGTCAAGAGTAAGGTGTAGTACTTGATGACCTTGTTCTTTGAGTTCGTTAGCGAAGTAACCCATCGCACAGAAAAACGCGGCCACTTTTTGAACGTGAGAGGCAACATAATCTGTTTCTTGTTTTAGCTCAGCAATGATGTAAATAACGTCATCGTTAACCTGTCTAAACCATGAATGCTCAATGTTGAGTTGGTCACCTAATACAAGTCGTACCGTTTTAAATTTCATAATGCGTCCTGGTTTGTGAGGCTTGTTGTGACTGCGTTACCGCCTGTCCATTGATTGATGAAGGCATGGTCTGGGTCGTACATTTCAGTACGTTGATTCAAATCGAAATGACGTGATTTGTTAATTATTAGACGCTTACGAGTTGATAAGCTGACAAGATCACAAATTTCTACTCTAAGCGGGAAATAGGAGATTTCGGTCAGGATGAGTGTGTTGAAGAGGATATCAAGCCAACCAATAATACCGATAGAGGTTGGCAAAGCCGGTTATTTTTGAGTGTCGAACTGGAGCTTCTATTCCATAGGAACAACGAGAATATCGATAGGGGAAGTATCGATGATCTGTTTAGAATGGGAGATGAGCTTATGCCAAAAATCATGGTGATGGCCGCATAGCAATAGGTCAACGCCGTTGGCTTCGATGGCATTTTTGAGCTTATCGTTCAAATCACCCGTTCCCACGAAAATGTGCTTGATTGGGTGCTTGGCGTAGGCTTCAAACTCTTTCAAATGCTTAACGGCATCTTCATTGATGGGTAAATCACCGTCATTTCCCTGAATATCAACGAGCTCTGGATAAATTTCTCCATGCGTACCATCGATATAAACAAATGAAATGCCAGCCTCCAGTTTATCAGCGAAGAAGGTCGCTCTATCAATGAGAATCTTGGTGTCGTCAGACAGTTCAAGTGCGACCAGAATATGTCGGTAATCCATAATTAAAGCCTCTTGTTGTGAGTTATGTAACAAGCATAGTTTCTGTTGACGCAAATGATATCGAAGAGATCTCATATTCCGTAAAATCATCATTCAATGTTCTTCTAAGCACTATCGTATTTATATCGCTTTGATTGGTAAGAAATTTACAAAAGGTTGATATAGTGGTTGAAGCGCTAGCTTATGCTGTTAGATAGGCTTGATAGTTCAATGCGCCAATAACGAAGAGGCATCAATGACAGCACTACTAACCATTCCCACTCGAACATTAGGTTTCGACTACGATATTGAGATCCGAGACTGGTCTCAAAAGCTCGTCGGCTTTCATGTGTTTGAAGATGGTAGACGACCGCTTGATGGAGGCATTGGGCTGAGCCTCAACCTTGTTGAACAGTTTGACGTGAATGGTCGTTGGCTAAATTCATTACCTGCGCGTTATCGTGAAATCACCGACGACTTTCCAGAATACCAATACCAGATGTTGTGGCTTGCTGCGAATACTTATGAAGCCGCGCAATTGCTTGAATTAAGGCCTGTTATTTTGGCTTTGATCTGCATGAAATACAGTGTCGACAACAAGAAAGCACTGGCACTAAGTCGCTTAGGGCAGAAGAAGATCCTTACCAAGTTGGGCTTAGACGGCAGCAAGGCGACACTCAAATTCATCGACAAGCTAGAGCTTCATTACAATGTTGGTGATGAACTCGACCACATTGTTCGCATTCTCGAGCCACTGCAAAGACGAGTCCTTAAGTTTAAGCATTACTCAAAAGTTGGATACACAGCCCTGCGTTTGGACCAAGTTCATCCATTTCTAACTGGTAGCAGGCTAGGGATTGCAATGGTGGAAGAGGGCAGACTTAACGCACCGTCGAAGATGGCGATGTTCCAAGATGCGATATTGCTAGGGCAAGATTTGGAGATGGATGATCCACTGCGCGCGATTACCAGTCAGAACTCTTTTGCGATGTTTGAACAACTCCATGACCGCTGGACGGAGCAACGCCAATTACGTCGTTTGGAGGGTAACTGCCCAATGGATAAAGACATCCCTTATCCCGTTCCTTTACTTGGCAATGACAACATTCATCCGCTCACGGATTATTACGACCTTGAACACGAAGGCATCGAGCAGAAGCACTGTATTGGCGTGTATCACAACCGAATCATGAGCGATCGTTATGTGGTGTTCCGCATGCTCAAGCCTCAGCGTTTAACCATAGGTTTACGCCGCGTCCCGAGCAAAGCATTTCCGTTTGAAATCGACCAAATCTGCGGAAAACGAAATGCACCGCCGTCGGAATCCGCTCGCCAAGTTATTCACGACTGGTTAGAAGCGAGTAAGCGACAGTATCCTAAGCAATAGCGATGAAGTAGAAGGAATACAGGATGTTTCAACAAGGCGATCTTTGCCCGCATTGTGGTTTGATTATTGTGATGCCTACGGATCTACAAGGTGAGTGCTTAGGATGCGGCGAAGAGATTAATCAAGACCCTGCAGACGACTATGACGAAGAAGAGTAGCTTTATCTACTCTGATATAAACCAAGGCTAGGATGGCCAAATCCTCCCCTTCAAAGGACGGAAAAAATGCAGAAAGTAATCTTTAGAAATTGCGATGAAAGCTCTCCTTATTGGAGTGAGGTAGAAGACTTATTTCAAAGCAAATGGTCGGATTTCAAGTTTAAAGACACCTATGAAGAAAACGTAAATCTCCCTCCGGTAATCACAGCACTTCGCGATAATGTGGTCATTGGTGGCTTGGCGTATTCCTATTTTCAGGAACCTCATCAAGTTCGGGATGTGGTTTGGATCAACGCCGTGTTTGTTGCCCCTCAGTGGCGCGGCCAAGGTATTGCCAGTGAATTGATTAATCGTGGTGTCAGACAAGTATCTTCTACAGTGCAAACTCAACTCTACGCTTACACCAATGTCATGGGACTTTATCAAGGGCTAGGTTGGTCAGTTGTCGACATCGAATCAGAGCCAAACCATAAAGTGATGAGTATTGAGGTCAAACGATAGGCTCACAATGAAAACCTACTTGTGTGGTATCTGCTTTTCAAGTAATGAAGTGCTCGCTGTATCCACACCTCATAACTCTGTTAAATTTTCGTTTGAAATTATGCATATATCGCCTTTAAATCAAACAACTCGCTGTTGATTAAAACGATCAAGACGATTTATTGCAGCAGTTGTTGAGCACAAAGCCTATATTGACTAGAATGACGCACTTTTTTTATTTACGTACATACAGGTAATGAACATGAGCGATACTAATTCAAGACCAGCTTTACCAGATCATCTTGCAGGCAACCCACGCAGCCCACACCACGTTGCTGAGTGTTTCGAATACCCAATCGGCATTCGTCTAAATGGTAAAGAGCGTACTGATGTTGAAGAATACTGCATCAGCGAAGGTTGGGTTAAGATCCCTTCTCCAAAAGCGCTAGATCGTTTTGGTCAGCCAATGCTTATTACTCTAAAAGGCACTGTAGAAGCTTTTTACATCGACGCATAATCATGTCGTGTGGCTAGCTAATACATCGACGCATAATCACGTCGTGTGGCTAGCTAATACTTCGAGTAATTAGCTAATGTTTGCTTAATTAGCCAACATCAAGCCACCAAGCGTTATTACCTAAAAGGGTCTAGAGAAATCTAGACCCTTTTTGTTTGCATTGATTTTGACGAACTTCTTTAATCGATAGCCCAAACCACCTTCATAATTCCACAGATTCAACCAAAATTGTTGTTATTCACTATGCATTTGCAGTAATAACAAAGTTGTTGTTGGTTGATTTATGTTCGCTCGCTCTTTTTGGATTTATTTACCCTCGAAAGTTCTGATGTTTAATTGAACAGATACCAACAAAAATATGAAGCGCAGTCTAATTAAATGAAACTAATGTGCTGTATTTAAAGTTATTTTTTGTTAATAACTACCTCTATCACAGAAATTAATCCTGAAGCACATACAATCCCTCCTGTTTTCGAATGAGCGTAAATTTTTTCGTTCGAGCATTTTTAATTCTTCCTTCGCCCAATAATTATGAGGTTCCTATGTTTGGAATATTCAAACCTATGGCGCATATCGATCGCTTGTCATCAGATAAGATCGATAGCACCTACACACGACTACGATGGCAGCTGTTTCTTGGCATCTTCGTTGGCTATGCGGGGTACTACTTAGTCCGTAAAAACTTCAGTTTGGCAATGCCTTACTTGATTGAACAGGGTTTCAGCCGTGGTGAGCTAGGGGTGGCATTAGCAGCCGTATCTATTGCTTACGGTTTATCTAAATTCTTAATGGGTAGCGTTTCTGACCGTTCTAACCCTCGTTATTTCCTCAGCGGCGGCTTGTTAATGTCGGCACTGGTGATGTTCTGCTTCGGCTTTATGCCATGGGCTACAGGCAGCATTACTGCGATGTTTATCCTGCTATTCTTAAATGGTTGGTTCCAAGGTATGGGTTGGCCAGCTTGTGGGCGAACCATGGTTCACTGGTGGTCACGTAAAGAACGTGGTGAGATCGTGTCGGTATGGAACGTTGCTCACAACGTGGGTGGCGGTTTGATTGGTCCAATGTTCTTGTTGGGGCTGTGGGCTTTTAACGACGATTGGCGAACCGCTTTTTATGTTCCTGCATTTTTTGCCACTCTCGTTGCTATCTTCGTTTGGTTTACGGTAAGAGACACGCCTCAATCTTGTGGTCTACCACCGATTGAAGAACACAAAGACGATTACCCAGACGACTACGATACGTCTCACGAGAAAGAAATGACGGCGAAAGAGATCTTCTTTAAGTACGTTTTCTCTAACAAGTTACTGTGGTCAATCGCGATTGCTAATGCGTTTGTTTATCTTATCCGCTATGGCGTACTTGATTGGGCTCCAGTTTACTTAAAAGAAGCGAAAGACTTCTCTGTAGATAAATCCTCTTGGGCTTACTTCCTGTATGAGTGGGCAGGTATTCCTGGCACGTTATTGTGTGGTTGGATTTCAGATAAATTGTTCAAAGGTCGACGCGCTCCAGCAGGGATCCTGTTTATGGTTCTCGTAACTGTCGCAGTGTTGGTGTACTGGCTGAACCCTGCGGGTAACCCAACGGTTGATATGTTGGCACTGGTTGCGATTGGTTTCCTTATCTATGGTCCTGTAATGCTGATCGGTTTGTATGCACTGGAACTTGCACCTAAGAAAGCTGCAGGTACAGCGGCTGGTCTAACAGGTTTGTTTGGTTACTTAGGTGGCGCGGTTGCTGCGAACGCAATACTCGGCTTTATGGTTGACCATTACGGTTGGGATGGCGGCTTCATTATTTTGGTCGGCGCTTGTGTAGCTTCAATCATCTGTCTGCTGTACGCCTTCTTAGGTGAGCGTGCGCACCATAAACAAAAAGATCTCGAACGAGAGAAAGAAGCGTTAGCTCAGTAGTGTATTTACTGAATCACATCTATAAATAACAACAGAGGCAGGTATATCCTGCTTCTGTTTTATCAAGGGAAACAATAATGAAAACAACGTCACTGTCTCTGACCTTATTAGCACTAAGCTTATCTGCAAATGCATTAGCAGATCCTTTAGTGATTGCGCATCGCGGTGCTTCTGGTTATTTACCTGAACACACATTACCCGCTAAAGCGCTCGCTTATGCAATGAAACCTGATTACATCGAACAAGATGTCGTGATGACCAAAGACGACCAATTGGTGGTTTTGCATGATCATTATCTAGACCGAGTCACCGATGTCGCGGATCGCTTTCCAACACGTGCTCGTTCAGATGGCCGTTACTACGCGATTGATTTTACGCTCGCTGAGATCAAATCATTAAAGGTGACCGAAGGCTTTAAGTTAGATGAACAAGGCAACAGAGTGGCAGGGTACCCAACGCGCTTCCCAATGTGGCAGTCTGATTTCCGTGTCGCTACCTTTGCAGAAGAAATCGAGCTGATCCAAGGCCTAAATAAGACCTTAGGTTATGACGTGGGCATCTATCCTGAAATTAAAGCACCTTGGTTCCATCGTCACGAAGGCAAAGATATCTCAAAAGCTGTGCTTGCAACCTTGCATCAATATGGTTACCTATCAAAAGACGACAAAGTGTATTTGCAGTGTTTTGACGCCAATGAACTTCAACGCATTAACGATGAGCTCATGCCAGTGATGGAAATGGATCTTAAGCTCGTTCAGTTGATGGCCTATACAGATTGGAATGAAACCATGACCTACCAAGGTGACAAAGCAACGCCGTACAGTTACGACTGGATGTTTGAAGCTGGTGGCATGGAAAAAGTGGCGTCTTATGCGGAAGGAATAGGCCCTTGGAAGCCAATGTTGGTGGACGATGCATCGACCAAAGATAACATCATTATTAAACCGTTAATGAAGTCAGCAAAAGACGCGGGCTTAGATGTTCACCCGTACACGTTCCGTGCTGACCCAGGAAGAATCCCAGCTTATGCTGATAACTTTGATGGCATGTTGGATGTCTTCTACAACCAAGTCAAAGTTGATGGTGTGTTTACCGACTTCCCAGACAAAGCGGTCGACTTCTTGAACCGTTAATACCCCGTCAGTTACGAGCTATTAGTAACGAGATACTAAGAGCCAAAAGCACCGACTAAAGGTGCTTTTGGCTCTTCTTTCACTTTTTGGATCTCCTTGTACTGGCCTCGAAATCCTACCTATATTCTTCTTTCTCAGCCCGCATTTTGATATTCACTCGGTTTACAGCTATAACCTGACTTGATAGGTTACTCCCACTGCAGCCAGATGCTTAATCTATAAGTGTTTATCGGCTCAACCTGATATTGAATTTGGAAAGATCATGGAAGAAAGAAGCAAAGCTTATCTTGATAGCTACCTCAACACATTACCAGCAGACGTTGCTTCGCAATACACCTCTTTTAGTGCCGACTATTACTGTGCTGATGAATACAACGCCAACCTCTGCGCCCAGTTAATTCTCAAGGGTGAAAAACAAGCGTCTTGCAGCCTTGAATATTGGTACAGCCATGAAGGCGAGACGAGACCAGTAGTTGGTCACTTGCAAGTCGTCACTGACTGGGATGGCAAGCCAGTTTGCATTGTAGAGATCACTTCAGTCTCACAGTGCAAATATAACGAAGTGACGGCGGAGTTTGCTGCTGCCGAAGGCGAGGGTGACAAAACACTCGAATGGTGGAAAGAAGCTCACTGGAACTTCTTCTCTCGTGAATGTGAAGAGCTCAAGATCTCACCAAGTGAAGACATGTTACTTATGTTGGAGCGTTTCAAAGTGGTTTATCAATAAAGGGTATTTTGTGTTTAGAAGATCGTGCTCCATAAACAGTAACAAGGTTGTCCATAATGAGCCTAACCGTCCGAGAAGTTTTTATAGGCTCGCTTAAACATTAGATAATTCATCGTATGCAGGAGGCAAGATGACAAAGCTAATCGAATTAACAGAAATAGTCTTATTCGACTGGGGCAATACGCTGATGGTCGATTTCCCAGACGCACAAGGGAAGATGTGTGACTGGGAAACCGTACAAGAAGTGAGTGGTGCTCGTACATTACTGGGGGAGTTGTCGAAAACTCATCTAGTTTATGTTGCTACCAATGCTGGTGATTCCAGTAAAGACGACATCATTCGAGCCTTTGAGCGTGTTGGCCTGTCTCAATATATCTTGGGTTACTTTTGTAAGGCGAGCATTGGCTTTTCTAAGTTCGAGTCGGGGTTCTATCCTGCCATTATTTCTAAGCTCGGTGTTTCACCACAAGAGATCACCATGGTAGGCGACACTCTAGAGAAAGACATTTACCCAGCACTTGAAGCGGGTTTGCAAGCGGTGTGGTTGAACACGGAAGGTGCTGAGCTTAAGTCACAGCATCCAGGTATCGTACAAGTTCAAAACCTAAGCGAACTGTTGGAGTAGCGCGATTAACTCTCTGATATTAAGTTCAGATAAAGCGCTTGTCCGTTTTGACGTAAACCTCTCATCTCTTTGCTGTTTAATCCTCTAAGCTAACTCTAGTTTCTACTATGAGGGCTAGGTTATGAGTATCGAACGTCATGGAATATCGGTTGGAATTGAACGTGTTAGCGGTGAAACCATCGTTGTGTTTAAAGCGAAAGGCAAGCTTACACACGATGACTATCAAGCAATGATGCCAATTCTAAATACCACGCTAGAAGAACTCGATTCATCTAAACTCAAGATGCTGGTCGACATCTCAACCTTAACAGGATGGGAGTTACGTGCAGCTTGGGATGATTTTAAACTGGGATTAGAGCTCAATTCGAAGATAGACAAAATCGCGATTTATGGTGATAAAAGCTGGCAAGAAATGGCATCAAAAGTCGGCAGTTGGTTTGTGTCCGGTGAGATTAAGTCATTCGAAGACCATGACTCTGCGCTTAAGTGGCTAGTCGATTGATACTATTCGCGGGCAGCTAGAGAGCAGTTCGTAAACATCGCCAATGACAGTTGACGAGAATTGTCTCGAACGCTGTCATTTTTCGTTTTGGTTATGATATTTCCTATTCGATTCAATAGAGTATATTCCTTCCAGCGTGTAACATACCCAGGCTTTGTTTGGTCGCGACTAATGGTGTGGCTTGATTCAGTAAGAACGAGAACTAAAACAGAAATAAGGTCTAACGACATGCATAAGGTAATTGATAAGCTGGCTTGGATATTCATCAAAGACGGCAAGCTGTTGATGGTCAGATCAAAAGGCAAAGAACTGTTCTATCTACCGGGTGGTAAGCGTGAAGCTGGCGAAAGTGATGAGCAAGCACTGGTTCGCGAAATCAAAGAAGAGATCTCAGTTGATTTAGTGCCTGACTCCATCAAATACGTCGAGACGTTTACAGGCCAAGCTGATGGCAAAGCGGAAGGCGTATCGGTGCAATTGACTTGCTATCTTGCTGATTATAATGGCGAACTGTCTCCGGATGCCGAAATTGAAGAGCTTAAGTTTGTGGATGGCAACGACAGAGCGGTATGCTCATTGGCGGCACTGGTTGCGCTTGATTGGTTAGAAGCGAACCAGTATTTGGCTTAAGGTTTTAGCGGCTACTAGCTAATACTGAAGATTGATCTTCAAAAGATCATCGCTTACGAATAGCTTGAAGGGCGGCTGTCTTTCATCAACAGGTCGAGTTTCCTTTGAGCTTTCTTCGTGTCTTGTAAATCCACCACCTCAATCATTTCACACTCATCTCGTACCATCTCATTAATTAGGCTTGGGTAGTGTCGGCAATCTTCTGGTCGGTCTAAGTAAATGCTACATGTGTACTTGGCTTGAGCCTTGGTGTCTTTCGTCGGAACCAGCTCCAGAAAAGGGCAGCGAGTTAAACGTTCGCCAGATTCAGGGTCGAACCAGATCTCGCTTCCTCGAACATATTCAAAGATGTCTGGGTTGAACAACTCCCACAAATCGATCTCTTCTTGAGTCGCGGCAAGGTCGCCATCTCCGTATTTGATACAGCATTTTCCGCATTGATTACAATCTTTCATTATCGACTTCATAAGTTGGTGAGCTTTTATCATTTTACCACTGATAGGCGTGGCACGTTGATTTTGTTGTTCATGGTTAAGCCGTTACGGGCGGGAACTTGGAATAGCGGTACTTAAAATCAATTTATCTATGAACCGCCACTCCAATCAAAGCTGTAAACAGTGATACAATTTGCGCCTCTCACGTTATTCAAGCAAAGGCATCAAAATGAGAACCGTATACACCACCGAAGGCAACATTAACGCAAAGAAACAAAAAGAGGCTTACCCAAAGCTCGCTTTATGTGACAAGTGCGTTGGTGACTATGTGGTTATCGAGCAAGGTGAACGAACTTACAAGCCTTGTGCTAAATGTGGTGCCGACGATTAATGCGCCTTGATAAATACCTATGTAAAAGCACTGACCTAACCAAGCCTGAAGCAATTGAACGCATCCATAATGGCGAGGTGAACGTAAACAGTGAGACGGTCACCGATGAATCGACTCAGGTTCATGAAAGCAACACCATCTTGTTAAATGGCACTCCGCTTAAGTTGCGAGAATTTCGATACCTCCTAATGCACAAGCCTGCGGATACTATCTGCTCTAATATCGATGAAGTTTATCCTTCACTGTTCAACTACATCGAGATAGACAAAGCATCAGAACTGCACATCGCAGGACGCTTAGATGCAGACACCACAGGCTTAGTCTTGATTACCGATGATGGGCGATGGTCATTCAACATCACTCTGCCAACCAAGTCATGTAAGAAGGTGTATCGCGTGACATTGTCACGAGATATCAAAGATGATGTCGCTGACAAGTTCAAAGCGGGCGTTAAATTGCAGGGCGAACAAAATCTGACGCGTCCGGCAGAACTCGAAGTGATTACCAGTAAAGAAGTGCTGTTGACCATTACAGAAGGTAAGTTTCATCAAGTAAAACGAATGTTTGCTGCGGTAGGAAACCGAGTTGTTGGCCTTCACCGTGAACAGATTGGTGATGTTCGTTTAGATGTTGAAGCAGGCCAGTGGCGTTATCTAACTAAAGCCGAAGTCGACTCATTTCAGCAAGACTCTGAATAAACACCGTAACCACTTAAAGCGTTAAGCGTGTCAGCACAAGAACATCAACACTATAAGGATGTAGGATGGAAAACCTCAAAGTCTCAGAGATTAAGTCTTTCGTACCCTCGAAAGACTTCGATTTATCCAAGCGTTTTTACCAGTCAATCGGCTTTGAAGTGATGTCTGAATTTCACGATATCGCCTATCTACGACACGGCGGTTGTGCCTTCCTTCTGCAAAACTTTTATGAACCTGCGCACTGTCACAATTACATGATGCACTTGCTGGTTGAAGACGTAAAAAGTTGGTATCAACACATCCAAAACTCTAATGTAGTGTCGGAATTTGAAGTTACCGTTTCCGATTGAGCTTGAATTTGTAACAGACTCGCGCGCATCTTCCCAATATCAAAACAATCCTTGGAGTATTTAGAAATGTTGTTTTCTAGTCTGTCTAAACCATTGGTTCATGGCTCCGAGTTATGTTCTGAACTGCTCAATTTCTTAACCGAGCATAAACGTGAATTCGAAGAAAAATTAATTCCTGATCTGTCATACATCGATGATATGGCACATGTGGTGAACGGTATCAAAATCAAAGACGTTCTACACATCAATGCGAATCAATACCGACTTCAATATTCGTTTGATTGGGAGTTGTTTCTAGGTTGTTCAGATAGGAACGAAACCGGTGTAGAGAATGGAAGTGTTCTATTCACTCTTGAGGACGATAACGTTCTTAATATCAACTTCCCAAAATACGGTTCTCGAGATACTAGCGATGAGCTCTAGTCGGTTCTTCGTGGGTGCTATACAGAAGGAACAACAATGATAACTATCGAAAGGCTTGAAGAATCCCATGTGGCGTCAGTTCAGGCCATCCAACTCGCCGATGAACAGGTTAAGTTCGCTGGTACAGCTGCAGAGTTTTTATTAGACGGCAGTGAAACGACGCACTTGCACGTGATTAAGTCTGATAACGAAGTTGTGGGTTTCTTTAAGCTGGATATCGCTTACGCAGAGCACTACGAATTCTGCCCTGAAGGAAGCATTGGCTTGAGAGCTTTTGTGCTTGATAAAAACCAGCAAGGTAAAGGTTTAGGAACAGGCACGGTGAAGGCTTTGTTTCCGTATTTAAAAGCGAATTACTCAGCGTATGAGTCGATTTACTTAACTGTGAATTGCAAAAATCCGGCAGCATTCAACTGTTATAAGAAAGGCGGCTTCGAAGATATCAATCAACAGTATTTAGGTGGCGCAGCAGGCCCGCAATTTATCATGCGCGGTCGAATTGCTTAGTAATATGGAACCGATTAATTGTTGATGAGAAACACCTGCACAACTGTATGCAGATTGAGAGTCTTAAAGAACACGAGAATGAAATTTGATGAAGGTTCAATATCTTGAAGTGGTTACCCCAGAGGTCGATGTCGTTTGTGCAACATACGCTCAGCTCTACAACGTGAAATTCAGTGGTGCAGATGTGAACCTTGGTGGGGCGCGCACTGCAAAGCTATCTAATGGCGGGGTAATTGGCATTCGAGCACCGCTTCGTGAAACTGAAGAACCAACTGTTCGTCATTACACGTTGGTTGAGGATATTCAGTCTGCAGTAACTGCAGCCGAGAAACTAGGCGCCGAAGTTGCGGTGCCGCCAATGGAGTTACCACGTCACGGAATGTGTGCCATTGTTATTCAAGGTGGCGTCGAACTCGGATTCTGGGAGTTATAGCTGATGCATAGCCTTTAGATTGTGAAGGACGAGATACTACGATTTATGATGCGACACCTAGTGTCTTTACCTGCTTCATGGCATCATTCCCTGCAGTAAAAACCCCAACAAGGTATGTTATGAAACAGAATATTGTCCACATTGCACTCGTGGTAAAAGACTACGATGAAGCGCTTGATTTCTATGTAAACAAGCTTAAGTTTGATCTCATCGAAGACACGTATCTACCAGAAGAAGATAAGCGTTGGGTTGTTGTTGCTCCACCAAATTCAACCGGTGTGAGCCTGTTACTTGCTAGAGCTTCCAAGCCAGAGCAACTCGATTTCATCGGCAACCAAGCTGGTGGACGCGTATTCCTATTCTTAAACACCGATGACTTCTGGCGTGATTACGAACGTATGACGTCTTTGGGCATTAACTTTGTCCGAGAGCCTAAAGAGCAAGGCTACGGCACCGTTGCTGTGTTTGAAGATCTTTACGGTAACTTGTGGGATCTGCTTCAGTTAAATCCTGAACACCCTATGGCTAACAGGTAGATAAGCTTAGCCCACAACCATCGGGTGTTGCGTATTACAAAATGTCGGTTCATTGGGAGTAACGCTTCTCTTTCGTTAGGTTAACCCTCCGCACCGCTAAATCATCAACTTAAGTTAAGGAAGCTCATCGTGGAAGAAATCAAAGGCATTCTGCAATTCATGGTCGAGATTGAACAATTAAAGGATGTTCATCGACAGACAAAACCGGTTGGATTGGATCGATATGAAAACTCCGCTGAGCACAGTTGGCACGTCTGTTTGAGCGCACTCATGTTGAAAGACTATGCCAATGAAGAAATCGATATTACGCGAGTAATGAAGATGCTGCTGATTCATGATCTTGGGGAAATCGATGCCGGAGACACCATCATTTATGCCAGTGAAACCGAAGAAAACAAGCTCAAAGAGAGAAACTGCGTCGAGCGCTTGCTGAAATCATTGCCGAGCCATTCAAGAAGCGAGTATTTGGATTTATGGCTTGAGTTCGAAGCCGGTGAGTCACCGGAAGCTAGATTTGGTAAGGCGATCGATAGAGTGCCGCCTTTGCTTCATAACATCCATGGTGGTGGTCATAGCTGGAAGAAGCACAACATATCCAAAGACAAAGTCCTGACCTTCAATGGCGAGCGTATTTCTAAAGGCAGTCGTGCCTTATGGAAAGAGCTAGAAGTGCAGCTTGAAGGTGCTGCGGACAAAGGGCTATTAAAGTAAAAGTTAATTTCGTACCTAAGCGTAACAATAGCTTTAGCTGTTCAATGAGGGAAATCTCGATGGCAACTGATTCAAGATGCATGGCACTTACCTTGTGTCTCATTTCTTTCAAATAAAGATCTAGTGGACAACAATAAGTTCGAGAACCGAGTGATAAGTTGTTAGTATGCATCAACTTTATAAATATTGGTTGGCTTATATAAATGCTTGATAATAAGTATATTAAACATCCTTATCACTGCGAACTGTGTAACGCACTTACCCCGCACCTTGCTGTTAACGCTTCCGATGCTGAATCTAAAGCGGACACTGAATCTGAAAAGAAACAATGGAAGTTAGGCGTGTTGATGGAGTACCTGATGACGTTATTGTTTAAAGGTGACCATAATGTTCCCGGCTTTTACGTCGACAGTGATTACGAATACCAGTGTGAGAAATGTGGAACCAAATCGTGGCACTGATCGTGTGTTTAACTTTTGAAAAAATCCCCACCTAAACTGATAATAAGACGCATTAGAAAAGTGATCCTCTCTGCAAACTGAGAATGGAATCGCGTCTATACTGACATGGGTTACGTCGCTGAATTTGGAAGTGGCGCTATGAATGTAAGTTTGATTAGGTTAAATCTCAGAGGTGACGATGAAAAAATTACTACCACTATGCGCCATTTTACTCTCGGCATCATTTTCAGCTGCGGCTTCTGATGGTTTGATTAAATACCAAAGTAATTATTCAGTGAAAGAGACCGCTGACCGCTTTGAAGAAATCGCCAAGAGCAAAGGTTTGACCTTGTTTGCGAGAATCGACCATCAGAAAAACGCGAGTAAGGTCGATCTTGAATTGAGACCAACGGAAGTCATCATCTTTGGTAACCCGAAAGTAGGGACACCATTAATGCAATGTGCTCAAGAAGTCGCGATAGATTTACCGCAGAAGGTGTTAGTCACTGAGGATTCTAATAAGAAAGTATGGTTGTCTTACAACGATCCTAATTACTTGGTAGAGCGTCACGCGATCAATGGCTGTGACGAGGTCGTTAAGAAAGTATCGGGTGTACTAAGCAAGCTATCAGAAGCGACAGTGGCGAAAAAGAAAGCAAAATAACCAAGATCAATAAGCACTCATTAAGACTATTAATGGGTGCGATATGACGATGATATCGCCCATTAGTCATTGTGTTGACAACTAAGCAACAGTATATAAAAGTAGTTTTATGAAACTGAATTTAGCGCAATCTAACCAACGAATTATCATCATTCCATAGGAATGGTGGGATTGTTGATGCGCTTTGTTTATCGAACCCACCCGTAAGGTGGGTTTTTTGTCGCTGTCTTATGGGTTTTATCTGAATAGAGGAAGTCATATGAAAAAGATCGCGGTTTTTGGCAAGCCTGGGAGTGGAAAATCCACAGTCAGCAAGGCGTTAGCACTAGCTACAGGGATAGAGCTTCACCAGTTGGACTCTATTGTTTACAAGGCCAACGGAGAGTTTGTTGAACGTGAAGTATTTGAGGAGGCTCATGAGAGCATACTTAAGTCAGAAAGCTGGATCATCGATGGTTTTGGCCCTCTAGGCTCGTTCAACACACGTTTAGATGCAGCTGATACCTTGGTTTATATCGACATTCCTTATTCAACTAGCTACTGGTTTGTAACCAAGAGAATGCTCAAAGGTTTATTTGTTAAACCTGAAGGCTGGCCTGCTGGAAGCTCAGTGATAAAAGGCACGATACAAAGCTATAAGACACTACAACTGTGTCCTAAATTTTGGAATGACGACTTTAGAGCGCAGTTAGAATTGCGCGCTAAAGAGAAAGAGGTTTACATCATCAGAAGCGTGACTGAATTGAATAACTTTGTTCACCAACACTTCACTTAACAGTCGAGAGTTTACTTTTCTTTAAAACGCTCTTACTTACTCATAACTTCATGAAAATATTTAGATTTAACTCTACGTGTGGCATATTTGCCATATGTTTAGTTTGTGCTTTGAGTTAAGGAGATAGATATTATGTATGGAAGTGAGAAGACGAGAGCGTTCTGTAGTAACTGTAAGGAACTGACACTGCACAAGTACACTATGTTCAGTAACCAAGCCGAAAAAGCGCCACAACATGAAAAGAAGCCAGGGTTGCTTGGAATGATTTTATCGTCGCTAGCTTCAAGTGGCGGAAACGGTGACTATAAATGTACAAAGTGTGGAACCAATTTACGTACACCGGACAACCTTGATTAGCCTTTAACCTACTTAATACTTCAACATTCTTCTTCTTTAATTATCCGTTTTCATTTGATAATAATTCAAATTGTACCGTGTTTTTCATTGAATGAACTTCTAGTAGTCTATGCGAATAGTTAATTATTGGGCATTCAAATGACACAGTATCAGTTCCAACAAGGGCATATTCGCCCACCTTCAGAAGCGGATAGCTTATTGATTCGCACCACCCAAGGTTGTCCTTGGAACAAATGTAAATTCTGTACGCTGTTTGAGGGGATGGAGTTTGCAATTCGTCCCGTTGAAGAGATTAAGAAAGACATTTGGGCTGCGAAAGCATTCTATAAGAACCGTAAATTTGAGACCTGTTTTCTGCAAGACGGTGATTCATTCACTATGGATACCGAAGACTTGCTGGATGTGTTGAATACACTCAAACAAGCCTTCCCAGAGTTAAAGCAGATCAGCTCTTATGGACGAGCGCAAAGCATGACTAAGAAGTCGCCTGAAGAGATGAAAGCCATCTGTGATGCAGGGCTCAACATGCTTTATTGCGGTATGGAATCGGGTTCTATTGATGTTCTCAAATTGATGAAAAAAGGCATTACTCCGAAATCTATTTTGAAATCGACCGAATACGCGAAGCAAGCGGGTATGAAGATGATGACCTTCATTATCCTTGGCTTGGGTGGTAAAGAATATTCGGCGCAGCATGTTGAAGAAACGGCGGCCTTACTTAACCAAATCAACCCAGATGAAATACGCATTCTGTCGCTTGCTGTGAAGCCTGGAACCGAATTGGATGAACTGGTGCAGAATGGAGAGTTCACGCCACTTAGCGAACGTGAAATGCTTGAAGAACAATATCAATTGATCAGTAAACTAAACCGCGTGACGGGCAACTATGGTAACTATCACGGTATTAATTTGTTGATGGAACTGAACGGACAGCTGCCACAGGATAAAGCGAAGTTCTTAGCGACAATAGACCGTTTCAATATGATGAGTGAGAATGACCAGAATAACTTTATCTTGGGACGTCGCATTCATTACTACGCCGCATTGAAAGACATGGATAACCAACTTATGTACGATTCTGTACAAAGAGAGCTTAATCGCATTCAAAAGCAAAATCCCGATGAACTCGACAATGTGTTTTACCAACTCCGTCAACGCATGATCTAGCAGCAAGGACTAATAACATGAATAACCTCGTTAACTGGCAAATCAGAAATGAAAATCCGGAACATCGATCTTTGGAAAACGGCGTGCTGACGATGCAAGTGCAAGAGGGCAATATCTTTGGTGCGGGTTCAGCTGATGTTGATAATATCTTCGTTCATCCAGTATCTAGCTCGGATTACAGCACAGAAGTGACGGTTCAATTAGATCCAAACCTCGCATTTGAACAAGCTGGGTTAGGTATTTACTGGGATAACGACAACTACATTAAAGTGAGCAAAGAGATGTTCATGGGCGAGCGTTCATTGGTGTTCGTTGTAGAACAAAATGGTCAGCCACAGATCAAGGAACGTCTGTTGTTTAGTGAATCTAGTGTGTCGGTAAAGCTCGTCAAACAAGGCGGAAAAGTCGGCGCTCATTTCCGCCCGTTAGAAAAACAACAATGGCAGGAAGTGATCACGTTTGATTCGTTAGTAGGCAGTGAACAGGGTGTGATGCTTTATACGTTCAGTGGCAGTAAGGCGACGCCTAATTTCGCCAAATTTAGTGGCTTCAGTTTGTCTGACGCCTAATAATTTGTCTTACGCTGAATAAGCTTGCTTAGCGTATAAAAAAACGGACCGATATTGCTACCGGTCCGTTTTTAAATTCTTCAAGTCAAAGCGCTTATGCACAGCACTTCTTGTATTTTTTACCGCTGCCGCAAGAACACGGATCGTTACGGTTAGGGGTCTTTTCAAACGTCATCGTTTTTGGCTTGTTCAGTAGAGTATCAAGCTCGATGGTGTTCTCTTCTTTGTCTGCGTCGACTGTAACAGTAACGAAGATAGTATTTTCAGCGGCTAGTGCTTCAACTTCTGCTTTGCGCGCTTCAGTTTGAACCATTACTGCGATTGGAGATTCTTCAGTACCCGCTTTCACATCGCGGTTTACGTTGTAGCCAGCAAGAACGTGGTTCTGTCTTGTTTCGATACGGCCTTTGAAAAATAGTTTCGACATTGGGTACTCATTAAAAATGTTGAATGGCGCTATTTTTAACGGCGATAGCGCAATGGAGCGGGGATTATACGCATATATTGCAATTGATAAAGCAGTGATGTGAGCAAACACTGTTTGGTTTTTGTTTTCTAGTAACGGTTTGTTCTCTAGCTTTGCTTCTATTCGACAAATTTCGAAATTCAAGACAATAAAATTGCCCTAAATAGGCTTATGAATGATAAATTCAAATTACTAATCGAAACAAAGAGATAGTGTATGAAGTTAGATGCCATCCTGTGGGATTACGATGGAACCATAGTCAATTCCGTTCCAAAGAATATCGCAATCACAAAAGACATTATCTCTTTAGTCGCGCCACACTTGTCAGGTGATAACTTACCTAAATATTTGCTCAGCGAAGCGCTTTATCATGAAGCCAACCACGGGGCTAAAAACTGGCAAGCCTTATATGTCGATTATTACGGTTTATCACACGATGAAATGTTGACCGCTGGTGGAATGTGGGCAGAGCATCAAGAGAAAAACCAAACAGCCGTTGCCTTGTTTGAAGGAATGGAAACCGTGGTTAATCAGTTTGCTCATCTTCCACATGGGATCTGCTCTCAAAACTCTCAATTGAATATTCGTGGTGTGCTCGACAGTTATGGCATTGGTGATTTGTTTAAATCGGTCGTGGGCTATGACGATGTCTCGAACGGTAACCAAAAAACCCATCCATTTGGTGGTGTGAAATGTGTCGAGAACATATTTGGCGCCGATCCGACTAACGAGCTTTGTTTGATGTACATCGGTGACCATGAAGCGGACACACAGTTTGCTCGCAATATTGAAGCCGCGCTGGGTAAAAACGCAAAAGTGATTGCCGTTGCAGCAGGTTATAGCCGATCGAAACCTGAAAATTGGCAAACCAAGCCCGATTACATTGCTAACAGTGTCGATGATCTTTTAACGATCATTAGCAAGTACGCATAACGAAGCAGACATTTAAAAATCACCACACGTAAATAACTTTAAGGAAGAATAATGACACCAAAACAAGTGGTATTGGGATTTTGGGATGCAATGCGCAGTAATGATTTTGCAAAGGCAGGTGAATGGCTAACCGCAGATTTTGAAGGCTATTGGCCGCAGTCGTCTGAATTGACGTTAGGGCGCGACAACTTCACTGCAATCAATACTGAATACCCAGCCAATGGTGTTTGGGAATTCACGCTCAATTCGATTGTCTGTGAAGGTGATACGGTAGTCACGGACGTTTCGGTCACTGACAGTGTGTTGAAAGGCCGAGTGATCACCTTTCACACGGTGGTTGACGGTTTAATTCAAAAGCAAACTGAGTTTTGGCCAGACCCATTCGAAGCGCCGGCGTGGCGATCGCAGTGGGTTCAGATCGTATCGAACAATTAGTTTGTATCGATACGATCAGTTTGTCACGAACAATCAGGTTGCACAGAATAAGTAAACATTAGGAGGTTTCATTGAGCAAGGTAGTGGTTGTAACCGGCGGAAGCCGAGGCATTGGCGCAGCAACGTCTAAATTGTTGGCCAGTAAAGGCTATGCTGTATGCGTTAACTTCATACACAATGAGTCGCGAGCTGAAGATCTAGTAGACGAGATTCGTGAACAAGGCGGAACCGCGATAAGCGTGCGTGCGGATGTGTCTGTTGAATCGGATGTGAAATCTTTATTTGAGATTGCTCGTAATAAGCTAGGTCCAGTGACGCACTTGGTCAATAATGCCGGGATCTTGTTTACCCAGTCACCATTGGTTGATATTGAATTGGATCGCTTTGAAAAGGTGATGAAATCCAACGTATCAAGCTGCTTTCTGTGCAGTAAAGCCTTTATCAAACAAGCCGATGGCGCGGGTTCGATTGTGAATGTATCGTCTGCCGCTTCTCGTACTGGCGCACCGTTTGAGTATGTGGATTACGCAGCATCGAAAGGTGCGATGGATTCACTCACCAAAGGCTTATCGCTTGAATTAGCTTCACGCAATATCCGAGTGAATGGCGTAAGGCCAGGTTGTATTTATACTGAGATGCATGCAGACGGCGGAGAGCCAGATCGCGTAGACAGACTAGCTTCGCAGTTACCGTTACAACGAGGTGGCACACCAGAAGAAGTCGCGAACTCTATCGCGTGGTTATTATCAGACGAAGCTTCGTATGTCACAGGCTCGTTTATTGATATTGCAGGCGGTCGATAGGGCACGTTTGCCTTTACACTAATATAAACAAGTTACAACCATCAACACGCAACAAAAGTACCTAACTAAAAGAACGAAACTAAGAGTACAACCATGAAAAACTATTTTGAAAGCCCGTTTGTTGGAAAGTCACTCAAAGAACAAGTGACCAACCCGAACATCATCGTGGGCGAGCACAGCTATTACTCGGGTTACTACCATAACCACAGCTTTGATGACTGTGCGCGTTACCTATTACCGGATAGAACCGACATCGATAAGCTGATCATTGGCAGCTACTGCTCGATTGGTTCTGGCGCCGTGTTTATGATGGCGGGCAACCAAGGCCACCAAAACCAGTGGGTGAGTACCTTCCCGTTTTTCTATCAAGACGATGAGAAGTTTGAAGGTGCGATAGACGGCTTTGAACGCTCTGGTGATACCGTGATTGGTAACGATGTGTGGATTGGTACAGAAGCCATGATCATGAGTGGTGTTAAGGTTGGTGACGGAGCCATCATCGCAAGTCGAGCGGTTGTGACTAAAGATGTCGCGCCATACTCGATTGTCGGTTCAAACCCAGCACGCCATATCCGTTATCGTTTCAATGAGACTGAAATCGCTCAGTTGCTAGAAATGAAATGGTGGGAATGGAGCGAAGAACAGATCAAAGGCGCGATGTCGTTGATGTGCTCTTCAGATATCAACGGGCTTTACCAGTACTGGAAAGAATTTTCTAAGCATTAAATTGTAGAACACAGAAGAAACGTGAAGAGCGAGGAATCAGTCTAAAATTAATAGATAACTCAGTAGCTTTACGATTAAAGTGTCAATGTGATTTAGATAAATGATTGATTATATGCATATTGCATAGTATGGCGTGTCGCATTAGCGTGGTGGATGAATTGGAGGGGTATTATGATTAGTTGCAACGATTACGATTATATTGAAATTGTGTGTATGCACCGATACCCAATCAAGTTAACGCTGAAGTCTGGCGAGCAGATTGAATGTGTCGGGTTAGATACCCAGCGCAATGACAGCCGTGAAGAGTGCATTAAAGTCAGTACTCAAGGCGAGCAACAACTTGTCGTATTAACTCAAATAGCGACATTGGATGTCTGTGTCGACAACCCTCACTTTCAGCATGTTTCATTCAAAACGTCATAGGCTTTCAAATGAATAGCACCATAGAACAATGCTATTGCACCGCGTGCCGAGAAGATACACAGCACGTTGTTGTGTTGGTCAGAAAGACGAGTGCGTTTGCAGACAAACCTAACCAAAAGCGAAGTGAGTTTTGGGCAGGCATGATAAAAGGTTGGTTCCTTGGCCCGTTTGTCGCGTCAATGGATGAGTTTTCTCGTCACCTTGTCTGTGAAAAATGTGGCCATAAAGAGATACAAGATTAGCATCGTTATCTTATAAAACATTGGATTCAATACAGTTAGATCGTCAATTGGCTTAGGAATAGAACGAATGAAAGTTGAAACGATAGAAGCCGTAAAGGCGTATGGTTTTTCAGTAAGAACCACTAATACCGATGAGATGGACCCAGCCAAAGCCAAGATAGGGCAATTGTGGCAGGGCTTTTTTGACCAAGCGTTTCCAAAATTAACGCCGGATTCAAAAGTGTACGGTGTCTACACCAACTACGAGTCAGACTTTACGGGTGAATTTGATGTTATCGCTTGTACTAGCGCACTCACCGATAACAATTTAGATGCGCTTGTAGAAACCGAAATACAAGCAGGCAAATACTTAACGTTTTCTGCTGAAGGTGAATTACCACAAGCTGTGATCGACCTATGGGGTGAAGTGTGGGCGTATTTCAGCGCTGCTGACTGCCCACATGTGAGAACTTACACAACAGACTTTGAATTTTACAAAGGTGAAACTGAAGTCGAGATTTCGATAGCGATTCAGTAATCAGGTTAAAATGAACAAAAGGCTTAGCTTAGACTGTGTTTGCCAGTTAAGAGACAGTAGTTACCGGTAAAGAGACAACGGAATCCCAGTTAAGCCTTTGAATATCTGTTCTTTACAAAGAAGATACAGTGTCACGTAACTACTTTAATACCTAGGAATTATCTATTCCAGAATTCCCCTAGATCACCCTAGATACCCTTAAGTCACCCAAAATTCTCTTAAGTTATCCAAAAAGACAATCTTGCTTGGTTTCATTCCACAAAGGGTATTGCTTCATGACTTGGGTGTAGAGCTTACTTTCAAGGTGCGCTCTTAACCAACGTCCTACGTTTTGATATTCCGATTTCACAAACCACTTCTTTTCGACCCGCACAAACTGACTGACGAAAGGCATCACCGCAAAATCGGCCAAGCTTGGGGTTACTCCAAAAAAGTAGGGCTGATCGGTGAGTAGCACTTCTAATTGATTAATGAACGCTTCGCAGGCTTGTCGACGTTGTTCAACATCGATGTTTCGATAACGAACCGACGCGCGATACTTTTCTAAGTGGCCAATAAAATCTTCATCGTTGGTTTTAATGAGCTGCTGAACTTGTTCGCTAAGCGTTGGATTGCTTGAACGCAGAAGATCTTGAGGATCGTTTTGTTGAAGTGACCAGTTCATCACATCCAAGCTCTGTTCAATGACTTGTCCATTGGGTAACACCAATACAGGCACTGTTCCTTTTGGCGAACTGGCCAATAGTTCGCTAGGCTTGTCTTTGGTAACGATTTCTCGAAGTAACACTTTTTGCTGTGATAGTGCGATGCCCATTCGTCCGCGCATTGCATAAGGGCAACGGCGTAAAGAATAAAGGATAGGTAGATCGGATTCGTTCGGCATTATTGAGGTCATTTAGTTTGAAAAGTGTTGTACGGTGGTAAAGAGATCGTGATGTGGGTAGAATACGCGGCTTAAAAATTATAAGTAAGTGAGCGACTTCAAAAATGAGCAGAAAAATTGAGTTATTAGCCCCAGGTGGCGATGTAGAAGCGATAAAAGCCGCCATCGTAGCGGGTGCTAATGCAGTTTATTGTGGTTTAGACACATTCAACGCTCGTAACAGAGCCTCTAACCTGTCGTTAGACGAATTGAATGGTGTGATTCGCCTTGCTCATGAATACGGCTGTGAAGTGTTCCTGACTCTTAACGTTGTGCTACTGGAGCACGAGACTAAGAGCATCACCAAACTGCTGAACCAGCTTGTGAACACCAAAGTGGACGGCATCATTGTTCAAGACTTGGGTTTATTCAACCTGGTTAAGAAGCATTTCCCATCGTTAGACGTTCACGCGTCGACTCAGTTAACTACGCACAACGAAGGTCAGATTAAGTTCTTGTCTAAGATTGGCGCGACGCGCGTTAACTTGTCTCGTGAGTTGAACCTGCCTGAAATCAAGATGCTGACGGAAGTGGCACACGATCACGACGTATTAACCGAAGTGTTCGTACACGGCGCTCTGTGTATCGCATTCTCTGGTCAATGTTACTCAAGCTCAGTAAGTGTGGGTAACTCAGGTAACCGTGGTCGTTGTAGCCAAGCGTGTCGTGATGAGTACGAAATCACCAACGCGGGCAACAAGTTCCCACTTAACCTGAAAGATAACTCAGCTTACTACGACCTACCTGAATTGGTTGATGCGAAAGTCGACTCATTGAAAGTAGAAGGCCGTATTAAAGGCGCACACTACGTTTACACTGTGGTAGACACATGGCGTAAACAGATTGATAGCTTTGTAGAAAGTGGTTTGTTGATCGAAGACGATTCGAACCTGCACAAAGTATTCAACCGTGATTTCACCAACTCTTTCCTAAAGGGCAACCTAACGAAAGACATGTTCATCGATAACCCGCGCGACAACAGCATGAACTACGCTGTTGAAAAAGCGACGGAGCAGAACAACGAAATCTCAGTTGTACAGATTCAAGAAGTGACCAACGAACTTCACCAAGCGAAAGACGTTCTTGGTAACGAAATGCGTGACAAGATCGAGTTCCTTGATATTCGCAAGACACCAGTAGCACTGTCGTTCAGCGCAAAAGTGGGTCAACCATTTACGGTGACTGTGAACACGCCAAAAGAGAACTTTACTCTTCAATCTAAATCGCTATTGAAGGCGGTTGAAGAGAAGGCGATTACTCAAGAGCTACTTGAGAAGCGCTTCAAAAACGTGAAGAGTGCAGTTCACACGCTAGAAAGCCACGACTTCAGTGAAGTGGATGCAGGCTTGTTGATTCCTCTAAAAGAAGTTTCAGACCTAAAAGACGAGATCGACTTCATTCTGAACGGCTCTGTGGAAGTGATTAAGCACGTTGAAGTGCCAGCACTGCCTCAGCACCCTAAAGTGAACGAGAAGCCGACTATGTCGATGCTTATCGCCGATGTAGAAGACTTACACCTGTGTGACGTGACTGACGCGGATGTTTACTTCAAACTTCCAGAAAGCTTCAAGAAGCGTTGTAACAAGTACATCGACATCTTGGCAGCAAACCCACGTTTGATTCCTTGGTTCCCAGCCGTATTGATCGGTAAAGATTACGACGAAGCGGTTCGTATTCTTGAAGAGATCAAGCCAGCTCGCATCGTAACCAACAACACGGGTATTGCTTACAAAGCTTACGAGATGGGTATTGAGTGGGTTGCAGGCCCGTTCATGAACACGACCAACTCTCACGCACTGGTTACTCTGAAAGAAGAGCTGAACTGTGCAGGCGCATTCATTTCGAACGAGATCAACAAAGGTCAGATTCGTCATATTCGTCGCCCAGAGAACTTCAAACTGTTCTACAGCATTTACCACCCAATCTTGATGATGACCAGCCGTCAGTGTTTCTTCCAAAGAACCGTGGGTTGTAACAAGCCAAGCATCGAAGCAGGTTGTATGTTGAAGTGTGAGAAAGCGACCACGATTACCAACGTGAAAGGCATCTCTTTTGCGGTTGATAAACAGAAGGGTGGCTACCCAAGCATTTACAACCACGAGCAGTTCTTGAACCACGACGCAGTAACTGACTTCTCTGGTCTGTTCGACGAGTTCTTCATTGACCTAACCAACATCGGTGCAGGTTCTAAAGAAGTGAAAGACAAAGTTGAGCTTATCAAGCATTTCGAAGCGCTACTGAACGGCGTTGAAGGTTCACAACAGAACCTAGAGCAGATGGTTGAAGTTCGAACTAATGCTCAGTACGTGCAAGGTCTATAGCGTACAAGGTTTATAGGGTTCAATGTCTATGGGCTGTAAGGCTTATAGCTTCTAACGCAAAGAGCGTTCAAGGTTTATAACGCTCAACCGCTTATAAGCACTCTGAACCAATAAACAAAAGGCCACTCAATCGAGTGGCCTTTTTAATGTCTGAAACTTTCTGAATCTTTCTCAACCAACGAATACGTTATTCTGTCACGGCTTCTTGTTTGAAGCATGGGCTTTTCAACGTGTTCATCTTTTCGATTTCATTGGTTAAGCGCAGCGAGAGCAGGGCTTTCTGGTTCGAAGCAAAATCAAACATCACGATAGTCGCAGTGCCAACGGTCGTCAGTTTCTGTTGAGCCTTACTGACAATCGCGTATTCCATGGTGAATCGGTCATCTTGAATATCGGTAACACGTGAGGCGACCATCAAGGTATCTGGATACGTGACTGGGCGGAAATACTTACAGTAAGTGTCACCAAGAACAGGACCAACTTTGGTAATCGCCATCTCTTCCATCAGCTCGACGTGCTTGAAAAAATCTAAGCGAGCGGTTTCGAAATAGCGAAAATATACAGCGTTGTTAACGTGATTGAGTGCGTCCATTTCTCCCCAAGCGACAGGGATTTCTGTTACTACCGGGTAGTCAGATAATAGTGCTTCCATGCGAACTCTCTTATTGTTATGTAGGGATAAGTTGTTATTGGAATAAAAACCCTACCGCTAAATTAACAAAACTGCAACACGCGTGATTTAAGTTTTTGAAGCTTGAAACCACACAATGTCAGTGACTTAGTTGCACATCCACTCAATAGTTAGGCACTAAGGTGTTTGAATTGCAGCTCAACCAAGCGTTGGTACAATTCGCAGCTATTGATGAGAGACTGGTGGTCGCCGATGTCTACTAGTTGTCCTTTATCGAGCACCGCAATTTGGTCGGCGTGTTTAATTGTTGATAATCGATGGGCGATAATGATCGTCGTTCTGCCACGCATTAACTCTTCTAACGCTTGTTGTACGTGATGCTCACTTTCACTGTCTAGTGCGCTGGTTGCTTCATCCAACAATAGAATATTTGGATCTTTCAAGATGGCACGTGCGATGGCAATACGTTGTCTCTGCCCACCAGAAAGCCTTACACCACGTTCACCAAGAAAGCTGTTGTAGCCATCAGGTAGGTTTTGAATGAACTCGTGTGCGTGCGCTTTCTTCGCCGCTTCGATCACTTGCTCGTCTGTTGCCTGCGGGTTGCCGTAGCGAATGTTATGGAACACATCGTTACTGAACAGAGTAGGTTGTTGCGGTACCAATGCCATCTGCTTTCTTAGCTCGTTAGGATCAAACTGATTCAGTTCAACACCGCCTAAGGTGACCTTACCCACTTGTGGGTCGTAGAAACGTTGCAGCAGTTCGAACAGGGTAGTTTTACCTGCGCCAGACGGGCCAACCAGTGCCAACACTTTGCCTTCATGGGCAGTAAGCGTGAGGGTGCTTGTTGCGGGTTGGTCCGGTCTTGATGGATAACAGAAGGTCACATTATCAAATGCAACTTCTGGCGTTACGTTAGCAAGCGAAGTTGGATTCGCAACTGGCGCAACAATATGGCTTTCAACTTGTAGGATCTCGATTAATCGCTCGGTCGCACCTGCCGCGCGTTGCAGTTCACCCATCACTTCAGAAATCGTACCTAACGATGAAGCAACCATAATTGCGTAGAACACAAACGCCGCTAAGTCACCAGCCGACATAGTGCCGTTGATAACATCACTGCCGCCAACCCAAAGCATGCCTGCAATAGCACTAAATACAATCACGATAACGCCAGAAATAAGAATCGCGCGCTGTTTTACACGCTGGCGACCAATCTCATACGCCTTTTCCACTTCTACCGCGAATGATGCTTTCTCTTGCTCTTCTCGGCTGTAGCTTTGCACCGTTTTAATGTGCTCAATTGCCTCACCTGCGTAAGAACCCACATCAGACATGGAATCTTGGCTTTGGCGAGATAGGGCTCTTACACGGCGCCCATAAACAAGGATCGGAATCAAGATAAATGGCACCGAGGCCAATACAATCAACGTCAGCTTAATATTGGTCGCAAACAGCATGATGATTGCACCAATACACATCAACGCGCTGCGCATCGCCATAGAGAACGATGAACCTATGATGCTTTGAAGCAGAGTAGTATCCGTGGTGATTCGCGACATGATGTCGCCACTGCCATTGGTTTCAAAGTAACTCGGGTGCAGCGTCACCACGTGATTGAAAACCGACAGGCGTATATCCGCACTTACTCGCTCACCAACAGAAGAGACCAAATAGAAGCGGAAGAAGGTGCCAATCGAGATCAGCACGACCACCACCATGATGAATTGAATCGCGCTGCCTAAGTCTGACAACGATTGTTGGCTGAAGCCTTGGTCGATAAGAAGACGAATACCGTGTCCGACTGAAAGGGTTAAGCTCGCTGTGAAGATCAACGCGATCAACGCCGCAATAACACGACCTTTATAAGGCTGAATGAATTTAATCAGCTCAAACAAAATACTGAGGCTTTTTTTCTCAGGTTTGGCATCGGGATTCTTTTGAGTCTGTCGCTGGTTTGAGTCGAGCGTAGAAGAGACATCGTTTTGCATATGACTGCCTTAATGTGTTGTCGCTTTAAAAATAGATGGCTTGTTGCTTATGGCTAATTGCTTTATGACTTATTGCCTGTACTGCGCGTTGTTCGCTGGGCAGTAATTGTTGTTGAGAATCGAACCCATTAAAGCATTTATTGCGCTGTGACGCTCCCTAGGAAACTCAATTTCCAATATTTCATCAACACTAAGTGAATAATTCGAAACGACCTTAAAGGAAAACTAAGCATTTTGATCCAGTCAGTTGGATAGGAAACTAAGCTATTTAACCCTAATTTTTATGCAAGTAAATTAGCGGTGATAGGAGAGTGCACACATAAACGAGCAACCGTGCAATGATTTATAAATTGATAGCAAAACGTTTGCTTTTTGTCTCGATATTAACTTTATCAATGACTTGCAAATTTTGGTTGTAAGACCAGTTATAGCGACTGATTTTTGTGCAATATTTGTTACAAAAATTCAACAAAGTAGTTTTTTATACATTTTTCTTGCATAAAACCTCGGATTGAATAGAATAACCAACAAATGACAATTAATGCAGTATTGTGGCATGAGTATTCAAGTAAAGAGCATCAACAAATCATACGGTGATACCCAAGTTCTTCACGACATCAGTTTCGACTGTGAGAGTGGCGAAACCTTGGTATTGCTTGGCCCAAGCGGCGCGGGCAAGAGTTCATTACTGCGTGTATTGAACCTGCTTGAAATCGCGGACAACGGCGAATTAGACATTGCGAATGAGCAATTCGATTTTTCAAGCCAAATCCAAGAGAAGCAGGGGCTTAAACTTCGTCGTAAAGTCGGCATGGTGTTCCAGCAATACAACTTATGGCCACACATGACGGTGATGGAAAACTTGATTGAAGCACCAACCAAAGTGGCGGGTTTGGATAAGCAAGAAGCGATTAAGCAAGCGCAAGAAGTCCTAAAGACACTTCAACTTGCCGACAAAGCAGACGCTTGGCCACTTCAACTGTCTGGCGGTCAACAACAGCGTGTTGCGATTGCACGTGCGCTGATGATGAAACCGGATGTGTTGTTGTTTGATGAACCAACAGCGGCGCTTGATCCTGAGATCACCAACCAAGTCGTGAGCATTATTAAAGAATTGAGCGGAACGGGCATTACCCAAGTGGTCGTGACGCACGAAGTCGATTTCGCGAAGAAGATTGCTAGCCACGTTCTGTACCTAGAGAAAGGGTACATCGTTGAACACGGCACCAGCGATTCATTCGTTAATCCGCAGACACCTGAGTTTGCCGAGTATCTGACTCATTAAGTAAGTCACTTATTAAAAGAAAGTTGACTCACTAGATCTAGCTAAACACAACATCAATTAAAACAATCAAATTATAAGAATGGCCACAGGCCGCTATTACACAGTATTCGGAGTAACAAAATGAAAAAGATTCTACTAGCTTCACTTATCGGCCTTGCTTCTTTTAACGCAGCAGCTCAAGAAGAAATCAAATTCGCGATGGAAGCAACGTACGCACCATTCGAATACATGGATGAGAACAACCAAATTCAGGGTTTTGACGTAGACTTAGCAAACGCACTTTGTGAAGAGCTGAAAGCAACGTGTACTTTCCACAACCAAGCATTCGATAGCTTGATCCCTGCACTTAAATTCAAACGTTACGATGCGGCTATCTCGGCAATGGACATCACAGAAGCGCGTCTTAAACAAGTGAACTTCTCTAACGCATACTACGATAACTCTGCAGCATTCATTTCTTTCGAAGGCAAAGTAGCAGACCAAGCAGCACTAGAAGGTAAGCGTGTTGGCGTTCAAAACGGTTCTACTCACCAGAGCTTCCTACTTGAGCAAATGACTGGCGTAACAGCGGTACCTTACTCAAGCTACCAAGATGCATTCATCGACATGAAGAACGGTCGTATCGATTCTGTATTCGGTGACACAGCCGTTGTAGCAGAATGGTTCAAGAAAGAAGACAACCTAACGTACGTAGGCGACCAAGTAACAAACCAAGAGTACTTCGGTAACGGCTTTGGTATCGCAGTAAACAAGAGCAACCAAGAACTTGTAGACCAGCTTAACGTTGCACTTGCAGCAGTGAAAGCGAACGGCGAATACGACAAGATCTTCAACAAGTACTTCGGTAAGTAATTTATGGAATTAACGGGTTACTCTTTAGGGCTCGTCGAAGCAAGCTGGATGACAGTTCAGCTTGCATTCGTAAGCCTATTGGTTGGATTGGTTCTAGCAGTTTTGTTTGCAAGTGGTGAGATGTCTCGCCGTATTGCAATCAAATGGCCAACGACTGCATTTGTGACGATTGTTCGTGGTTTACCAGAAATTCTGGTCGTACTGTTTATCTACTTTGGTTCGACACAAGTTCTGTTCATGATCACTGGCGACTTCATCGAAGTGAGCCCGTTCTTATCTGGTGTTGTTGCACTGTCACTTATCTTTGCTTCTTACGCGTCACAAACCTTGCGTGGTGCTTTGAAAGCAGTAAGCAAAGGGCAGAGAGAAGCAGCAAGCGCACTTGGTATTTCTCAGTCTCGTGCATTCTTTCGTATCGTGTTACCTCAAGCGGTAAGACACGCACTACCAGGGTTAACCAACCAATGGTTAGTGTTACTGAAAGACACTGCATTAGTTTCGCTAATTGGCGTAACAGATTTGTTGAAACAAGCACAACTAACATCAGCGGCAACGCACGAAGCATTTACTTGGTACGCGACAGCAGCAGCAATCTACTTGGTCATCACTTTAATCACACAAAGATTGGTAAAAGTGATTGATGGTAAGTTCTCTATTCAAGGTTTGGGTAACAAAGGGGCAATGGCATGAATCAACAATACCTCTCTCAAATGCTTGAAGGCTTAGTGACCAGTCTTCAACTCACAGGCGCTTCATTGCTTGTTGGTTGTATCTTGTCACTGCTGATGACGGTAACGCTAATTCTAAGAATACCGGCGATTCACTGGTTCACTCGTGGCATCATCACGCTGTTCACTGGCACACCATTGTTGGTTCAAATCTTCTTGGTGTATTACGGCCCGGGTCAGTTCGATTGGATTCGTGAAAGCTTCATGTGGACATGGTTAAGCCAACCTTGGTTCTGTGCAATGTTAGCATTAGCTTTGAACACCGCTGCATACAGCACGCTACTGTTCAGAGGCGCATTCAACGCAATTCCAGCAGGGCAGTGGGAAGCATGTCGTGCACTAGGCATGGACAAAGTAGCAACGCTTAAAGTGTTACTGCCATACGCACTGCGCCGCGCTGTTCCAGCTTACTCGAACGAAGTGATTCTAGTCTTCAAAGGCACGTCACTGGCAAGCACCATCACCATCATGGACTTGATGGGCTACGCTCAGCGTATCAACGGCCAAACCTACGACACACTTACTGTGTTTGGTATCGCCGGCGCATTCTACTTAGCAGTAAACGGCATACTAACGCTGATCTTCCGTCAGGTAGAGAAGAAAGCCCTCGCATTCGAAGCGGCGTAAGCTAGCCACTCACAAGTTTAATTAACGTATAAAGCCTGCCATTTATGTTCGCATAGATGGCAGGCTTTTTTGTGTTTTGGGGCATGTGTAAGGGGACTGTGTTTATATCCAGTTGGTCGGGGTTTTTACGAAATTCATACTATATAGAAATATTCTATATTTTGTTATTCGATGTGCCTATCTATGCTTTAAGTCACTGAAATAACGAAATTAATTGTGCTAGAGTGCCATGCATATGAAACTAGATTGAATAATTCTATATTTAAATGCGGGGTTTTTCGGTCTAATAGCTGTTAAGCCTCATCAGTTGGAGTTAGTAAGTAATGATAAAATTAGAAAAAATAGCAATTAGTGGCTTCAAAGGTATCAGTGAGCGGGTCGAAATACCGGCAAAAGATTTTAATGTCATTGTTGGTAAGAATGATGCAGGTAAGTCAACTGTATTGAGAGCTTTAGATCTCTTTATAAACGGAAGGCAATATCAAGCTGAATACTTAAATAATACGACAGATCAGTTCTCTGTTATTGAACTCTATTTCTCTCCAAATTATACATCTATTGTTATTGATGAAAATACCACGACTACTTTTGAAGCTGAAGGCTTGGTTGATAGTGATGGCTATTTACACCTAACTAAAAAGTGGGATGGAACGAAAACAGGTAAAATTTCTCCTGAATATTTTATAGAAAGGCTCTCATTTGGTGACTTAGACTTCTTTTCGCTTACTGAAGCGAAACTTATAAAGCTTTGTCAGGATAATGGGCTAGAAGCCGAACCTGGTTTAATGACAAACCCAGATACAGGTGAAGAACATAATAATGCGGAGAAAAGGAATAGACTTCGAGAGTTCTTTATTGAACGCGGGGATGAGTCTTCATATATAGCAGAGAAACTACCAACTTCAGGTACGTCTCGTCTAAAAAAGACAGAGAGTGCCGTCAAATTATGCTTGCCTAGGTTTGAATACTTTTTAGCTGATGCTCCTTTGTCAGAAAGTGATTCGACGATACAGAAATATTTTAAAGATATGGCGTTTCAAGTAATTCAGGAGCAGGTAGACACTGAATTACTTGAAGAAACTGTAAGAGGGCATTTACAAACGGTTCTGTCAGCTATTACAAGTAAAATTAATGCTGTAGTCCCTGAAAGTGAACAGGTTCAAGCAAAAGTTGAATTTGATTGGAGCAAATTAATTACAACCTCTTTTGACAGTGACAATGGAAACGGTTCAGTGCCTCTGTCTGCAAGAGGTGATGGCTTCAGAAGAATTACAATGATGGCTTATTTTGAGTATCTTGCTGAGCAAAAATCTGGTGAGATTCAGAACATTATATTCGCTTTTGAAGAGCCTGAAACATTTCTTCATCCGTCTGCTCAGGAAAACCTGTTTGAAAAGCTAAATGATATTTCCGTCGCGGGGTATCAAGTTTTTCTGACAACTCACTCACCAGTAATCGTTTCTAAAACACAAAAATCTGATTTGCACAGGGTTTATAAAGAAGCTGGCTTATATAAATGTGATTCAGATGTGAATGATCATTCCGATATTGCAAATGATCTTGGAATAACAATCGACAACCAATTTATTTCATTGTTCGACAACTCGAAGTGCTTTCTCCTTGTTGAAGGTATAGACGATTGTGTTGCCTTTAACCACCTAGCCAATACGTATAAAGATAATGATTTAATTGAACAAAACTTTGTAGATCTAGGGGTTGTTACTATTCCTGTAGGTGGTTGCGGTAGTATCAAGCACTGGGTAACGCTAGATTTATTACAAACTTTAAATAAACCATTTTTCATTTTCTTAGACTCGGACAAAACTTCAGAAGAGGAAGTATCCCCAAATGCTGAAAAATTAGTAGAGTATGGGTTCGTTGAAGGTGATAACTTTATGGTTTCGAAGAAAAGAGAAATCGAAAACTATATGTCTTTAGATGGGATTGAACGTTTAGTTCCGGGGGCAAATTTAACTTTCACCGATTGGTGTGATGTTAAGGCATTATCAAAATCTAATAGTTTAGCAGGAGCCCTAGGTGGCAAAAAAATAGCAAGTAAGTTATTTGAATCGCTAACATTTGAAGAACTAAGGTCTACTTTCTCTACTGGTGAGATTGATGAATTTTTGGAGATACACTCGATAGTATCTGTACTAGCTGATTGAGGCTTAACAAACGACGATGGCGTCAATGATTAATTTTTGGCTGTATTTTCATCCCACATGGCGCCATCTCTCAGCATAGAGTTAAGAGTCACAACCATCTTTCGAACACACGCGATTATTGCGACTTTCTTAGGCTTTCCGGCAGCTACAAGTCGAGCATAAGTTGCTTTGAATACGGGGTTACTGTCTTATAAATATGACCTTACCATTTTGGTCTACGGCATGAAGACTGATGTGGTTTTTAGCTAGGTCGATACCGCAGAAATAAGAATAATCAGACATGGTGCCTCCGATGCATTTAAGTACCACATAAGTGTGGCAGATCCTCGGGAGGGGGAATCCATGTCATTCGTTGATATGACCCCCTCTGTCAATAAGAGCGTAGAAGTTTCTGCTCCCGCATTTATAGAGCCTAGCTTGTGTTCTAAGTCTTCCGTTACATTGGGTCTATGAAAGTCTGAGTCGTCCATCGAATAGTAGAGTAACAAGGGCATTTCTCATGCCGTATTTTTGGTAATTAGTTCTTCCTGTCGATTATCGAATTTGTCCTAAACCCACTATTAAGGCAGGGAACCCCAATGAATAGAACGCTATGGTTCGCACTCATTTCGCTTTTGTTTTCAATGACAATGGTATTTTGTACATACAGTTATGGCATAGAGAGCCACGTTGAAGTAATCACACTCACTTTAGTACTGTCTGGCCCTCTGATTTTTACATTTGCGCTTGTTGTCATTTTTTGTGGCGCACCAGTTATTAACAAGTACAAGTTACTTGGAACCATCGCAATTTGTGTGCATGGATTTACAGCCTCACTGCATGTGCTGTGGAACGGTTTTATGTTTGTCGATGTGATTAATAAACAAGGCTTAGGTCCGGGACAAGGTTATTCTGGCTTGATACTTTGGGTTGGTAGTATCAAGGCGATGCTACTAGGTTTGGTTGTGGGAGTATGCCTGCATTACTTGCTACGATTATTTAGAAAGGCTGCAGTAAGATAACTGTTGGCTAGTTAGTGGGTTGTTCGTTGTCTATAGGAGTTGCCACTGTGTTTTATAGTAAGGAATCCAACAAGGGATTGCTGCTCATCCTTGTTGCGATAAGTGCTTTCATTGTCGTTACCTCTGATAATAACCCCGGGACATTAATCGCTCACGCCATCAACGGTTTAATTGCTTTGCTCTTTTTCTCTATGACCATTGAGGTCAAAGACAATGTACTAAGTTGGTATTTCGGCTTTGGCTTTTGGCGTAAGAATGTAGAAGTGTCAGACATTACAGAGACATCGTTCTATCAAAGCAAGTGGTATCAAGGTATTGGTATCCGAATGCTGAGCGATGGCTGGTTGTATAATGCATCGATAGGTTCAGCGCTGAAGTTAAGGCTAAACAATGGAAAGCATGTTTACATTGGTTGTAAGGATACGGACGGTTTAAAGCTGGCGTTGAAAACCGCTAACGAACAGATAACGCAAAAGTGATTTACGAGGCTTGGCACTTTTCGTTTTGAGTTGGACTAATTTTTAAGGCTGTATGCTTTAAGTGAGCTGCATTTTAATATCTCAACAAGTGGATCGGAGGTTGAATGGACCAAGCAATCAAAACACATTTCGACGAGTATCCCGATGATGTTCGAGCTCGGCTTGAAGAGTTGCGTTCATTAATCTTTGAGCTTTGCTCTGATTTGGATTTAGGTGAAGTCGAAGAGTCTCTGAAATGGGGCGAGCCGAGTTACAGCGTTAAGACGGGCAGTCCAATTCGAATCGATTGGAAATTAAGATCGCCAAACAACTATTACTTGTTCTTTAACTGCCAAACGAAGCTAATCGACACATTCAGAGAATTGCACGATGGCACATTGGTATTTCAAGGTAATCGTGCAATCGTCTTGAAACTGACTGAACCACTTCCCAAGGCACCAATCAAGCAGTGCTTGGAGTTAGCCTTAACTTATCAGCAACGAAAACATCTCCCACTTCTTGGCGCGTAGTTCTTATATGTTGTCATTATATTTCTTAAACAGGTTTTCTGTGTTCTAGCTATCACTCTTTAAAGTGCTAAGACTGTACCATCTTGATTAGTATCAAGAGGCTAGGGAATCTCTATAACCAACGCTGATTGTATTGCTTACCGTTTAAAAAGGTGTTCTAGTCACCTTGTATTTCAAACTTAAAAGGAAGTTGTATGAATTTAGATAAAGCCAAAAAACGTATCGCAAAGCAGGTTAAAAAAGGCGACCACGGATACCCAAAAATCACGTTAGCGTATTACGGGACGACCAAAGATCTCGCAACGGAAGTCGCGGTTCAATTTATGCTGGGTGAGGGCGATGGTGTTCAAGAAGAGCGTTTTTCTTGTGAAACCGAAATCCGAGATAATGAGTTAGTTCAAACGACGTTACTCAAGATAATCGAGCGCGCTAATGTGAACTCAGTGATTGAAGTTGAAGGCGTGGCTGTTCTTTAGTTTTATAAGAATCAGTCGGCGTGCTAGAAAAATTTACTCATAATTTATCAAGGAAGAAATGTTATGAAGTTAGCTCAGTTAAATATTGCTTTGGCGAAATATCCGTTAGATGCGCCGGAAATCAAAGAGTTTGTCGATAACTTAGAGTTGGTTAATGGAATCGCAGAAAGCAGTGAAGGGTTCGTTTGGCGTCTGAAAGATGAATCTGGTGACGCCACCAATATCCAAGCTTTCGATGATCCTAATATGATTGTGAACATGTCGGTGTGGGACTCTGTAGATTCGTTAAAGAACTTCATGTTCCGCACACACCACCGTGATTTTATGCGCCGAAAGGGGGATTGGTTTCATCGTTTACCTGAAGATACTTATGTTCTTTGGTGGATTGAAGAAGACCGTATTCCCACACTCGAAGAAGCGATAGAGCGACTTGAACACCTCAGAGAAATCGGTGATACGCCGTATGCCTTCACTTTTAAAACCAATTTTACAGAGTCAGAAGCGCCAAAGTAGCGTTCATCCAACCAACGTTATGTTCCATTGAAACTAAAACAGGGGCATCTGTTGGGTGTGGGAGCTGTTGACGTTGGATGGATCATCGACAGCTTGATAGTATTCCACCCAAACCTTATTGCTTCTAGGGAACTCTCGTTTCAAAACCTTCTTAACGTGTTTTCGAATGCTTGCTACATTACCAGTAAATGTATGGCTGTGGTAACCCGTTTCCATGATCTGGAACTGTGTGTCACCAAGGCAATAAAGCAGAAAACCACGGTCTCTTTTGTACGTTTTAAAGTGCACAGCTTTTTTAGGTTGTAAGCACTTAAGCTGCTTTTCGACTAACGTTAGTACTTGGGATATATGAATGAGGCAGTAAAAAGCCAGCCGATAAATCACTATCAAAGCTGGCCTTGTGTTCACATTGGACAAGACTGCTCTATTTTTCACCTTGGACTAAGCAGCTGGTTCTCTCACTTTAGACCATACTGGTTTAGCGACCTCGACCATCTACCATTACGATGATTGTTTTAGAGATGATGCTGAGATCAGCGGCAATCCAAGACTTAACCGAACATAGGCTTAGTGCATAACTGTGGTCAAAACCTACTTTACGACGTACATCATCAATACAGGTGTCGTAACCTTGATTTACTTGTGCAAGCCCTGTAATACCAGGCATTACACCGTATGTACGGTCAGCAAAGTAAGGAATTTCGTTCTCTAGTTTGGTGTAAAAAGTAGGGCGTTCAGGGCGTGGGCCAATTAGAGACATTTCACCTTTCAGTACATTGATCAGTTGTGGCAGTTCATCAAGACGTGTCTTTCTCAAAAAGCGGCCAACAGGCGTGATTCGCGGGTCATTCGCGGTAGCCCAAACTGCACCAGAGCGAGTTTCTGCATCCTCGTACATGCTACGGAATTTCATGATCTCAAAGATTTCCATTTTCTCCGGTGTCGATTTACCAACGCGCAATTGACGGTAGAAAATAGGGCCACGAGAAGTGAGTGCAATCGCCATCGCAATCAACGGAAATACGGGCGCTAGCAAAATCAAAGCAATCAGTGAGCTTACAAAATCGAAAGTACGTTTAGCACGTGAGATTTTGTATTGGTATAGGTTTTGGGTAGATAGCTGTTCGATGTTCATCATAATAAGTCCTTAATGATTTGCTCGTGTCCAAGGTGAGTTTTCTAGTCCGATTAGGTAACGAATGCCACCAATGAAGTTGGCGTAGTGTCCAACTATCAAATAAGAGATTAATGAAATAGGTTTGTTTACTAGACGCTTTGGCAAGATGCAGCCAAGGACGCCAATGGTATAAACGGCAACTTGAGCCCATAACAGCGCTTCAAATACCAAGTAGTTGCTAAGTAAGATTGAGCACACTAAGCACACAATCATTAAATAGGGAGTGAGTAGGCGAAGTCCTTTTCCTGAAAAGAACGCAAACGCGATGCCTTTAAACTTCGGGCTGAACAAGGCAAATAATCGAATCGCTTGTTGCATGTTGCCCGCTGAAATACGAAGTCTTCTTTTGAAGTCTGTTTCTAGGTTCGATTCTTCTAGCTCTAATGCAACCATTTGGGTTTCGTATTCGGCGATGTAACCTTGTTTAACGATTTGCATCGGTAAGATGAAATCATCATTAATAGTGTTGAGTGGAAGCAGTTCAAACAGGTGTGTTCTAAACAAGTAGAAAGCGCCATGAGAACCCAAGCTAGAACCTAATGAAGCCTCAGACTCTTTAACCGCGGTTTGGTACTGCCAATACGTGTTTTCGCCTTCATTGCCTGTTGGACAAAGTTGATACGTTGCGTTTACCACTCCAACCTTGTCACTTTCAAAATGAGCGGCAGCTATAAGCAAAGCATCCAATGAAATAAGGGCAGAAACATCACTCATCGCCGTGATATCACTGGTTATACGTGTCACTTCTTCATTAACAACCGCGACTTTACCTCGGTTTACTTGATGGTCATGTATCTCAAAATAGACATCACTGCACATCGCTTCTTGTATGGTCATTTGTGCAATGGCGACTGTGTTATCAGTGCAACCATCGCAAGCGATAATGACTTCCAACTTCTTTTTTGGGTAATCGAGTGAAGCAAGGTTACGAATCTTGTCTGCGATCCACTGTTCTTCGTTAAATGCAGGAACAAGAACGGTGATGGTCGGCAACGTGCAATCTTGCTGTTCCTCTTTGTAGCAACGATGACTCTCTTCAACTTTGCGTGCGGGGTGGCTTTTCGCATACCAACGCAGTAACAAAGGGTAGGCTGCGTGATGATAGACAATCAACGCACCTGAAAACAAACAAAGTCCCGCAAGCAACCAATCAATCATGCGTAAGCTCCTTCTGATATATCGTTGTAAGACGAAACCATTTTGATGATGTCGAAGTTTTCGAGTACGTAACGACGAGGTGACAAAAAGCGTTCATTTTGCTTTTCTAATAGCGCACTAGCTAACCCCACAATGCTGCCGCTTTTGACGAGGGCGCCGCTGACTGGACATAAGGTTTCATCGACGGCACCAACGTCCATTGCGACGGTTGGAATATTGCATGCTTGAGCTTCAAGTGTAGAAAGCGGCAGCCCTTCGTGGCGTGAAGGTAGGCAGAACGTATCCAACGCTCCGTAAAACGTGGTCATGTCTTCAACTAAGCCAAGAAAGATGACTCGGTCACTCAGATTCAAGCGGCTAGTCAGTTGCTCTAGTTGATTGCGTTTAGTACCGCCGCCAGCCAATGCGACAACCATGTTTGCAGGTAAAAGAGTCAGTGCTTTAATAAGTTGGTCTTGGCCTTTGACATGTTCTAGTCGACCTGCACAACCGATGATGTGTTTGTCTGTCGGCAGGTTTAGTTTTGCTCTCGCGTGTTCTTTCGACATTGGCTTAAACTTCTCACAATCAACGCCATTTTTGATGGTAATGATGTTCTCATAAGAAAAAGCAGTGCGTAGTTGGTTATAAACACGTGTCGCGTCGGCAACTAACGTTGGTTGAGCAGCTTTTAAAGCAAGCGCTTGTAATCGACGACGTTTGTTGTTGTTCAGATGCCAAGCGTCATGTTCGGTATGGATTCGAGTTGGAACCCCGGTTACGCGAGCGGCATAACCAGCGTATAACAGTGGGCCAATATGATGGGTATGAACCACATCAGGGCGAATCGCGTTGAAGGCTTTAATTAGCTTAATAATGATATTGAATTGTACGCCTGGTGCTTTATCCAAAAAGACGATTTGCTTTTTGTATGGCTCTAGCTTCGGCCAGTTGTTTATAGACTCTTGTTTAGTACCCTCTAAACTGACAATCAACACTTGGTCTGTTGGTTTAGCAAGGCGGAGCAAATCCAGAGTTAGGGTTTCTAATCCACCCGGTGCAAGGTGCTGAACAACGTGTATGATCTTTTTGCCATGCTTCGTTAAATGCGTATTCATAGTTTGGACCCTGCCTTTATAATTGTTGTTTCGCCTTTCTGACGTTTCTCTTGAAGTAACTTCTTTAAAACGTTTAACTACACAAGGAGATTGCAGGAGTTGTGCCAATTAAATAACCGTTATTTTTCAGTTGTTTAGATTGTTTAATTCTAGGGCAGTTTTCATTTCTCAAAATGGGAATCAAAACAAAATACGATTGAATTGCTATTTGAATCGTGGTGCTTGGGGAAATCGAAAGTGGGATTAATAATTGGGGCCTTAAACAAACACAACGCCAAGCGAGTGTTGGCGCTTTGCTCTAGGATGCACGAAGCTTGGAAACTAGAAAGCTAGGAAGCACGAAGCTAGGAAATTAGAAAGCTGTGAATCTAGCAAGTCAAAAATGGCTTTGAGGCTGACTAGCTCATTTTAGGGATCACCGTTATCACAGGGACACCCAAGATATCTTCGATTTCGTCTTTGCGTTTGATTGAAGAATCAAACAGTTCAAACAATACCGCTAAACCAATACCCAGTCCGATACCTGCAACGAATCCAGCCAGAATAAAAACAAAAGTCGGCATGTTAGATTTGACACTCGGTGTGAAAGGCAAATCGATAATCTTCACACGTTTGTTTTGCTCGAATACACCAAGCGAACCCGTTAGTTGAGCCATTTCATAACGCTCTGTCAGTTCATCATATAGTTGACGTTTGATTTCAACTTGACGTTTAAGGCGGTACATCTCTTTTGCATTTTCGCCGAAGTTATTGGCCTTGTGTTCTAATTCGAAAATCATAGTTCGAAGGCTTTTCGTTTCTTCAGTTAAAGACTCAAAGCGAGCGCGAACCAGTTGTAAACTGTGTAGTTGGGTGACTAAAAGAGGTTGGGTATCCGAAAGTTTGTTCAGTGTCGTACTACTTGCAATGTCCCAAAGCTGGTCGCTGTTCATCGTAGGCTGGGTTACCTCGAGTAAACTCTTTCTCTCATTTTCAAGTCTGTCTAGTTCACGAACTTTAGCTTGCACAGCACTGTGCTTGTCCGTGTATTTAGCTTGTAACAAGGTAAGGTCGCTACGAATGTCGATGATCTGGTCTTCTAATTTACCGATCACAGGGTTGGTTCTTGAAAGTTGTTGGTCGATTGACCCTAAACTTTTTTCGACACCCGATAACTCGGCCTCTTTTTCTGCCAGTGTTTGTTTGAGTGAAGCTAAGCGATTCAAACTTTGGCTCTGTACCTCAGGCGTCGAATGAACATTCTCATTCATGTATGCAGCTAGCGCTTCTTCTGCTTCTGCAAGCTCTGCGCTACGTTTGTCGATATGGATTTTCAAGAAGTTACTTGAATCTTCAATCGATGAACGTTCCGGTGCGAGTAACTGTTCAATGAAATGTTCACTTACCGAGCGCAGCGTCGCTTCCATTCCATTTGGTGTGTTCGACGTTAGACTTATCTTTAGAAAATCTTTTCCAAGCTGAGTCACCGTTAGACGTTGAGACAGGTCAGTAATGATCTCTTGTTTCTCAATTTCAGGCATATCTGGCGTGGTTAATTGCAGTTCATCAGCGACCGAGTAAAGCACATGTCGACTGTGAAGCAGTGTTCTCAATGCGTTAAGTCGATCTTTGAGCATCGTCGAAACGGCAATGTCTTCCAAGAATGGATTCATCTTGGCCGTTTCTTGAATCAACATACTGGTATGCGCGTCATATTTAGTTGGAGCCAACTTGCTCACACCAAAGCCTACAAAGGGCAAAATAAGCATTGGCAGAACGATAACGTAGCGTTGGCGCCACATCGCATTGATGATGACTAATAACCGCAATTTCAGATTATTCATAATAGCTCCAACATCCAATGTACGAAGTTACCACGGTTCTGCCAGCTCTCTTGTTCGACGACAGAGATAGGTGAGTTGCTTAGCTCGCGTGCATGATCAAGCGCCCAAATCATTTGGTTGGCACTGCCAACCGTGGTTACGTGCCCTTGATATGGAACCAAAGCAGGGAACGGTGTTGTGATAATGGGTGTGCCCGCCGCAAGGTATTCCATTAGTTTGAGTGGGCTACACGCTCGGATCTGCTCGTTATCAACAAACGGCAACAAGCTCACATCCCAGTGTTGAGAATAGCTTGGTAGCGTGTGGTGTGGACGAGGGCCAAGGTAATGTACGTTACTCAACTTAGGCAGCATGAGCGTATCAAGCTCGTTTGGACCTATGAAAACAAAGTCCCATTCCGGCATCGCATTCGCAACATGATCAATCATTTCATAATCAAGCCACTTAGAAAGGCTGCCATAAAAACCAGCAATAGGGCGGTGGTTGCTTGGTAAATCTTTTGCTCTTGGTGCGGGTGTTGAAAATAGGTCTACGTCGACACCATGTGGTAGCAAGTGCGCTTTATGCTTTGGAAATTTACCCATCAATTTTTTGCTAGCCGCGAATATAAGCGTTGATTTTTCGATTAGCTCTGATTCGTGCTGTGCAACGGTGTCATGATCAACACCAGCCAGCGCGCTAAAATCATCACCGCAGTAATAGACCACAGATGACTCGCCTAAGTGTCCGCACAAATCAACAGCGGTCGGAAGAGAAGTCCATAGGATAGGCGCGTTCAGATTAAGCTCCGCAATAATCGGTTTTAGTTGGTGCAACATCATTTGCTGAGCCAACTTTCTAGAAAATTTAGAAGCAGGCGCAGGGATTGTCTTTAAGTTAACGATAGTAATGTTGTCGTGTCCCTCAGAGTCGAGCATGTTTTGAGTAACGGCTTTGGTTTTACCAAACAACTTGTTGAACGCTCGGCTGGCATCTTTAGCGGACAGCTTCGGTTGTCTTAAGCCAATAGAGTTGACCCATAAGACTTTGTGTTGCTTAGCAAGGTGACGAACTAAATGTTGAGTCGATGAAGGTAGGCCACCAAAGTCTTCACCAAATACGATTAAATCACGCATGGTCACCTCCATGAGTCTCTAACGAATCGAACATATCGGATTCTGTCACTTCAACGGGTTTAATGTGACCGACAACTCGAGCTGGGTTACCGCCTGCGATTGCAAAAGCCGGGATGTTCTTTGTTACTACGCTGCCTGCGGCTATTACGGCACCTTCGCCGATGGTTACGCCACCTTTAACCGTCACATTCGTGCCTAACCAAACATCGGGTTCAAGAATGATGTCACCGATTTGCTGAGGGTCGTCACCTTCACCTAGCGCTCGGCGTTTTGCATCAAGCGGGTGTCCAGAGTATCCAAATAGAAAAGCGCCGCCTGCGATTCGTACGTTGTCAGAGATAACCACTTTACCTCCAACAGCGATAGTCGACTGCCAACCAATGTCGACGTTATTGCCAATCGACAATAGTGGGTGTTCCAAGCCTTCAAGTTGTTGAGTACAACCAGAGAATGTCGTGTGGCCAGAGATACGGCAGTTGTCGCCAATCGTAATTTGCACCGGACCGCTGACGAAAGGCAGTCCACCATACAAATACAGGCGTTTGCCACATTGAGCCACACGACCTTTGAAAGCCGGAGTCCAGTAGAAGAATCGCGTAAAGCCAGAAACCAGATTCACCACTAGCTTGTGCGCTTGATATAGACAGCGATTAAATAGTTTAGGGGTAGGTAGCTCTGCGCTTCTGATGTTTTTCAAAATGAAAAACACATTTCTAATTCGAGAATTAGGATGAAACTTAAGCCAATGTTTGAATTGATGTATAGATACTGACGTCATAATGAAAATCCTCTTTTTTGTTATATAGAAGTACTTTCATATATTGTGCCATCTAATAAATGTAATATTTTCAATAGGTTAAAATGTGTCTTTTAGGTTTTCTCATTTTGACAGGCAGTTTGAGATACATTTGAGACGCAAACTGTGAGTGCTGCGAGGATATAAATCGGCCAGTTGAAGCCTTGAGTCAAAAATGTACCCGACACGATTGTTCCAATCAGACCTGCATAGATCGCATAGGCGACCGCATTGAGTTCGGGGGCGATTTCTGTGGCCGAGTTTTTTAACCTCGTTAGCGTAGAGCGAGAGGTTTTGATCAAAGAAACGATAAGGCAGACAAAAATGATCAGACCAATAAAGCCTGTTTCTGCCAACACACCAAACCAGGTACTGTGAACGGCGTGATTCAGTCCGTCCCAATGCGAACTGTAAAAGAAGTAGTTCGAGAAGAAGTTGTTCAACCCTACGCCGGTCAGTGGATTCTCAACTGCCATCTTTATTGCTGCTTCCCAAGCATAGATTCGACCCATTGCAGATTCATCGATACCTTGTTCAGCGGCACCACCAGAAGATCTGTCTGAGATACCAGCAACTAAATAGAGCACCACGGCCGCGACAGTTCCCACTGAGATTAAGAGAACTTTAGAGCGCACTAGCTTCCACGCAAAAATACCAATCACCGCAATACACCCCAGTAGTCCGCCACGGCTTTGAGTGGCAATAATGGCGGCGAGCAGTAACAGACAAACTAAGGCACTGATTAAACGTTTGGATCGTGAGATGCCAGTCGTGGTGGCTTGGCTTATTGTAAAGGCGAGTGGGAACATCAGTACCAGTGCTAGGTCGTTCGGGTCACCTAACATAGAGCCAAAATCGCGGCCAATAGTCACGCGTGAGCCCTCGACAAGCCCAATACCATTTACTGAGTTGTACACGGCAATAGAGCTGACTAAAGCGCCAGCGTAGATAATCGTCATCGCGGTTTTTGCGAGATTTTCCGTGGTGTTTACTAGCCAAGTAATCGCAAGCGTCATCACTATAATTTTCCAATAAACGCCCTTGAATTCTGCTAGTGCTATTGGCCTGTTGGACGCGAAGATAATACCAATGAAAACCAATACCCAAAATATGGCGAGCCAATTTAAACAAGGGTGCCAGAAGATTTTAAGTTCTTTACTGATTAATGCATGCCATAGAAGAGCCGACAGAGCGCCTAATGAAAGCATCAGCGGTATTTTTAGCGAATAGAGCTGAGGTATAGCTTCGTGAATTCGGAAAAATGAAAAGACAACGAACAGTAAAACTAACCAGAATGTTTTGTTTAACACGAATAACCCGGCCAATGGCACAAGAGCGAGCGCCACAATGACAGCAGGGTGAGGCACAAAGTACCAAACAACACCAAGCCCAACACACAAGGTGCTGATCGTGATGATGACTGGCAATCTATTGGCTTCAGGGTTGACCATTGTGACCTCTATTGGCAAATAAACTCTTTAGGACTCGGCTCGTAATCTTTTTAAGACGTAGTTACGCCTGATGTTAAAGATTGCAAAGTGAGTGCCAGTTATGCATTTTGTTTAACTTACTGATTTAATGTTGGATTATTAAGTGAGGGCGTAGCCTTGAGGTGAGTTTTGTCATTTTGAGAATCAGTATAAAACTGTCTAAAGTACTTAAATCATCAAGCCAAAATAACCAGTTATCGACTAAGGCTAGAATTAACGGTCGAGTTGATAGATTTCCAACAACTGCGGGACAACGGCTTGTGGAGAGTATTGGTTTTTCACGGTTTCTATCGCGTGACTCTTGAGAGAGTTACGTTGCTCGTTCGTCAATGACATCCACAAAGATAAAAACTGTTCTAGCTCAGCTTCTGAATTTGCAAGGTAGCCGTTAACTTGATGCTCGATGAGTTGAGGCAAGTTACCAACTGAGGTGGCGAGAACGGGAATGCCACGAATCATGGCTTCTAATGCCGCCATAGGTAAGCCTTCAAAGCGAGAAGGGATGATTAACAGATCGATTTGGCTCCAGACGTCGTCCATATTGGTCTGATGCCCATGAAAGGTCACATTATCAGGCTGCGATTTAACTAAGATGTCCATTTCTGGCCCGTCACCAAAAAGCTCAAACCGAACATCAGGAAACTGTTTGGCTAATGCAACAAATCGATCAGGCGCTTTTTCATGGCTCAATCGCCCCACAAAACCAACATGGAATGGGCTTGATGAAGGGGAGCTTGTTAACCCGGTTGGCATTTTAACAAAGTTATTCAATTGATGGGTTTGACTCGGCACTTTCGCTTTAATCTTTTCACTGACCACGAGCGACTGATCAGAAAGAAAACTGCTGTAACGGTCGAGCCAATCATAAAGCCATACTTTGCCTGTTGGGGTTTCACCTGCGTGATAAGTGGTGATTTGCTTTGTGTTGTTGAAACGAGGCGGAAGCTTGATTAACTTGCTGACCAAACTGGCTTTGTAACCATGAGCATGGATAAGCCTTGGTTGATAATGTTGAACTGCACGTTTCAGCTGTGTCGCGCTATTGCCATTTGAATCTACAGAACATGAGGCTAAATCGGAGAGGTAACTAAAAGGGATGTTCAGCGCATTCAACTTTTCAACGATGATCGCTTCAGGATTAAACTTAGTCAAAAGAACGATACGAACAGCCTCTGAATACTGAGCGCTTTCCGATATCAGGCCTTGTGCTAATTCTAAAACATGCGTTTCTATGCCTCCAAAAGTTTGGCTGTCGATCAACAGCCAAATCTCATGAAGGTTTATGTCGAGTATACCTTGGTTAGGTTTGATTGTACTCATCTTCCGATTCCCAAGCCTGTTTCTTACGATAAACAGTAGAAGGGCTAAGTTCTAACAGCACAGCAGCGTTTAACACATTCCCATCGCAATGATTGATGGCATGTTGAATGGCTTCACGTTCTATTTGCCACATTGGACGAATAGCACCTTCGCTTGTGGTAAATGCAGGCGTCATCGGCTCGTTGTGAGCTTGAGCAACTGACGATTGTTCCAACTCTTCCGGAGTAATCGGTGGCAACTTAGCTTCTGGTGCTTCAACAACTGCAGGTTGAGGCGCAGTTACTCGAATTGGTGTCACTGATTTAGATGATGGAGCGGCATCTACTTTATTAATCGGAGGCGGTAACATGTCTTTAGTCACGCTCGTTTCATTGTTCAACACCACGATGTTACGGATGATGTTTTGCAACTGACGCACATTGCCTGGCCACGCATAACGTTTAAGTAGATTCTGCGTTTCCTTGTCTATTGATTTGAACTTCTTCTTGTCTTGCTTCGCGTACAGTTTCAAGAAGTGATTAGATAGGGTGACAATGTCACTTCCTCGTTCACGAAGCGGTGGCATTTCGATAGGCACAACGTGAACACGATAGTAAAGGTCTTCTCTAAAACGTCCTTCTTCTACTTCAACCAGTGGATCGCGGTTGGTCGCACAGATAATTCTGACATCCACTTTAATCTCGCGGTTGCCACCGAGTGGAGTAAACGTACCAGTTTGCAAAAATCTGAGGAGCTTCTTCTGCATCTCCAGTTCCATTTCACAAAGCTCATCGAGAAATAGGGTACCGCCATGCGCTTGCATTGCTGCACCTTTACGGTCGGTTGTCGCACCGGTAAACGCACCTTTAACGTGACCGAAGATTTCACTCTCCATTAGGTCTCGAGGGATAGCGCCGCAGTTAATGGCCACGAAGGGTTTACCATTACGCTGACTCTCTTGGTGAATCGCTTCCGCACACACTTCTTTACCTGTACCACTTTCGCCGTTAATAAACACGCTGGCAGTGGTTGGTGCTACCGAATCAATGATCTTGTAAACCGCCTGCATGGGTAGGCAAGAGCCAATGAAATTATGAAAACGATCACGATCGAATTTGCTTTGCATGTTATCGACGAGGTTTTCGAGTTTCGCTCTTTTTAGATGCAAGCTAACAGAGGTCTTGAGTCGATCGGCTTGAATGGGTTTCTCTAAGAAGTCTTCTGCACCGCGTTGGATAAGGTCTACCGCGATGTTTACTGAACCATGCGCTGTCGCGATGATGACAGCGGTCGGTATTTCGTTAGCAGTAATCCAATCTAAGACTTCTTCGCCTGGCATGTCAGGAAGCTTAAGGTCGAGAATCACAAGCTGTGGAGAGTGCCTTTCAATGAAGGTCTTAGCTTCCGCGCCGGTTTCGACGTGGAAAATATCATAGGGCTCGTCTTTTACGTACTGCTTGTAGAGTACGGCGAGTGAGGTGGAGTCTTCAACTAACAATACCTTAGGGCGCATTGTGTATTCCTTTTGAAACTTTATCCTAACCAATCAATAACATAGTGATATGCAACCATCAATACGAGTCTTGTGTATTTGTTATCTACCACATGCTATCTTTTAAGAAGCGGCCTGTATAACTTCTCGCATTGCTGTTCATGATGGAGCCCATCTTATGGCGACTATATTAATAACGACTGTTTTGAGTTTTTAATCTGATACCGATAATGAACATGCAAAGCTAGCTGAAGCCTGCCTCTTTCCTTTCAAGCAAGGCTTTTATTGAACGCTCTGCGAGCTCTAGTAATTCATCAACTTGTCGAAATGCCGCATCATGACTCTGTTCTAAACATAGCTTTTCTAAAGCTCGAGCTAATTCACCCAAAGGGCGATTACCTAACGAAAGCGCTGTGCTGCCGAGAGTGTGGACCTCGAACTCAAGTGTTTGAGCGTCTTTCTGCGTGACTGCCTCTTTTATAGCGACCAAGCGTGTTTGTGATTCTTCGACATAATGGTCGATCAAGATAGGGATAATGTCCGCACTTGTATCGCGAATCATTTGCTCCAGAACGCTTTCATCGACAAGCTCGCTCACTTGTTGTGAGTTTAGATTTGTAGCTGCGTCTGACGCTAAAGTAGAATTCATCAAACTAAGTCCTTTTATTGAGCTTAATATCTGTTAATACTATTAAGTTTTAGTCATTTTCTAGAATAATTTCAACTGGTTGCCGTACAAATAGAGCATTTAATTGGCATCTCACTCATCTTGCTATTGGGTTTGTGACAAACCTAACGGACTGATTTTATTTTGTTTTCTCTTATGAAATATAAACTTAGGTGCCTATAAAGCCTAAGGTGCGGGTAGATCTCAGAAGAAAACGAGCCCGATACAAATAAAAAAGACCACTGCAGTGAATTAACAACAGTGGTCTTAGAGCGGGGTAAGCAGTTTGGGCTAATCTAAATAGCGATAACGCAAATAGCGATAATTTAAACAGCCGAGCTTTAAATCACGAAAAGTAGGACTACGAAGCTTTATCAATCTTTGGCTTTGGGTCGGCTTCTACTTCTTCCTCGCTACTTTCTGAGAAGATATCAGCAACAGCGCTTCTCTCGAGTTCACCTTTTAGATTACCGTCTTCATCAACAACTGGAAGAGAGTAGTCACAAGACATAGTGTCCGGTAGCACTTCTTCAATCACCGCATCTGGTAAGATGGCAGGGACTTTTTCGTATATCTCATCACTAAAATCATGTACCGATGAATCTTCAACTGCGTCTTGTAGGCTCTCTTGTGTGACTAGGCCTTGATAGCCGTCATCCGTTACGTGATAAGCGTAATCGTTTTTCAGCATCTTCATTTGTGCCAAAGCACCTTCAATTGTTTCTGATGTGATTCGATACAGAGGAGGCTGCATAACGGTTTCAACGGTCAGTGCACGAGCACGGTTTACGTCTTTCACGAACGCTTCCACGTAATCATCGGCTGGATTTAGCAGAATCTCATGTGGTGTGCCTTGTTGTACTAACTCGCCGTCTTTCAAAATTGCGATTCTATCGCCTAGGCGGAGTGCTTCGTCCAGATCATGTGTGATGAAAACAATCGTCTTATGAAGCTTCTCTTGAAGTTCAATAAGCTGGTCTTGCATTTCACTTCGAATCAAAGGGTCGAGTGCCGAAAAGGCTTCATCCATTAACAAGATTTCAGCGTTAGTACACAGAGCGCGCGAAAGCCCAACACGTTGTTGCTGACCACCTGAAAGTTGCGCTGGGTATTGCTTGCCGTAACCTTTTAAGCCCACCGTTTCTAACCATTCGTTGGCTTTCGCTAAACGGTCTTCTTTTTTGATGCCTTGTACTTCCAACCCGTACGCAACGTTTTCAACCACAGTGCGATGAGGCATTAAGCCAAAGCGTTGGAATACCATCGACATTTTATGACGACGGAACTCTTCTAGCTGTTTAGTGTTGAGGCTCATCACATCAATGCCTTCAACCATGATTTTACCTTGAGTCGGGTCAATCAAACGGTTGAAGTGGCGAATCAGCGTCGATTTACCCGAGCCAGAAAGCCCCATGATAACGAAGATTTCACCACGGTTAATCTCAAGGTTGATCTCTTTCAAACCAACGGTATGACCCGTATCCGCAAGAATCTGATCTTTGTGTTCGCCGTTTTGAACTCGGTTCATAACAGACATTGGTTTCGGTCCAAACACCTTGTACAGACCACTAATTTCAATCAATGGTTTAGTCATGCTTGAATCCTCCTAAATGCGCATTAGTTCTTCTTGCGTACGCTTGTGAAGCGCGGTCAAAAAGGATTGCGAGGGCAACGATGGCGAAACCATTCATCAAGCCTAATGTGAAGTACTGGTTAGTAATCGATTTGAGAACCGGTTGTCCTAGGCCTTTCACACCAATCATGGATGCGATAACAACCATAGACAGTGCCATCATGATGGTTTGGTTAATACCCGCCATGATCGTTGGCATTGCTAGAGGAAGTTGAACACCCCATAAGCGTTGCTTTTTGCTCGCACCGAAAGCGGTAGCGGCTTCAAGGACTTCTTTATCAACTAAGCGTATGCCTAGGTTAGTTAGACGAATTACAGGTGGGATCGCGTAGATAACCACGGCGATTAGCCCTGGAATCTTACCGATGCCCAGTAGCATTACCACTGGAATCAAATAAACGAACGCAGGCATGGTTTGCATGATATCGAGCATCGGCGTAACAATTGACTGAGCTCGATTTGAACGAGCCATCGCAATACCAATCGGAATGCCCAAGAATATTGAAACCAAGGTACATACAGTGATGATACTGAGCGTCCGCATGGTGTCTTCCCACATTCCAAAGTAACCAATGAGAAGTAGAGAAGCTACACAGCCTAGAGCCAGTTTCCAAGAACGGCTTGCTGCGTAGACAAGGCTGGTACACACAGCCAGGACTATAATCCAAGGTGTTGAGATAAGGAGTTTTTCAAACCAAACGAGGAATGAAAGAAGAGGGTCAAAGAGAGATTCAATCATTTCGCCGTATTCACGGGAAAATTCACGGTATGCGCCATCTAGCGTCTTTTTTATGGTTCGTAAATCACCGCGTTCCATCTCTGGAAAGCTTGATAACCAATTGCTGTCAGCCATTTTATATCCTTATAGTTCGGAGCCACTTGTCCATGCGATAAGAAAATCGCTAATGAAAAGGGCTCCGAATCATGAATAACATCAAGTATAGCGACGTTATTTCTGTTTTATTGTTGAAGCGTAATTACTTGTTATTAAATCAAGCTCTTACAGCTCTGCTTCAACTTTCTTAGCCACTTCTTCAGAAACCCATGGGTGCCATACTTCTGGGAATTCACTTAAGAAATGCAGACTCGCTTCTTCGCCATCAGCTTGGTTGTCTTCCATCCAAGCAAGTAGCGAGTTCATTTTGTCGTTCGTGAAACCACGTTTAGTAAAGTAGTCGTATGCTTCAGGAGCACGTGACGCAAAACTTTCAGTGGTAATCGTGTGAACAGGTGAAGGCGGGTACATGGTCGCTTTTGGCGATTCACAATCTTCTTTAGTGGTACAGTTAAGGAACTCTTCCTCATTAACGCCACTGCCAAAGTCGACTTTAACCATGTCGTATTTACCTAGCACAGCCGTCGGTGCCCAGTAGTAACCAAACCAAGCTTCTTCACGTTCATAAGCTTTTGCGATAGAGCCAGATAAGCCGGCACTCGAGCCTGGATCAACAATCGTGAAACCGCTGTTTTCTAGCTCAAGAGCATTAAACAGGTTTCCGGCGCTGATCTGACAGTTCCAGCCTGCAGGGCAGCTGTAGAATGCAGATGTATCTGGGTCTTCAGGGTGTTTAAATAAGCTTGCGTTTTTGCGTACGCCTTCGATGGTTGCCATTTCAGGGTACTGTTTTACTAGGTAAGCTGGAACCCAAAAGCCTTCTTCGCCGCCGTTCACAAGTGCTTTACCTGCGTAGCGAAGACGTTTTTCTTCAACACCTTTATCTAATGCGTCTTTTAAGCTGTTGCTCCAAAGTTCAGGTGCAACATCAGGCTGGCCTTTTTCGATCATAGACGTGCCTGTTGGCATAGTGTCGCCAGGGATAAGTTCAGCATCACACCCATAACCATGTTCAAGGATGAATTGGTCGATATTGGCGATCAGTGTTGCAGAGTTCCAGTTCATATCTGCGATTGTTACGCTGCCACATTCTCCAGCGTTAGCATTACCGCTGGCTGCTGCTACTAACAAAAATACGGAGCTTAACTTGTATTTCATATTGAGTTTCCTTTCTCTTTAATAATACAACTAAGGTAACCAAGGTAAATTGATTATCTAAATTGCTCGATGGTGATCCTTTCCGTGTATTTGAACCATTTGAGCAGAAGGAGGGATGGGTGAAGTTTGAATAGATAAACGTGCAAAGTCAGTGAAGTGTGATTTGCCAATTCATCCACTGTGTTTCAACAGCCATCGGATAACTTTGTCAAACTATTACAAATTCGTCAAAAACCACCTCTATTTATAATCTTAGGGAATAATCGTACGAATTCCATCTTTGATGCGATTTACATGGCACTTTAACCGTCTGTGTCACATTACCGCTAAAGTTAGGTGTGGGGCTGTTTATTTTTGAAGGGATTTAAAGGTGGTAAGACCATGAATGACGTGTGTGAAATGCGTTGAATGGTTTTTAAAATCTTATTTTTAATAACAATTTCGCCAAAAACACCCAATTTGGTTTTGAATCATTCAGAGCGGTTGGAGCTTGAAGTCTAATACGATTGGCGGCTGTCATGGTTTTAATGACAGCCAGAAAGTAGCAAAAGAAAGTTACATAGGAAGGTTCAAAAACTCATTTTGATACAGCTTGTTTGCCAAGCTATCGCGAAGCTTAACGGGGATAAATTTCATTCGATTGATTTGTCTGACCAACTCTTGTGCAAAGCTAGGCTTTTGTTTCATGTTCATCACGCAGCCCATTAGATTGATACTTTGTGCATCAAGCAGCTTTTTCGCTTGTTCTAGGTGGTGACTCGACGTTTCTCCATAGGCGACAACAATTAGTGTACTGCCACAAGCGCTCGCGACAGACTGCGCCGGAATATTGCCTTTGTTTATGTTGAGAAGCGGTGAGGTATCAATGATGACTCTGTCGTATTTCTCTAACCATTTGTTGACCACTTTTTGTAACGTTGTCGGATCTTTATAAGCCAATTGCGTTGAAGCAACTTGTGGAGCAGGGACACCGATAAACGTACGCTGAGATTCAACATGTTCTATCAGTTGACCTTGCTGATTATCTTCTAGCATATTCAAATCTTTGAAAGCAGGGTTGAATAAGTTGAGATCAACATAAAGCGTTGAATGACCCGCAAGAAGAAAACGCTCGGCTAATGCGGTTGCAATAGATGTTACGCCGTCACCTGAATGGCAGGCGGTGACGCATATTGATTTTTGGCCGTTAAGTTCAGAAGCTAAATACAGTTGCTCGACTTCGGCATGGGTCGCTGAAATTGTCATTATAAAGCTCCTATTAATACGATGGTGGTGGTGATACGCAGTATGTCATCAAGTCCGACGCGTGCTTTTTCAATAAAGCTTTCGCGACGGTCTGGGATGTAAATCGTGTCACCAGCGCGTAGCACCGGCAAGTTGTAAATGTTCGCCGTTTTGCTGAATTCAACAAGGTCAAAAGTACGAGCCTGACCTTGGCAGCAAGACATATTGACGATGGTAATTTTTTCTACATAAGCATTGTCGGTAGGTCCTGCTGCTTCTGCCAGAATATCTAGAATGGTCATGTTGTCGTTGAACACATAACGCCCCGGATTGTTAATCGCACCAAGCACACGAACGGTTTCTTCTTTCGGTGTATCTAACCAGTTTTTGCCTTTCTCTGGGATGTAAATCGTGTCGCCAGTGGTTACGTTTGGCAGTAACGATTCGTCACCGGTTTCGAAGTACAGTGATAAGTTAAGTTTGCTTACTTGCGAATAGGTTTTGTCACGATGCGTTACTCGAACGTTGTGGATGTCGGCATCCTTTGTTGGACCGTCAGCCGCAGACAAGATATCAAGGAAGTGCATGTCTTTGGTGAAGCGGTAACGACCGGGTGCATTCACTTGTCCAAAGATGTAGATCGAAGCATCAGAGCTTTGACGAACCCATTGTGATTTATTGTCTGAAGGATCTTGTGGCAAGTCGTGAACACGCACGATAGAGCCCGCTCGAATTTGTGGCATTTGGTCACGTGGCGCACCATTTCGAATAAAATCATCAAGGTTAAACACAACTAGCTTTCTACCAGTAACAACTTCGATTTTCGATGTGTCAGCGCGTAGCGTAGGGCCACCGACGTGTGCCAATAATCCCATGAAATTCATTTCATCTGACCATTCAATACGACCAGGTCGATTCACCTCACCAATCACGTTAACTGCTCTGTCTGGCGTGATTTTCAACCAAGACTTCTCGTTCATGTCGGTTTTCTCGGGAACGAAAATCGCGTCACCAGCTTTGATGCTAGGAGGGTTAGAGTTAGGTAAGCCTTCAGTGTAAGCCGCTAAATCGAATTTAAGCACTTTGCCATCTGCTTTGATGACACGGATTTGTCGTGACTCTGCAAATCGAGTTGGGCCTCCCGCATTCGCCAAGATATCCATAAAGGTCGCGTCTCTTTTGCCTTCAAAAGCACCAGGGGCTGCGACTTCGCCCATTACGTAAACCATGTTGGCGCCGGATTTGATCTCTTCTTCTTGCTTGGGAACGAAAATGGTCGCACCCGGGCGTAAAATTGGAAGCAGACTTTCGTCACCAGAATCTAAGTAACGTTTTAGGTTGAATAGCGTTGGGGTGTTGTTCGAAATCACTCGGATTTGCTCAACACTGGCATAACGAGTTACGCCGCCCGAACGCATAAGTACGTCGACAAGGTCGGTGTTCTCTTTGTAAGTGAACGAACCCGGCGCGTTCACCTCACCAAACACTTTGATGGAGTTACGAGAATCAGCACTGTCACCTGAGTTAGCAAGCTTTGCTGCGTCAAACTCTTGCTCGATGTTACCGACTAATGGAGAAGCTGGAACGAATAGTGAATCCAGTGATTGAAGAGTAGGTAATGCTGACTCGTCTCCTGAATCAAGGAATCGTTTGTAGTTAAACTCTTTCTTGTCTGCGCCTCGCTTAAGAATCAGCTTATCCAGTTGCGCGCCCGGGCGTAAACCACCCGCAGCGTAAAGTGCCATTTGGATGCTAGAACCCAATGCGAGAGTGTATTCACCAGGCTGTTCTACATAACCTTGTACGTAGATGATGATTTGCTGCTCTTTTACATAGACTGAAGCGTTCGAAAGATCTTTATAGGCGGTTGCCAGCGACTCTAGAACCACTTTGTTAAGCTGCTCACTGTCGTAACCTGCAACAAACACAGCGCCTACTTCAGGAAGGGTAATACGGCCACGCTTATCCACTTGGAACCCCGTGTTTAAGGTACTTTCACCGGGTACGTTAACTTGGATAAGGTCACCGACTTGAACCGCGTCTGAAAACTCATCGTTAGCATTGACGACATTCGCAAAGCATAACGATAGGGTGATGATAAAAGCGATCAATAATTTCATAATCCACCTCCCATTTTCTCGGCATTCTTAGGCGAGATAACTTCGATACTTACTCGGCGGTTAGTTAAACGTGTGCCGTCGGATTCACCTTCAAAAAGAGGGACGGTTTCGCCAACAGAGACGGCTTTGATTCGTTGAGCGCCTAGGCCAAATATAGTCAGGTAGCGTTCGACTTGTTTCGCTCGTCCAAGTGCTAACTTATCGTTGTATTCTTCGGTACCTGTCGCATCTGCATGGCCGGTAACCACAAGGTCTAGAGATTTGTGTTCTTTCAGTAAACTGGTTGCTTCCGCAAGTCTTCCCATATACTTCGGGTTTACTTCAATCGAATCTTCCGCGAATTGGTTGTCAACATTAAGCAGGTCATACAACTGTTCGATAACCGACAGTTGCATTCTAAATTGGGTTTCATTTTTTGGTGGCTCACAGCGGGCTTGTGAAGTTACGTAATCCAGTTGGACCTCAAGTTCATTTAGGCGTTTTCTTTGGATCACTAAGTCGTTGGCTGCATCCAGTAGTAGACCGCCTTGAAGTTCACGAGCAATACGGTTTTGCTTTTCGATTGCTTGAACAACAGCAGCGGGGAAACACCAACGAGCACCTTCTTGTATCAAAGCATCAAGGTGCAATTTAGCGAGCTGCCAATCAAAGCGTAATCCATGTTCTGGACCAAGAGGCTCGTCTGGCATGACAGGAGAGAAGTCTGAGTTTTGATAGTTAATAGAATCGTAACTTTCAGCCAAACCCCCTGTGCCTTGTTCAGGATAGCTAGTACAGCCACCCAGAACGAGAGCGGACAGAGAAAGGGCTATGTAGTTTTTCAGTATTTTCATGCCAACGTCCTATGTTTCTAATTTTTCTTATTATTTTTTGTTACTTCTAGCTTAGTGGGTCTTCATGAATTTGCAGGATTTTTTGAATTTACTGGGATAGCGTGGCCAATACGTAGTAGGTTCATAATTTCAAGAGGCTGACCAGTCACATTTTCAAGTCGCATGTTGCGTTCGCGCTCAGTCAGACGTTTGAACATATAAACAATCGCGCCAACACCAGATGAATCTAAAAACTCAACCTGGCTAAAATCAACTTCGATTTCAGGGTGACCATCGTTAGAAATCACATCATCGATGTCGGTTTGTGCATCACGACTGCCTGCTGCATCCAGATCACCGAAAATAGAAAGTGTCAGTGTCGTTGTGTTTAAATCAGTCTTACGTAGTTCCATAGCGATATCTCCTTTTAAGTATGTATGGACAACTGCACTGAATGTGCCAACTTTTATGTTGTTATTTTTCAATAATTTATGTTTAGTACGAATTCCTATCTCAAATTGAGAAAAGACGTTTCTCAATATGAGAACTAAAAACGGCGGAATATATGAGAGTTATAGGTCATTAATTTAATGAATAAATGAAAAGGTTAGATAAGGTTGATGAGTGGATCGCATCTTCTAGCAAAGGTTGTCTACCTACGTGTCAGAACGCTTAGGATTAAAGGCGTTTGTTGACTACTACAGATATCAATACGGAGCAGATGATGAGATTAACTAAATTGGCGATAGCAACTCTATGGGCGTGTTCGCTTTCTTCTCATTCATCCTATTTACCTCCCGACCATTTGGTACTGGCCAATACATACCAACAAGGCATTGATGTTTCTGAATACTGGAAGAGTGAAAAGCTTGATGGGATTCGGGCTCTTTGGGACGGACAACATCTTTATACACGCAATGGTAATCGCATTTACTCACCCAAGTGGTTTACTGAAAACTTGCCTAAGGTCCATCTCGAAGGAGAGTTGTGGGCAGGAAGGGGCAAGTTCCACCTTGTTCAATCTACCGTTCTCGATCATACGCCGAGTGACACAGCATGGCGCCAAATCGATTTCATGCTGTTTGATATGCCAGGCGCTGCGGGAGATTATCAAAAGCGCTATTACAACATTTTGCATTGGGTAAGCGTGATTGGAGAATCTCATGTCAGCTACATAGAACATGTACCAATTCACAGTGAAGAGGCTTTGTTTCATCAACTTGATAATGTCGATGAGCGTAATGGCGAAGGTTTGATGCTTAGAAAAATCACCAGTCGTTATCAAGCAGGCCGAAGTAATGATTTGTTAAAACTGAAAAGGCATCATGATGCCGAAGCCACAGTTATTGGCTACAAGGGTGGGACAGGGAAGTATAAAGGGATGATGGGTTCAATCTTGGTTCACACAGAAGAGGGTGTGGAATTTTATATAGGCAGCGGGTTCAGTGACCAAATGAGACTCGCACCGCCAGAGATCGGCAGCCGTATTACCTTTCGTTACAATGGTTTTACTCAAAACGGAAAACCCAAGTTTGCGCGCTTTGTTCGAGAGAAGAGTGAATATTAAGGCAGATACGATCTACCTGACCATTAAACGAAAAAGAGCCCTGAAAATCAGAGCTCTTTTTTTTATTCGAAATCAGATAGACCGACTTAGCGAGTACGAATCTAGCGAGAACTAAATTCTAACTGAACGTCATCGTCCTGCTTGTGCATCCAGTGTAGACGCATACCCAGCATAATCGCGGCTGACGTTAGACCGACGATGAAACCAATCCAGAAGCCGTGCGCACCCATAGGGTCAACAATCCAATCTTTCATACCCAAGATGTAACCGATAGGAAGACCAAGCAACCAGTATGCCACAAAGGTGATGTTGAAGATTGAACGCATGTCTTTGTAGCCACGCAGAGCACCCGCAGCGATAACTTGGATGGCGTCAGTACATTGATAAACCGCCGCGAACAACAGCAACTGCATTGCAACCATAATTACTGCCGTGTTCTCTGTGTAAAGTAATGCAACCTGTTCTCTAAACAGAATCGTTAACGCCGCTGTCATAAGGGCTGTCACTAAACCAACAATGATACCTACGTGTGTCGCGATCTTAGCGCCTTCGGTGTTGTTTTCGCCCAACTTATGCCCAACACGAATACTCACGGCTGCACCGATACTCATTGGAATCATGAAGACCAGCGAAGAGAAGTTGATCGCGACTTGGTGCGCGGCAACAATCAACGAGCCAAGTGGGGCAACCAACAAGGAAACAACCGCAAACAAGGTTACCTCGAAGAAGATAGCGGCTGCGACAGGGAAACCAAGTCTAAACAGGCGAATTTGAGCTTTAAGTTGCGGCTTATGGAACGTACCGAAGATGTTGATTTTCGATAACCGTTTTGAAGTTAAAACGTAAGCGAATAGCAGTGCAAACATCACCCAGTATACGATAGCCGTTGCAACGCCACAGCCAACACCACCCAATGCAGGAGCACCAAGTTTTCCGTATACGAACATCCAGTTAAGCGGGATGTTTAATAACAAGCCAATAAAACCAATCACCATTGCAGGCTTGGTTAAAGACATACCATCGGTAAAACTTCGCAATGTTTGGAACAACAAGAAAGCGGGTACAGCAAACATAACCGCATTCATATAGCCGATGGTCTTTTCCGCCATGAGTTGTTCAATGTCCATCCACTCCAATATCAATTGTGTTTGAAAAAGCACACCAATGATTGGAAGGGAGATGACGAGCGCTAAAAATGCGCCTTGTTGAATTTCGAATGGAATTTTTACTTGTCGACCAGAACCATTCAGTTGTGCAACGACAGGAACCAACGCCATCAATAGACCAACACCAAATAGGATTGATGGTAGCCAGATACTTGCTGCAATCGAAACCGCCGCCATATCGATAGCACTTACGCCACCGGCCATTACGGTATCAACAAAACCCATTCCAGTTTGTGCAACGGATGCGATCAATACTGGGGTCGCAAGTTTGATTAGATTCGAGGATTCTTCTTTGTAACGATGCACAAACAACTCCAAATAAGAGGGAAAATTAGAATAATAGTGTAGGAAAGGACATTCTGAAGGAATCAGAGACAATGATCTTAAGCTTCCACTGGACGAATCATAAAGAAATGTCACAATAACTGCTATGAAAAACTGTTATTAGGGCGTGTTGATCTTTCGAGCTGATTTTTGCAGCGAGTTGCTGGGCCTTTATACAAGGCAGAGGCTTTGATGTGTAGCTAGCCTACATGAGAAGCCGATAACGTAGTAAAAATGACCAGCAAACGCTGCCCGAAGGGTTCGAGCTGGGCGCCCCCGCAAAAAGCGTTTTACTCTTTGTTGAGGGAGATTTGCTTAGGATGCTAGGCTACTTCCCCCTCGCCGCGATTAAAACGTTTTTATCTAGGCGTCCCCATCCGAACAAAATTTAACCGCGAAAGGTCAACACGCCCTAGAATGCTAAATAGGAATCTTATGTTTACAGGTATCGTTCAAGGTATGGCAACACTGGTTGCTATCAACAAAAAAGAGTTGTTTCAAACTCATACCATTGAGTTAACTGACGAAATGGTAGAGGGATTAGCCATTGGTGCTTCAGTAGCTCATAACGGTTGTTGCTTAACGGTAACGGAAATTTCAGGTAACCAGATTGCTTTTGATTTAATGCAAGCGACATTGCGATTGACGAACTTAGGCCAACTGAATGTTGGTGACAAAGTGAATGTTGAGCGTGCAGCAAAGTTTGGTGACGAAATTGGCGGGCATAGCATGTCTGGCCACATTACTCTGATGGCTAACCTAGTCGATGTGATTAAAACAGAAAACAACCGTACACTTTGGTTCGAACTACCAGAAGAATCGATGAAGTACGTATTGAGTAAGGGTTACATTGGTGTTGATGGTTGTTCATTGACGATTGGTGAAGTGGAAGAGAACCGTTTCTCTGTTCACCTGATCCCAGAAACTCTGAATCGTACTCTGTTTGGCGGCCGTGAAGTAGGCGACCAAGTGAACATTGAGTTCGATCCACAAACGCAGGCAATTGTTGATACTGTCGAGCGTGTATTAGCGAACCAGAAATAGCCACTAAGCGCATTGAATCGGTGGCAATAAAATCACACCGATGACCAAATTAAAAAAGAGCACGTGAGGTGCTCTTTTTTGATCATGGTTTAAACGAGAAACTGATTGTCAGAATACTTGTTCATCATCGGCATCAATCGAAAGGTTGATTCTGTCTCTTACTTCGTCAACCTGCATATCCAAATGAATGGCATTGCAACACGCTGGACAATCATCATAGAAGTCTTGGCTACCATTAGATGCATCAAGCGTGATGTTAATACCGTGCCCACAATGCGGACAGGAGACATGTTTCTCTGTGTATTTATGCATGGCAAATTCTCCTCACTGTAACTGATACCAATCGTATTCGGTTATAAACAGCTGTAATTGGTATTAAACGGCCTGTATCTTCTGAATGCATGCTTCAGTGTGTGCTAAATATTCGCCGCCAAATTGATTGCAGTGGTTAAGAAGATGGTACAAGTTGTAAATGTCTTTCCGATCAGTATAGCCAACGTCGAGTGGATTGACGCTCTGGTAACCTTCATAAAACTCTTTAGGGAAACCTTCAAACAATTCAGTTAACGCCAAATCACACTCATGGTCCCCCCAGTAACAAGCAGGGTCGTAGCAAATTGGGCCAAACGCAGAGTTAGCAACATTGCCATTCCAAAGATCCCCATGAAGCAAAGAAGGGCGAGGGTTGTGGCCAGCAAGACGCATATTCACCACATCAACGATGTCATCGATATCACCAAACTCGATGCCTTTCTCTTTGAGCAGTTGCAGTTGGAAACCAATGCGTTGCTCAGAGAAAAAGCGACCCCATTTCTTATGCCAAGGGTTGGGTTGAAGTGTGCTGCCGATATAGTTGTCTTGGTCGCAACCAAACTCTTTTTGCTCGCCCCATTGATGAAGCCGCGCAAGCTGAACGCCGAAATCGAAGCTATTGTTGCCCGTCTCGAGCGGTTTGGTCGGCAAGTAATTCAGAATAATGAACGAGCACTCTTTGGTTTTGCCAATAAGCACCAACTCAGGAACGTAAACAGTGGAGGTTTCTCTTAACAAGCGTAAGTTCTCAGCTTCAATTTCAAACTTAGGTAAAAATTCTCGCTGATTCACTTTCACAAAGTAACGCTCATTACCATCGCTGATCATATAGCAATCGTTAATGTCGCCACCAGAAACCTTGGTACGTTCAGTAATCTGAAAGTTAAATAGAAGAGTATCTGAAAGTTGTTGAGAAATGGCCTGCCACATAGGAAATCCTCAAAGACTGAAAGTTAAAAAGATTGAAGGTTAGAAATACTGTTTGTTTAATAGCAATAGTTTAGGATAAATCTGAACAATTTATAGACGCACTCGTCAATGTTCTTAGCTCTTCTTCATCTTACGTAGAATCAATTGGCCGAATTGTGAACTCGAACTGATTCAAGCTCTTTGAAATACAAACATAAATTGAAAACCTGACGTGATGAAATAGTTTGGAACTGGTCTCACAATCGAAACGGTTTTGAACGCCACAAACTGGAAAAGAGGTTTGAGCTTGTTATTGTCTAGCGACTAAATCAAATGAGCTTTTAGAGTAAGTTGAAAGGGCTATTGTTAACTGGCGCAATACTTTGCTTCAAAGTTTGTCTTACACTTCTTTAGCGTGAATTTACTTATGTCGTAAGTAGGCAGGTATACCACATAAAGCTATATCGATTTAATTTTAAGCTGAAATACTAACTAGGATCATTTAAATGTGGTTTTGGGCAATAAAGTGATGACAAATAGCTTCATTTACATAGTATTAGGCAAGTACGTATTAATCTGCTCTAGAGCTTAAAACGGAGAATTATTGTGGTTGTAGAAACCGATGGCTATTTGGCTTTAATCGAGCACCTATCATTCAACCTTGATGTGTTTACCAATAGTAATGGTGATACTGGAAACGAAAGTGTCGAAGACATTGTTACCGACATGATTTCAACAAACATCATGGCTATTTTCGAGCAAAACCCAGAGTTGCATTCGAGCGTTCGTTTTCAACTTTTGAAAGAAGCAGATGCCGTAGTAGCGGATCTTGGTGAAGTATTAGCGGGTGTGTGGGCTAAGAAAGCGACTAACGAACAAATTGTATTCCTCGATGAGTACATCGCGTTAGTGAAGAACCTGTTTGATACTGCTGTTGCTAAATACGATTAACGGTTTGTTTGCTCATTTATCGTCGTAATTAATCAGCATAATAACAACGGGCGTTTAAGTCGTATCTTTCTAGAGTTACCTCGCTCAGCGGTTTATCTTTCGAACCGCTATAAACGCCTAAAGTGCCAAAACTTGGATGCCCAGTAAGGGTTATCTAACCTAGAAATAATGACACCTTTCGATGTCGAGGCATGTAGAAATTGGTTGTTTCCTAAATAAACGCCTACATGTCGCACCGTCATCGAAGTCTTGAAAAACACCAAGTCACCGCTTGTTGCCTGCCCATACGCAATTTCTTTTCCCTTTTTACTCTGGTCTTTTGTGGTTCTTGGTAGAGCTTGTTGAGTCGCATTTTGCACGGCGATTTGAACAAAAGCAGAGCAATCTATACCTCGAAATGAGGTCCCACCGAAATGGTATGGCACGCCTTTCCACTGTTCATACACGCTCATATAAGCGTTTGTAGTCAATTGTTCTGACTTTGATAGGGGTTTCTGTGCGGTTTGACTAAGCTGAGAAGGCGAAGGTGACGAGCTACAAGCAGCCAATGTTGCTAAAGTTATTGTAACTACAGCCATTTTTCTGATTTTCATATGTAACTCTTCTGACAAAAAACTGAAATAAAAACGTCATCAAGGACTTCTAGTATACGACCTAACTTAAGGATATCTCTTTTCGTAGTCAAACTGGATTTCACATGCCCGACACAAATTTATCAATAAAACCCTCACGTTATACATTCTCGCTCATTCAAACCGTCACTGCTGTATTTATTTCCATTCTTTTACTTGTTACTTTTTTATCAATGGTTAGCATTCGGGGCGTTGAACGGGTCGGGGGACATTTTGATGCACTCTCGGAACAAGCATTACCCCTTGCTCTACATAACGCCGAATTAACGCAAAGCGTATTAGAACAAGTAAAACTTCTCACTTACAGCACCCAATCAACCGACTTAGATACACTGAATGCCACAAGGGGCTCAATTGACCAACTCGCGACAGAGAGCAATACCACGCTAGAGGAACTTCTTTTTATTTCCCAATCTTTTCCTGATGCGATCTCTTTAGAGCAACAACAAATCCTTGTCGATGACATGGCGCAACTGCAAACCATGACCAACACGGTACTGCTGGCACAGATCGAAATTCAAAGTAAGCAAAATCTGATCGACAGTAAAATGGGCGAGTTCCGTTATGGCGTTGGGTCTATCGGACCAGAAATGAATAGAATCAGCTCATTCTTGGTTGAAGACAACCCAGAAGCGAGCGATGCAGCGAACCGATTTACATCCAGCGCGTCTGCTATGGCGAACACCTTCTTGATGCTGATGATGCAATCTGACATTGATAAAGCACAAGACGAATACCGTCAATTGAGAAACCGAATCGCAGGTCTGAACTTGGCTTACAGCGATTTTGCCGATTGGCACCCAGACATCGCTGAGTTCGCGAGCTTGACGGCGCCTTACGAGATGGTGAAAGAAGGCTTTACCGAAGAAGGCGTGATCAAACAGATCCTCTTGAAACTCGAACTTGTTCAGCAGCAAGAGCAGAACTTAACGCAAGTTATCACCCTCGCGAATACAGTCATAAGCACATTGAATCAGTTGTCTTCTACCGCTTCCCATCTGATTGATGAAAGCGAACTGGTTGTAAATCAAACCATCACCAATATTGATCGTGTGTTGTTTATCAGCGGGCTGGTTATTGCCGTAATCATTGTGATTTCATGGTTCGTGTTACGCCGTTGGATGAATAAAGGGCTAAAAAACATTACTCAACAGTTGAGTTCACTTGCAGATCATGACTTCTCTAAACAGAGTGAATTGCTTGGGCCGCTAGAGCTTCAAGTTATCACTTCAAAACTCAATACGGTCGTTGATTCCACCGCGGACTCGGTTCGTTTAGTAACGCGTAACTGTGAGACGCTTTATCAAACGGCTGAAGTAAGCCATGACGCTGCAGAGCAAACCAATTCGAGCTTGAACGAACAGAACGAATCACTTCAGAATATGATCACCACCATTACTGAGCTTGAAGCATCGATTGGTGAGATTGCTCGTATTTCTAACGCATCGAACGACGATGCTCAAATAGCAGAAGATGAGTCAGTGAGTGGCAGCCAAGTGGTTGGCCTTAACCAACAACGATTACAAGCGCTTGAGCAATCTCTTAGCATGAGTGAAGAGTCGATGGCTGACTTGGATGGTCGAGTGAAACAGATTCGTGAAATGGTCGATATGATCAGCGGAATCGCTGAAAACACCAACTTATTGGCACTGAACGCTGCGATAGAAGCAGCGCGAGCAGGTGAACAAGGTCGAGGTTTTGCGGTAGTTGCAGACGAAGTGCGTAAATTGGCGAGCGGCACATCCCAGCAAACCACCAATATTCGTAGCATGATGAACGAGCTAGTAGCGGCAGCCGATCGCTCACGTGCTTCTGTAACGGAATCGAGAAGTGAGATGGCCAATGCACTGGAAACCAGTGGCGATGTAAGACAAGCCTTCGAGAAAATCGAATTTGCGGTTAGCCAGATCAAAGGGCGTGTTGAGCAAATCATGGTGGCTACCGAAGAACAAGCTCGTGCAACTGTCGATGTTACCCATTCAATCACTCGAGTATCTGAGCAGGGCGAGAATACTAAGCTGCAACTTGAATCTATGATCGAGAGTTCAGAGCAAGTCGGAGAGATAGCAGGGCACCAACAAGCCATGCTTCATAAGTACGTATTGAAGTAAGTGTGTCAACGTCGTCCGGAAGTGGGAATTGCCGCTGAAAGGTGAGAAGCTACGCATATAAAAATGGTGCAATCTCTTATGAGTTTGCGCCATTTTTTATTATTTTCTTGAGGCGTTAGGTCTTGTCTTTCGAATGAGGGAAGGAAGCGAATGGTTGGCGTAACATCAAGTCGAGCCTTTGTTCTTTTCCGTCTCGTATTTCTGGTACACCGATGCTTACCTTATCGTGACCAAGCTTGGGTTGGGCGCGGTAAGTCTTAAACCAGATGTCCCACACTGATAAAAAGAAGCCAAAGTTTGAGTGCGTTTCCTTAACAATGACCGAGTGATGAACGCGGTGCATGTCTGGTGTCACAATCACTTTTCTCAATCGTTTATCGAACCATAGCGGAAGACGTGCATTGCTATGGTTAAACATCGCGCTCGCATTAAGAACAATTTCAAAGATCACGACAGCAATGACAGGCACACCAAGTGCGATCACCAAACTCACCTTGATGAACATTGAAAGAATCATCTCAATAGGGTGAAAGCGCGTTCCGGTTGTGACATCGATATCTAGATCCGCATGGTGAACTCGATGTAGCTTCCACAACCAAGGAACACGGTGAAACACCAAGTGCTGTAGGTAAATGGCACAATCCAAGAGCAATACACAGATCAGAATGGTCAATTCTTTCGGAAGTGACAGGGTATTGAACAGACCCCATTGGTTTTCTTGTGCGATAACCGCCGCTTGAAATGCTGCGATAGGAATTATAGTGGCCAATAGAAAGCTGTTCAAAGCGACTAACGCAAAGTTGTTTCCCCAGCGAAACCATTTGCTTTGAGTCAGTGCTTTACGTGGAAAACGGTATTCCCAAAGCGCACACAGTCCGAAAACGACAATAAAACAAACAAGGCGAAGCAGTGATGGGTCTTGCATGGGAATTCCTTCTATCATTCTAGGGACACTGTAAGTACAATCGTGCCACTTTTCTAGATTTATCGTTATTGTCCATGAGAATCCACGCTTTTCACCGTTTATATCAACACCGTTTGTCTCTTTCTACCAAGCCGTTTAACGCGCGCGGGTGTAAAGTGGTTCGATGTCAGTTCTGTAAAATCAAACAAGACAGCTGTATCTGTGAACATCAACCAGACGTAAATACGAACGTCGCGACCATGTTGATCTTATCGGACAATGAAATACTTAAGCCAAGTAATACCGGCCGTTTAATCCTTGATACCGTTAAAGACAGCTATGCCTACCTTTGGCACCGCACTGAACCGAATCAAGAGATGCTTGATGTGCTGAAAGACGATAAATATCAGCCTGTCGTGGTATTTCCTGAAGATTATACTGATGACAAATCGCGCGTGGTTGCTGACCTTGGTGAGATGCGAGATTCGAACAAGACGTTGTTGCTGATCTTTATTGATGGTAGTTGGCGTGAAGCACGACGTATTTTCCGTCGTTCAGAGTATCTGCAAGACTTACCGGTGTTGTCGATCGAACCAGAATCGGTTTCGCAATACATGATGCGTAAGTCAGACAACGAACAACATCTCTCGACTGCAGAAGTAGCGAGCTTGGTTTTGAAACAGGCTGGTGAAGAGCAGGGCGCAAAGACTTTACAGCTGTGGTTTGAGACATTTCGTGAAAGCTACATGCTAAGTAAGACGCGTTATAAGTCCGATCCAACCAAACCAAGCCTGAACGCTTTCATAGAGCACACTAAAAATGAGACGTCACTCTAACCTTTAACCGCTTTGTGCTGACTTGTTGTTCAAACAGATTCGAACACGAGATAAGTTTGTTATCCATCACGGTTTGTAGGGGGAGTGTTATGGATAATGCGTCCTAGATGTTTAATTTGAAAAATTTATTTGCCCGAATTTAGGGGAAAATTGGAGAGATTTCATGTATTACGGCTTCGATGTTGGCGGCACAAAAATTGAATTTGGTGCGTTCAATGAAAAACTTGAGCGAGTAGCAACAGAACGCGTACCAACGCCTACTGAAGATTATCAACTGCTACTTGATACGATTGCCGGTTTGGTGAAGAAGTACGACAGTGAATTTTCTTGCGAAGGTAAAATTGGTCTTGGTCTTCCTGGTATGGAAGATGCTGACGACGGCACAATGCTGGTTGTTAACGTGCCAGCTTCAACGGGGAAACCACTACGTAAAGACCTAGAAGCACTTATTGGTCGTAGTGTGAAAATTGAAAATGATGCGAATTGCTTTGCGCTTTCAGAAGCGTGGGATGACGAGCTTAAAGACGAACCATCAGTAGCAGGCCTAATTCTAGGTACTGGTTTTGGTGGCGGGTTAGTTTACGAAGGCAAAGTGTTCTCTGGTCGTAACCACGTTGCTGGTGAACTGGGCCATATGCGTCTTCCTATTGATGCTTGGTTCCACCTTGGCGACAACGCACCGTTACTCGGTTGTGGTTGTGGCAAGAAAGGTTGTCTAGACAGCTACCTATCAGGTCGTGGCTTTGAATTGATTTACGAGCACTACTTCGGCGAGAAGAAGAAAGCAATCGAGATCATTCAAGCGTACAACGAAGGTGAAGCAAAAGCGGCTGAGCACGTTGATCGTTTCATGGAGCTATTGGCTATCTGTTTCGCGAACCTGTTTACCGGTCTTGATCCACACGTAGTTGCATTGGGTGGCGGTCTTTCAAACTTCGAACTTATCTACGAAGAGATGCCAAAGCGTATCCCTAAATACCTACTGTCTGTAGCGAAATGTCCAAAGATCATCAAAGCGAAGCATGGTGATTCAGGCGGCGTTCGTGGTGCTGCATTCCTTAACATTAAGTAATCGTGACTTAAGTTAAGCTAGCTAAGGTTAGATAGTTAAAAAGTACAAATAAAAATGCCGCAATCTCGAAAGAGGTTGCGGCATTTTTTATTGTTCGGTGCTTTCGTTTCTTTAGCTGTTAGCTGTTAGCTGTTAGCTGTTAACTACAAACGAAAAGCTAGAAACGACATATCAAGAAAAGAGCCAAGAGGGCTTACTTCTTCTTTTTACCAACACCAAGATTGTCTTTTTGCTTCAACGTAAGCTTAGTAAAGCCAAGCTTGCGGAAGTAGTTGTCTTGGTAGTTGCGAACCGCTTTAGTATCAGAAATCAACTCAAGCTGTTGCTCAGTTTTTAGATACTCAGAGATATCGATGCCTTCAGCTGCAGCAACAGCTTCTTGGATCGTGCGGTGTTCTTGTTTTGAAAACAGTAACTCTTTGTCTTCGTCTTTGTAAGTGTACAGAATGGTACGAGCCATGGTGCTCTCCAATAGAATTATTACTTTGCGCGCACTCTACATAAAAACCGTACGTGGCTCAAGGTAATGGTAAGAAATCTTAAGATTATCGTTCTAAACGTTTAGCGTAATTTAAGCTATTTGTCTTTTAGGAAACGAACAGGTTGTTTTTCTCGAAACGAAAAGAACAAAAAGCCCCTTAACATTGAAAAATCTATATAGGGGCTTCGTTTATGTTTTGGCGAAGATCTTCTAAGTCAATTTAGTTGTTTGAGCTTTGAATCAAACGCGACCTTGCAGAGGAATGATCGTCACTGTCTCGCCAACTTTCACGGTATCAACCGCAGGTGAGATCTCGATTAAGCAGTTCGCTTCGCTCATTGAACGCAGAATACCTGAACCTTGCTTGCCCGTTGTTTTCACTTCAAGCACGCCAGATTCATTCATCGAAAACACACCACGGCTAAATTCAGTACGGCCCTGGCGTGAGCGCAGTTGTTCCGTCGCTACAGCATTTGCTTTTACTGGCGTCCAGTTCGTTTGACCTTGAAGCTTGCGGATCGCAGGCTCAACAAAGTTAATAAACGACACCATCACAGCAACAGGGTTACCCGGTAAACCAAAGAACGGCTTGTTCTCAATCTTACCGTAAGCCAATGGGCGACCTGGACGCATGTTGATACGCCAGAAGTTGATTTCACCCAGCTTATCTAACGCAAGCTTGATGTAATCCGCATCACCAACAGACACACCACCAGAAGTCAGCACCATATCAGTTTCAAGCGACGCAGAGTGGAGCACATCCATCATCTTTTGTTCGTCATCTTCAATGATGCCGTAATCGACGATGTCACAGCCAAGCTTTTGAAGCATGCCGATAATAGTAAAACGATTTGAGTCATAGATAGAGTTTGGTTTTTGCTCGCTACCCGGCGCTTGAACTTCATCACCCGTAGAGAACACACCCACTTTCACTTTACGCAGAACAGGGCAGGTACCAAAACCTAACGACGCCATCATGCCCATTTCTGGTGCTTCGATACGTGTGCCACGTGTAAAGACAGGTTGGCCGATTTCTAAATCTTCACCTGCCATTCGGACATTTTGTCCAACCGAGATTTTAGCATCAGGGAAGCTAACTTTATCGCCATCTTGGACGGCTTGTTCACGCATCACGACAACATCAACGCCTTCTGGCATTGGTGCGCCGGTCATGATCTTAACAGCTTCACCTTGTTGAACAATTTGCTCGTAGCTGTGACCCGCCATGACTTCAGCAACGATGTTGTAGCTGTCCAATTCAAGATCTTCACTACGAATCGCATAACCGTCCATTGCAGAGTTGGTATTCTGAGGAACGTTGATTGGTGAAATCACATCTTCAGCCAGCACGCGGCCGTAGCCTTGCAGTAATTCAACACTCTCTGTGAGATCGAGCGCGTCAATGCTATCAACAATCTTTTGCTGACCTTGAGTAACGGTTAAACCTGCTGGGGAGAATGAGTCACAACACACTGCAGGCGCTGCGTCTTTTGAAGATGCACACGAAGCGACTTTATTTGTTTTCGAAGTAGAGTCGAAGGATTGAGCGTATCCAATGATGAAATCACGAATCGCTTCTAAATCGCTGATCGCCATTTGTGGCAGCTGTGATTCAACTTGGCTGTCTGCCGCGATAGCAATAATGTTGTTATCGTTCGGGTACAACCAAGGTTTGCCCACTTCATCTCGGTGCAGTTCAATTTTAGAGAAGGCGATGTTCTTACAGCCTTCAACCAAAATCAGATCAAGCGTGTTGGTATCAAATCGAGTCAGCAGGTAATCAAAATCTGCTTCGGCTTCTGGTGTTTCTGTCATCATCACGTGACGATTACGAGAAGCAATCAACATTTGGTTCGCGCCCGCTTTACGTAAGCGGTAACTGTCTTTACCCGGCTTATCGACATCAAAATCGTGGTGAGCATGTTTTAACACGCCAACTTTTAAACCCGCATCAGTCAACAGAGGAAGCAGGGCTTCAAGTACGGTCGTTTTGCCTGTACCGCTATAAGCAGCAAAGCCCAATAAAGGAAGGTTAGGGCGTTGTTTAGAATCTTTCATTATTGAAGCGTTCCGAATTGGGTGAGTTCTTCTGGCGTGTTGAGATTAACAAAGCAGTTAGGAGAATCGCTGAAATCAACGTATTCGGTAACACACTCTTTGTATAGCAAGATGATTTTACGATCACCACGTTCCAAAAACGCTTCTAACTTTGGTAGAACACGTTTGTGGAATAGGGTGAATACAGGTTGCTTAAATTCGCCATCATGCGCGACAAGAATGTCACTGTCTTCTTTAACTGCAGAACAAAAACGCTCAACAAGGTCGTCACTGATTTGTGGGCTGTCGCACGGGACAAAGCCAACCCAGTCGGTGTTCGCGTTTTTAAGGCCAGCATGAATGCCACCCAACGGACCCGGGTAGTCAGGGAAAGAATCGGAAACAACCGGAGCAAATGCTTTATAACTGTCTAAGTTACGATTGGCATTGATAGTGATGCTGACATCTTGTTGTGACAGCTTGTTTATAACGTATTGAATAAGCGGAGAACCGTTGAGCTCAACGAGTCCTTTATCTTTTCCGCCCATACGGCTGGCCTGTCCGCCAGCCAAAATAACCCAACTAGTTTGCGTTGGAAGCAACATAAATATTCTCTTGTGCTTTATCTTTCTTAATAACTTGAAGAAGCGGGGATTCGGTCAAAGTATTGTCTTTGATCCACCACTGCTTCTTACATAAATCGGTTAACGCGTTAGTTTGGTGACTGGTGATGACTAAACTCGCGCCTCTCTGAAGAAGATCTTCGGCCATAATCACCAATCTTTCAATAGATTCTTTGTCTAAAGAAGCACTTGGTTCATCCATAAGCAAGATTGACGGCTTAAGAATCCAGGCTCGTGCCATTGCAACGCGTTGACGCTCACCACCAGACAACACAGAAATGTGTTCATCTGCCAAGGTTTCTAAACCTACCATTCTCAATGCATTAATTATTTGAGCTCGCTTATCTTTTTGGCTCTCTTTGTTAAAGCGAATACCATAAGCGACATTTTGGTACACCGAGCCATCAAAAAGATAGGGAGTTTGATGCAGGTAGATGATGTCTTTGAACTTGAGCCGTGGGAATAACTTCTGCTGCCAGCTCTGTGTTGGAGACTGAATCCGGCCAGAGCTCGGCTGAATTAATCCAGACAAGATTTTGAGTAGGGTCGTTTTACCAACACCATTGTCTCCTTTGAGGTAAATGGCATCGTTGGGGCCGATCGACAATTCGGGAATGTGGAACAAAACACGCTCTTTGTAGCGCATTGAAATTTGCTGCGTTGTTATTTTTATACTCATGACAGCGTTCCTAAGTTCTTAAATAGCCTTTTCCTCTCACACTGGAAAGGAAAAAGTTAAGGGCTAATGCCAATGCTAATAACACCATGCCGAGGGCGACACCTTGAGCAAATGCGCCTTTGTGGCTTTCCATGGCGATAGCTGTAGGGATGTTTCTTGTCATCCCCATAATGTTGCCACCAACCATCATTGAACAACCTACCTCTGTCACGATACGAGAGAAGGCAGCAATGGTTGCAGCCAACAGAGGAAAACGAGTTTCCCAAATCAAGGTACACGCCACGCGTGTTGTTGATACGCCAAGTGTGCGCGCTGTTTCTACCGCTCGGCGGTCACTGGCCTGCAGGGCACCGTGCATCATCGCAACTAGGATAGGGAAACAGATCACCATCTGACCTAGAATCATCGCCTTTTGGGTGAACAGTAGTTGCCAATCACCTAACGGACCTGAGCGAGAAAGCATCATGTACATCAACAAACCGATAACCACAGTAGGGATCGCTTGCAGGGTGTTGATCACTGAAAGCAAAGCCCATTTCCCGGGGAACTCGGTATAAGCCAATAAGAAAGCCATAAGGATTGCAGGAACAATCACCAATGAAATGGCGGACAAAGATACGCTGAAGGATACCGCGACGATTTTCCACAATTCGTGGTCAAAACTCACAAGTAGATTCATTGCATCAATCGTTGTTTGCCATAGGGTCATGAAGTATCTCGTGTAAATCGATAATAGGTTTTATCGGTAATGACTGATGTTAATCATAGCTGACCCAATATTATTGAGCCTATATTGGCCAGCTATTGTTTCTTTAAATGCTTCAGTTAACTGGTTAGTTAAGCGTAGTGCTAATTGGAATTAGTACTTACAACAAACCATTCTCAGCTTGTTATAAACGAATCTACGCTGACGAAAAACTACTCTGCGCTCGCTACAAACAGCTGTTTGCCATGCAGTTTAAAGTCGTTAATCAGTTTCTGACCTTTAGGGTTCACCAACCAATCACTGAATACTTTCGCTGCTTGGTAGTTAATGCTTGGGTAGCGCTCTGGGTTAACAAGGATTACTTGGTAAGGGTTGAATAGGTTCTTGTCACCTTGGAAAAGGATTTTAAGATCCAGTTTGTTTTGGTAAGCCAACCATGTGCCACGGTCTGTCATGGTGTAGCCTTGCATTTCAGACGCCATGTTCAGAGTAGGGCCCATGCCTTGACCAACACTGCGGTAGCCACCAAAGTTTGGTTCCATTTTGGTCTGTGCCCAAATGCCCATCTCTTTCTTGTGCGTGCCTGAATCGTCACCACGAGACACAAACGTCGCGTTGTTGGTTGCGATTGCTTTGAATACATCAGCTACAGCTTTTTGAGATTCAATTTTTGCTGGGTCACTTTGAGGGCCCACAATCACAAAGTCGTTGTACATCAGCTTACGAGGTAAAACGCCGTAGCCTTTTTCTACGAAATTCGCTTCAGCTTTTGGTGCGTGAGTCATTACCAAATCAACATCACCATTTTCGCCCATGCGAAGTGATTTACCGGTACCCGCAGCTAGAACATCAACCTTGATACCAGAATCTTTTTCGAACTCAGGCAATAAGTAGTCCAGTAGACCAGAGTGATAAGTACTTGTGGTTGTCGCCAACTTAATATGAGTGGTGTCTTCCGCGCTGCTAGCCGTGTAACTGACGATAGATAGAGCTGCAATAGTTAGGGGAATTGCTTTCATTATTATTATGTCCATTCTGTTATAAATGAATGACATGCCTTCAATTTTAAAGGGCTCAAAGAGGGCATGTGCATAAGACGCTAATTGTTGTAATTAGAAATCTACACCTTATAAGCAATCTTAATGCCAACAAATAATGCATCAGATTTCTTTAAATTGCTGTTATTTCGGACAAAACTGAGTCTTTTACCCCGTTAAAATGAATCAAAACATGAGCTAGGACAAAATGTCGCACATTGTCCCTGTTGGAGAAAAGGTTAATTGGTACACTCTGTCCCAACTTTTCTCACCGGCTAATCATTATGTCTTTACCTAGTTCATCTGCATCCAATCTCAACCCGAACACATTGACTCAGTATCAGGCCTTTTCCGTTTTGGTCGTCGATGATGAATTGGGTATGCAGGCTATCTTAAAGAAAGCACTGGGTAAGTTCTTTGGCAAGGTGTCGAGCGCAGGATCGGTTGAAGAGGCTGAAACGTTGCGTTCGAGCGAACATTTTGATCTGATTGTCCTTGATATCAACCTACCAGGCCGCTCTGGCATTGAGTGGGAAGAGGCGTTTAACGACAAACGCGCCGATGTGATTTTCATGACGGGTTATGCCGATCTAGAGATGACCATATCCGCGCTTAAGCTTGGTGCTTCAGATTTTATTCTTAAGCCGTTCAACCTCGAACAGATGATACAAGCGGTTCTGCGTTGTATGGATAAGCGACTCGACCAAAGAATGCAGTACGCGTTGAAGCGTGATGTTAGCCGTCATATCAAGACCGAATTGATCGGCAATTCAGACAAAACTAAACAGCTTAAATTGCTGATCAGTCAATTTGCACCGTCAAGAGCATCCGTTCTTATAGAAGGTGAGTCAGGTACGGGTAAAGAGTTAGTTGCTCGTGGTGTACATGAAGCCAGCAAGCGTAGTGGCCCATTTGTGCCAATCAACTGTGGTGCAATTGCGCCTGAACTTTTAGAAAGCGAATTGTTTGGCCACACGTCTGGTGCCTTTACTGGTGCGAAGAAAAACCGTGAAGGTCTGTTCAGAGTCGCAAGTGGCGGCACCTTGTTCCTTGATGAAATAGGTGAAATGCCACTGCCAATGCAAGCAGCGCTGTTACGTGTGTTAGAGCAACGTACTATTCGTCCAGTTGGCAGTGAGAAAGAGATCGCTGTCGATGTACGTGTCGTCGCAGCAACAAACCGAAACCTTCAAGAAGAGGTCGATAAAGGCCACTTCCGTCGCGATCTGTTCTACCGACTCAATGTACTTAAGATTGATGTTGTGCCATTGAGAGAACGACCGTCTGATCTGATAGAGCTTGTTCCATACTTCACTCGTCTTTTATCTAGTGAACTTGGCATGCCAGTTCCAAACTGGGCACATGAAGATATCTTGGCAATGAATGAATACGAATGGCCGGGAAATATTCGCGAACTTAAGAACTTAGTCGAAAGATGCATTCTTTTAGACAAGCCACCAGCACACTATTGGCGCGAAGTGAATGGTGATCCAGCCCCAACCAGCATTTCAGTGACGGTGTCACATGGCGCGGAAATACCAAACTTGAATAATGTAGACGCAGCTGAGGGTTACCCGAACACTTGGACACTCAAAGAAGTCGAGAAATCTCACATAGAACAACTGGTGAGTTTTCATGATGGCAATAAATCTGCAGCAGCGAGAGATCTCGGTGTGGCGCGTAAAACACTAGAGCGTAAGTACAAAGAATGGAACACAGAAGGCTCTGAATATGCCGATTAGACGTCATTGGTGGACAAAATGGGCGTTCCGGTTCAAAACCATGGTGCGTTATCGCCTGCTATTTCTAACATCCGCTCCCATCATTCTTACCTTATGTGCGCTTGTCGCTATAACACTGTATTGGTCAGTACATTACACGTGGCAGGGTGCTCTGATTGATGTCGATGAGCGTTTGGATGTTGCCGACAACAGTATCCATCTAATTCAGAACCAACAGGCCTATAACGTTCAAGCATTTGCTGAGTCTTACAACTTCCGAATCAAACTCACGAGTGATATTTCGAAAGAAGAGCTCACACGTTGGGTTTCTGAAAACAAATCTCGCTATGAACTCGACTTTCTACGCTGGCGCAGCGTCGAGAGCATGGAAAAGAAACTCGAATATCTAAACTTAACTCACAAGCCTTCATTTTTCAGTGTCTTAAGCCGTAATGAACTCAATTATCTCGATCGTGACCTCGCTAAAAAAGCGGAAGTTCCGATGCTCAACGGGCAAGAGGTCGAGACTCGCGGATTGGTAAGCCGAACCGTTGTATCCATCAAAGATGAACATGATCATGTGATTGGTTTTCTGGATGGTGGGATCTTACTGAATAACAGTACTCAACTTGTTGACCAAATCAGTAACCTTATCTATCCACAACGAGAAGGTTTTAATCGTCATATAGGAACGGTCACGGTTTTCCTTGATGATCTTCGTGTTAGCACCAACGTGCCTTTGAGCAGTGAAGACAGTGTAGGGCGCGCCATTGGTACACGTGTTTCTCACGAGGTTCACTCGAAAGTCTTGAATGAAGGTAAAGAGTGGCTAGATCGAGCGTATGTTTACGATGCTTGGTACATCACAGCTTACCAACCAATCCATGACCAGTTTAATAATGTGATTGGTATGCTTTACACCGGTTATTTGATTTGGCCGCTGATAGAAACGTACTTAACCAACCTTGGCGAAATTAGCATTACCATTGTGTTGCTTCTGTTGGCATCCGGTTTGATCGTTCACCGTGGCGCACGTGATCTTTTCAACCCAATCGAACGCATTCATAAAGTGGTGAAGCTAGTACAGATGGGGCAAGACAAGCGAATTGGTACGCTAGGTTTGGATGATCAACACGAACTGACACTGCTCGCTAAACAGTTCGATAAGATGTTGGATCTACTGCACGAGCGTAATCAAGAGATTCAACAAGCGGCGTCTGAACTAGAGTGCAAAGTGCATTCTCGTACCGCGAGTTTGAAAGAGAAAACTGAAGAACTTGAACTGCACATCAAGCTTCTCAATCAAGCCAGAGATAAGCTGGTGGTCAATGAAAAACTGGCCGCGTTAGGTGAATTAACGGCAGGTATTGCTCATGAGATCAATAACCCAACCGCCGTGATTCTTGGCAACGTTGAACTGATGAAGTTTGAACTGGGCGATCAAGTGAGCCGTGTAGATGAGGAAGTCCACGCGATCATGGAGCAGATTGACCGAATTCGAAATATCACACGAAGCCTGCTTCAATACAGCCGTCACGGCGGCGTACAAGACGAAATTACGTGGCAACATATCAACCCAATAGTGGATGAAAGTATTACGCTCGTAAAAACAGGTGCGAAGAAGAAAGGCATTGTGTACGTATCGCAGCTGAACGCTAAAACCTCAGTCGAGGTCAATCGAAACCAATTGCTACAGATTCTGGTTAACCTACAAATGAACGCGATTCATGCAATGGACGGTCAGGGCACGTTAACCATTTCGAGTGAAGACTGGGTTGAAAATGGTGTGTCTCATGGCGCTATCGTTCATGTTCAAGATGAAGGCTGCGGTATTAAGGAAGAACAACTGAAACGTATCTTCTCGCCTTTCTATACCACCAAACGAGATGGCACGGGCTTAGGGTTGTCAGTATCTCAGAGTATCTTGAGCCAAACTGGCGGCGAGATCCGAGTTGAATCTGAGGTAGGTAAGGGAAGTTGCTTTAGTATCTATCTTCAACAGAAAGCGACACCTCAATTGCTTGTATCAAACCTATAAGTTCTAAGAACTCATTCACTGATATTATCATCTGATAATATTTCTAACGCGCTTGGGCTATTGCACGAACGTTTTAGCCCAAGCACGAAAATTCCGCACTACTAATCTATCGCAAACCAAATCTCAACTCGCTGCAAATGAGGTACTCCAAGCCTCACAATCGCTCGCAGAAGACAGTCAGAAAATGGCGAACATTACAGAACACCTTACTGAGCAATTGAAATACTTTAAGGTTTAGCATCAATAGGACTATTAGCTTAAAGATAAAAAGCTCATAAAAAACACCTCCGCACTTGCGATAAGTTCGGAGGTGTTTTTATTTATGGCTAGTCATTTGCTATAAGCAACAAACGTCTAAAGCATCAAGCCTAATGCGCCGCTACTGAAATTTTCGGTGGGTTGATGTTGTGCTTCTTAAACTCTTTCATCACACGCAAAGTAATGTCGGTTTCAAACAGCTTCTCATACGCAGTATCCACAACGTAAGCCTTACAAGTTAGCTGTATTGCTAGGTAGTTATCGGTAATCGTCTGTTTAACCAAAACCGTTACAGGTTTCGGCAAGTGGATATAACGACTTGAAGACGCCGCTTCTTGAATTAGATCGCGGGCTAGGGTGATGTCTTCATCCATACCAACGTAAAACGGAATCACCACCTGCATGTCCAACGCACCGTAGTTACCACTGGTGGTCACTTCATTTAAGAACTTGTTGTTCGGAATGGTAATGATGTCATCGTTCAGGGTTCTCATTCGCACTGAACGCAAACCAATGGTAATGATATCACCGTAGTTGCCTTCGAACGTGACGCGGTCACCAACTTGAAAGGGCCTATCAATCATTACCGTGATGCCCGCGATGAATGAAGCTGCCAAATCTTTAAGCGCAAAGCCGACTGACACGGCGAGGGTACCACCAATCAAAGCCAGTATTTGGTCGTTGATTCTAAAGCTCATCATGAACACGATAAGACCGGTGCTCACATAGATGAAGAACTGAGTAAACGACTGCAGTTTTTGCAGTAGCATTCGATATTGCACGAACTGACTTCCAAAGCTGGTCACTAACGAGTTGATGAACTTAAGCAATAACCACATCGCAGCAATAACGATCATGGAGAAGAACACGCCGCTCCATCGCACAAGGCTCGCTATTTTAGAGATGTTTTCTACGTTAGCTAACTCTTCCGTCGCAAAGGTCGGGAAACTGACAGCACTTGCCAAGCCAACAAATAGTAGGATAAATAACTTCTTCATTTTACTTCACCAGTAGATGTTGACGGTCGAGAACGTTCGTAATATGGCGGAACCAGTGCTCAGAAATCCGAGCCTTTTCTTCATGCCAACCAATATAACCACGGCTTTCAAAGTAACGCAGAATGCCGGTTATCTCTGCCGTGCTCAGCTGTGTACATTCAGACAATACTTCCGGAGAAGCGATTTCCAGTTGTACGATAGAACGAAGCACAGCCAGCATAGGTTTTGGCATGTTTTCTAGTTCTTGTGCTTCTGGTACATGGAACAAGCGCACCACGGCTTGATCGGTATCTTTGTTTCGATTCAATGAGAGTCGGAAGAAGCGCAACGCAACGGTAGGGTTACCATCAGAGTAATGCCACAAGATTCGGTAGAAGCCTTGGCGTGCGCGATCTTCCTCGCTCATGTCATCTTGGTCCCACTGTTTAGGCACCACCAAACCATCAAACGATAACGGCTTCTCAAGCTCCGTATTAATACGGCTATTTAGAAGCTCACCGACTTGTTTCTCTGTCCAACGCGGAAGGAAACACACCAAGTCAAACAGCAAACGTTCGCCACGCGCTCGATCGACAAACCGCCAGCTTGATTTGGCGATCGATATCACGACACGGTGGTTCTTTTTAGAACGACGCAGTAGATTGGTTAAACGTATCAGATCAGACAATCCGCCAACCATTGGCTTAACTAGACGTTGTGCATTATCGATCGCAATCAAGTACGTGGTCTTGCTTTTACGAAGGTGAGCCAAGATCTGAATCTCAGTCGCTTTTTCTTCCAAGCCGATGCTCACCGCTAGATGCGCTAACAGCTCTTGATAACCAGCGTAAGGGCAACTTACGTAGACAGGTTCAGCGTTAGAGACTTTGTGCAGCAGTGTATAAAGCAGCGTTGTTGCGCCCACACCACGTTCACCTGAAACAATACAGATAGCAGGGCTGTCTGACATCAAGTAGCGAGACAGTTGCTTAACCTCATCACCGGCGTAATCAATCAGCGTGCTGTCGATATTACCCGGAAGAATGTATTCATAGGTTTGATCGCCTTTGATTCGAACCAAGTTTTGCTGATTCTTGTCAAGGTCAGACTGCTTAGCCACTTCAATTCTAAACAGGTACGCCAAAGCTTGGCTAAACAGTGTGTAATTAGACAGTAAGGCCATGATGCGGTGTTGGAAGTTGTAAACACTCAACCATACGATGCCAATGGCCGTCGCCAATATATTAAGTAAGAAGGTATCCTTGCGGTTTACTGCCCAGTTCACCCATACCGGACGATCAGAGATGTGTTGCAGCGTATCGAAGACTTTCGCACGCCATAATCTAAGCACTGAAATGGTAACCAGTACAAACCAGAAAAATAGGGCGCTGTAGATCCAGCTATAGATAGTGCCTTTGCCTAGCGTGATACTCGATATTTGCAAAGTCACGCCCGCAACAATGAAGCTCCAAACATAACGGCGAATGGTCGATAGGCGCAGCGCAATCACTTCTTGATTAGATGTGCGGCCCAAACGATACGCAAATTCCAAAATAAAGCTGATAGCAATCGAACCACCTAGAATCCACCAAGTGAAGATCTCAAGGAAAATCAGGTGTTGCAGGCTAGGGATGCTGGAGAGCACTCTTAGAGAAAGCGTAATCGCAATTAACCAAGCAATCGCACGATCAGCGCGGCTGATGTACCAGATCACACGTACTAAAAATGGAGGGTTCGTTTTCGCTTCAAGAAAATTAATTCTGAACAACTCAATCAAACGAGTGCTATTGGCAAGCCACCACGCTAAACCAAAATAGATAAACAACACTTTTAACGATGCACCAATCACAGGCACTGGCGAAATAAAGATGTCTTTAACGAGCGCTTTAAAGCTACGAATTTGGAAGTAAACAAGATACTCAATGTTGAGCTTGGTTAATTCCCACTCTTGCTTAAATTGAGTTACGCCGTAGGGGCCAAAACCCGTTAGGCGCTCTTTATTAGCGGAATTCGTCTGCTCTAACAGGTGTTGCTTGCTCACATTCAAGCTATTCAAAGTGACGTAACTGGTTTGAACGGCAAACCATTGATCGGCGTCGTTGTTCGCTCTGTAGGCTTTTATCTGTTGCTCGAAGGTTTTGATTTCCTGCTTTTGAACTTGTAGCACTTCAGCGAGCAATATATTGACTTGGCGTCTGTCCGACGGTTCCATAAAGAGGGGGTCGGGTAACGAATCAATTCGATCATCGAGATCAACAGCAGAATCGGATACCTGCGGCTGAGATTGTAAGTCATATTCCAAGTTGGCATGACTAGGCCAAGAGAGAATGGCCAAAGTGAGGATTAAGAAGCGCGATAGTGAACGCATAAAAGTCTCTTAGAATTATGAGGTTAGGATTACTATAGTTAGATAATCTGACTTTGTGAAATCCAACCCCGTGTCGGGGGCGAGTACTTTATTCCTGTTTCGAGCGATTTTGTCATGAAATTGTCAGGGATTAGGCTAGTATTTGAGCATCTTTATTATGTCTTCTGTTGCGTTGATCGGGTTGGCTTTTACTGTGACCAATCAGCATACGATATATTCAATGGTTGGCATGATTTGGGACGTTATATACCGCCCATTATGGTGCGCTGTTCGATATTTTGTTTTTCCTTAAAATCGACGGTTTTACGGCGATAAATAGAAAACCAAAAATGTGAGTCAGTTCAAACTATGATTTGGCTAGGTTATCACTCACTTAATGGCCAGTAATTGCAATCAATACTTGCAGTTAAAGCCCTGAACAAGTAACGTTGCGGCGTTTTTCACATTAAAAAGGTAATGGCATTGATCTCCACAGCAAATATCACCCAACAATTCGGCGCTAAGCCACTTTTCGAAAATATTTCAGTTAAGTTCGGCGAAGGCAACCGCTACGGTTTAATCGGCGCGAATGGCTGTGGTAAATCGACGTTCATGAAGATCCTATCTGGTGAACTTGAGCCAAGTGCTGGTAACGTAAGCTACGATCCAAACGAGCGCGTTGCTAAGCTAAACCAAGACCAGTTTGCTTACGAAGAATTCACGGTAATCGACACGGTTATCATGGGTCACAAAGAGCTTTGGGCTATTAAGCAAGAGCGTGACCGCATTTACTCTTTGCCAGAAATGAGCGAAGAAGACGGCATGAAAGTGGCTGACCTTGAAGTTCAGTTCGCTGAAATGGACGGTTACATGGCAGAAGCTAAAGCTGGTGAGCTTCTTCTAGCGGTAGGTATTGAAGAATCAATGCACTTCGGTCTGATGAGCGAAGTAGCACCGGGTTGGAAACTTCGTGTTCTATTGTCTCAAGTACTGTTTGCAGACCCGCATATCATGCTTCTTGACGAACCAACGAACAACCTGGACATGGACACCATCAAGTGGTTGGAAGACACGCTAAACCAACGTAACTGCACAATGATCATCATTTCGCACGACCGTCACTTCCTAAACTCTGTTTGTACACACATGGCTGACCTTGATTACGGCGAACTTCGTCTATTCCCAGGTAACTACGATGAGTACATGACGGCTGCGACTCAAGCTCGTGAGCGTCTACTGTCTGACAACGCTAAGAAGAAAGCACAAATTGCTGAACTTCAAACGTTCGTATCTCGTTTCTCTGCTAACGCATCTAAAGCGAAGCAAGCAACGTCACGTGCTAAGCAGATCGATAAGATCCAACTAGACGAAGTTAAAGCGTCTAGCCGTCAAAACCCATTCATCCGTTTCGAACAGTCTAAAGAGCTATTCCGTAACGCACTTGTGGTTGAAAACCTATCTCAAGGTTTTGAAGAAGACCTATACAACAAGTTCGACGGTATTTTCGAAGTAGGTGAGCGTGTTGCTATCATCGGTGAGAACGGTGTGGGTAAAACAACACTACTTAACACACTAGCTGGCGCTCTTGACCCTCGCACAGGTGAGTACAAGTGGTCTGAAAACTCAAACATCGGTTACTACGCTCAAGATCACGCACACGATTTCGAGACAGACATGAACTTGTTTGATTGGATGAGCCAATGGCGCCAAGAAGGCGAAGACGAGCAAGTTGTTCGTGGCTTCCTCGGTCGTATGCTATTTGGTCAAGACGACATTAAGAAATCTGTAAAGGTTATCTCTGGTGGTGAGCAAGGTCGTATGCTTCTTGGTAAAATCATGATGCATAAACCAAACATCCTGCTAATGGATGAGCCAACAAACCACATGGATATGGAATCTATCGAAGCGCTTAACTTGGCTCTTGAGAACTACAAAGGCACATTGTTCTTCGTATCTCACGACCGTGTATTCGTAGACTCGCTTGCAACTCGTATCCTTGAAATCAAAGATGGCAAGATCAACGATTTCCGCGGTACTTACGCTGAGTTCTTGAAAGCACGCGGCTAAGCTTTAAGTTAGCCTTAGTTTTCAACTCTATGCGTTGCAAATTAAGCTATAAATTGAAAATTAAAAACGCCGTCATACTAAAAAGCATGACGGCGTTTTTGTATCTAGCTAAGTTTCTATGTATTTATCCTTGATGGGTCACTAACTATTTACATCAGAACTTTACAATTAGAAGCGGTTAGTCAATCACCAATCAAACCTACGCTTTTTTCCGACTGCTGATTATTCACCTTTCACATCAAAGTCAATCTTGTCTGCACCCGTGAACACTTGGAAGCGTAAACCTTTAGCGCGAGCAATCGTAGTGATGCCGAACTTCTGCGCTAAATCTAAGCCCATTTGTGTAACGCCAGAGCGTGACAGTAGAACAGGGATTCCCATCTGCGCAACCTTAATCACCATCTCAGACGTTAAACGGCCTGTGGTGTAGAAGATCTTATCTTCACCTGTCTCTTTGTTAAGCCACATCTCACCAGCCAATGTATCAACGGCATTGTGTCGGCCAACATCTTCAACAAACGATAGAACCTTGTCGTCTTTGCAAACAGCACAGCCATGAACCGCACCCGCTTTCTTGTAGGTGTCGTTATAATGAGTCAGCGCTTCTAGAGCCGTATAGATTTCAGATTGCTTAATCTTGGTTTGAGGCACTTGGTAATCTTCCAATTGCTTCATCACGTTGCCATACATGGTACCTTGGCCACAGCCAGAGGTAACTGTCTTCTTCTTAAGCGCTTGCTCAAGTTGGCTCGTATCTTCTTTGGTGATAACCGCTGCTGAGCTGGTTTCCCAGTCGATGATGATTGATTCAACGGCTTCTGGATCAGAAAGGAAGCTTTGGTTTTTCAAATAACCCAAGACTAATGCTTCCGGGCGTGAACCCAATGTCATTAGAGTTACGATCTCTTTCCAGTTCAACATAACGGTAAGAGGGCGCTCGCACGCAATTTGTTTCGTTAGCTTTTCGCCATATTCATCAAACACTTCGACTTCGATGGTCTGAAGTGGGTTTTCACTGGTTTTTATTATGTTTGGTTTTACCACAGTCACGTCCTACTTAATGAGATAGCGATTATAAGGGATAAGAAGTTAGGCAAGAGTCATCATACGACTCTTTAGAATACATGCGTTCTCTGTCACTTAGTCAGTCTTAGCTTTAACTCAAGCATTTAGCAATTCTCATTCCAAAATAGCGGCTATTCGAGAAAACATGAAGCATTCGATTAAAATAGCGCAAAATATGAGAGTTCACCGAGACTAACTGTCTCAAACCAGCGCGATCGACTAACGTTATAGGGGTAACTTTACGACAAACGCACTAAAGACGGAGCAGGACTTAAAATGTATTGGCGTGTTTATTGCTTTGTAGAGGGTATATGATTATGCGAAGTACAAAATGTCCTACGTACGATCAGAATAAAGAAAATCAATTGGGTGCAGTATGTCTGAGATAAAAGAATTCCAAGAACACTACGAAAAAACAGAATCAGCTTGGCCAATAGGTGTCCAAAGAATAGAGAAAGAGATCAAAACTGGCATTTGGGTAACAACTCAATGGGAACTCATCGGTTTTGAATTATCACCTGAACATGAAACCCCAGACGTATGTTTGCTTCAGTTACACAAAGACGAACGTACCGACTACCGCTTCAATCTAAGCTCTCAGCAACCTAAGCTATTCTTAGTTATGGATAATGTTGACTCCGGTAAACCTATTATTCAATTACTGACAGCATCACAAACAGTCGCAGGCCAATACATGGACGGAGATAACCAAGTATTGTCTTACGACATGCCATTGCCTGTACAAGCTTGGATGGAAGCATTCATCGGTCGTCATGGCGAGTTATTAGAAGCAAGACGTAAGAAACGTAAAGGCGCGGGTCGATCAAATGGCAACTAACTTTTTTAGCCGTTGGTCTCAACGAAAGCTTGATGAATCAACCGACCAACCTTTAGAAGCGCAACAAACGCTTGAGGAAACTGAGCTTACTTCCACTGAGGCTTCGTCTGCTGCTTCATCTATAGACGCAGAAACATCGGAGTCATTAGAGCGTGATACTTTAGAAAATGGTGCTTTAGAAAATGAGTCTCCAGAACACAATGAAGACGCTCACGCTGTCGATTCTCAAGCTATTGACTCTCAGGAGATAGCATCAGAAACGACTGAAGACTTGTCTGTTGCTCAATTATTGGTGTCAGAAGCTTCAGAAAGCGTAAAAAAAGCGGCATTGCGTAAATTATTCCTCTCAGAAGAATTCAACGTTCGTGATGGTTTAGATGATTACGACGACGATTACAGTAATTTGAAGTCTCTTTCTGAAGGGGTTGCGGAAACCTTGCGTGATTGGGTTAAAGACAAAACGGAAGAAGAAACTGCGCCAGAAGAAGAGCAAATCATTGATAATAAAGACGAAGGTGAAGTTTTAGAAAATTCTGAAAGCGATCTTGAGGTATCTGATAATAAACTTGAAACGTCAGAAAGTGCCGAAATAACCGAACAAGAAAAAGAACTGTATAAAAACACAGTATCGGATAATAACGCTACAATGTCAGACGAAGCAGACCTGAAAGAGGTGGGACAAAATATACCACACAAAGAATAGGTACATTTTGACTAAACACTCAATGAACCGCTTGCGACAAAATGTCCCAAGCGGTTTTTTTATACGCACAATAAACGTTATATAGGATTAAATCACTGAAATATAAGGCATATTAAATTGGCATGGCATTTGCAAAATAACGTTCATTATCAACTTTTTTGTAGATAGACGAGTTCACGGTCTGACGAACGACACACTGGCTAAAGGGTTAGTTGTTAACGGATTACTCAGCAAGTTCTCTCTCGCTTACTACAATAAAGGTTGAACAGATTATCCATGTCCAAAGATGGAACTGAGCAATGCTTAAACAATTATTAGAACAAGCAAATTCAAATAACGCTAAAGCAAGACTGTATGCATTTGAAAATACAGTTGAGTTAACAAATCTGATTCCACCTACTGTTAGCTACGAAAGCGTCGGTAATACACTTGTTATTGGTCCAACTGCGATCATTGAAAGTGCTGCGGCTCAATTACCTCAGTTAACAAGCCTAACACTGCTTTCGACAGATGGTGTGAAGGCAACGAATACTGAGTCAGAGCTTTACTACGCGAACGCGGTTCAAGTTTCTGGTTTCCTTGGTACGTTCGAAGTTCTTATCGAGAGCAAAGGCCTAACCAATAACCTAGCGAAAGTGGCGATTAATCATGACTGCTTTGATGTGGTTTTGGATTTATGCCTAAGTAGCTGTATGACAGAAGAAGTGCCTGTTCCTGGTTATTACCCAGTAGGTCGTGGCTATCCAAAACTGGCTGAAGCGTTAGAAGAAATTCCTACGTTAATGGGCACATTTGATAAGCCTAAGTTCTTCCGTCTCGACACTGACCTTTGCGCGCACAGTTCTCGTGGCGTAAAAGGCTGTGAGCGTTGTGTAGATGCTTGTCCTGCTGGCGCACTATCAAGTGAAGGCTCTGATAAGACGGGTCACAAGATTGAGATTAACCCTTACCTATGTCAAGGCGTTGGTACTTGTGCAACTAGTTGTCCTACAGAAGCGATTACCTATGCGCTGCCAAACCCTGATGACACTCAAAAGTTTATTGAACGTACGCTAGCTAATTATGAGCAAGCGGGCGGTCTGGATCCAATCGTACTTATCTGTAGCTCTCGTCATGAGACTTACAATGTAATGGCGCTAAAAGCACTGCCAGATAACGTGATTCCAATTGTCGTAGAAGAACTGCCATCTATTGGTATCGATACTTGGTTTGCAGCTTTAGTTAATGGCGCAACTCAGGTTCTGTTTGCCGCATCTCGCTTTATGCCAGAAACGATCATTCGTGTTCTAAATAACGAAGTAGGGATTGCTCAAGAACTACTAGATCAAATCGGTATTCCAAAAGAAACCATCGATATTCTGTACTTAGAATCTCTACGTGAATGTCCTCCAACACTTTGTGTGGATTCATTCGACCTTGCACTTGGCGATCTTCAAGGCAACAAGCGCCAACGTCTATTTACAGCACTTGATGCGATGTCTTCAGCTCGTATTCCTGTTGAAAATGTTGTTGAGCTTCCGTCAAACGCACCTTACGGCAACGTTTCGTGTGATAGCAAAGATTGTACGTTATGTATGAGCTGTGTGGCTGTGTGTCCGACACGTGCACTTCATACCGACGGGGCTTCTCCATCACTTAAATTTGTAGAACAAGACTGTATTCAATGTGGCTTGTGTGAAAAGGCATGTCCTGAAAATGTTCTGACTCTTACGCCTCGTATGAACTGGGTAAAAGAAGAACGTCAAAAAGCAGTTGTGATTCATGAAGAGAAAGCTGCGGAATGTGTACGTTGCCATAAACCATTCGCACCTCAGTCTATGATTGACATGTTACAGAACAAGTTACGCGGTCACTCTCACTTTTCAGATGAAGCAGCGATTAATCGTATTGCTATGTGTGAAGACTGCCGTGTGGTGGATATGTTCGATTCAATGGCTCAAGACCCATTGAAACAATTGAAATACTAGGAGTTAGCCTTGGAAACGAATTTGGATCAGGCACAAGAACAGACACTAAGAACTGAGATCTATTTGGTTCTATCCGCACTGTTTCGCAGCGCACCTTCTGAAGAGGTGATCGACTTTCTAAAAACACTCGATATTGAAGCGTCTGAAAGCGCAATGCAAAAGGCTTGGATTGCCATTCAACAAGCGGCAACAGAATCAAACCGTGAAGCTCTTGAAGACGAATATCAAGATTTGTTCATCGGTATTGGGCGTGGAGAAGTCGTTCCATTTGGTTCTTGGCATCGCACTGGCGCCATGATGGAAAAACCATTGGCAGAGATTCGTCATGACTTAGAGCTTTTAGGCATTGAGCGTGACGATCAAGTGAAAGAGCCGGAAGATCATATCGCAGCACTGTGTGAAGTGATGGCGATGCTAACGGCTGAAGAAGAAGCACTGCAACAGGCGGTATTCAATAAGCACCTTGGCCCTTGGTTTAACTCTTTCACGCGTCAGCTTGAAGGGGCAGAAAGCGCGAACTTCTACAAATCGGCCGCTCAACTGTGTGAAGCATTCTTAACGTTAGAACAAGTGCGTTTTAGCGTGAATACAAAAAGCAGTAAGCACAAATTAAAGATTGATGTGAAAAACGTCACTGATTACGAGTAATCGAGCAGTACGCGATTATATCGATAGAGGGGCATTAAGCCTCCAAAAAAAGATCTACCGTAAGGTAAGGAAGCAATGATGAAAGATAATAAAGATATAAATACAAGCCGTAGGGATCTACTCAAAGGCTTGACGACTGCAGCCGTTGCTGGTGCCGTTGTCGCTGGTACAACTAAAGTGGCAACCGCTTCAGAAACTGTTGAAATTTCGAAAGAAGACGTGAAGAAGACAGGGTATCGTGAGACGCAACACATTCGCGATTACTACGACACACTTTAGGAGATAACGGATGAAACTTGTCAAACGCTCCGATAGTGTGAGCAAAGAAACCAATCAGCTAGGTGTGTCTCGACGTGCCTTCATGAAAAACACTTCATTAGCTGCTGGTGGCGCAGTGGTAGGCGCAAGTCTATTTGCACCAGGTATGATGAAGAAAGCACAGGCTAAATCAGTCGATCCAGAAGCGAAAACAGAAGTGAAACGTACTATCTGTTCTCACTGTTCTGTGGGTTGTGGTATCTACGCTGAAGTTCAAAATGGCGTATGGACAGGTCAAGAGCCTGCATTCGATCACCCATTCAACGCTGGTGGACACTGTGCGAAAGGTGCAGCACTTCGTGAGCACGGCCACGGTGAACGTCGTCTTAAGTACCCAATGAAATTGGAAGGCGGTAAGTGGAAGAAGCTTTCTTGGGAACAAGCGATTGAAGAGATCGGTAACAAAGCGCTAGAACTTCGTAAAGAGTCTGGCCCTGATTCAGTTTACTTCCTAGGTAGTGCGAAACACAGTAACGAGCAAGCTTATGCATTCCGTAAGATGGCTTCGCTTTGGGGCACCAACAACGTTGACCACCAAGCACGTATTTGTCACTCAACCACAGTAGCCGGTGTTGCGAACACTTGGGGTTACGGTGCAATGACAAACTCGTTCAATGACATGCACAACTGTAAATCGATGCTGTTCATTGGTTCAAACCCAGCAGAAGCTCACCCAGTAGCGATGCAACACATATTGATCGCGAAAGAGAAGAACAACTGTAAGATCGTTGTTGCGGATCCTCGTCGTACGCGTACTGCTGCGAAATCAGATCACTACGTTTCTCTTCGTCCAGGTTCTGACGTTGCGTTTATCTGGGGTGTGTTATGGCACGTCTTTGCAAACCAATGGGAAGACAAAGAGTTCATTAAACAACGTGTATTCGGCATGGACGAGATCCGTGAAGAAGTCGCGAAGTGGAACCCAGCAGAAGTTGAACGCGTAACTGGTGTTAGTGAAAAAGACGTATACCACACCGCGAAACTACTTTCTGAAAACCGTCCGGGTTGTATCGTTTGGTGTATGGGTGGTACTCAGCACACGACTGGTAACAACAACACACGCGCTTACTGTGTACTTGAGCTTGCGCTAGGTAACATCGGTAAATCAGGCGGCGGTGCAAACATCTTCCGTGGTCACGATAACGTACAGGGCGCAACTGACCTTGGCGTACTGTCAGACACACTTCCAGGCTACTACGGCTTGTCTGAAGGTTCTTGGCGTCACTGGTCAAAAGTTTGGGATATCGACTTTGACTGGGTGAAAGGCCGTTTCGACGACAACGCATACGGCGGTCAAAAACCAATGAACAGTGCAGGTATTCCTGTATCTCGTTGGGTTGATGGCGTACTTGAAGACAAAGACAAGATTCGCCAACGCGAAAACATCCGTGCCATGTTCTACTGGGGTCACGCGGTGAACTCTCAGACTCGTGGTCCAGAGATGAAGAAGGCGATGCAGAAGCTGGATATGATGGTTATCGTTGACCCATACCCAACAGTTGCAGCAGTAATGAACGATCGTACTGACGGCGTTTACTTGCTTCCAGCAACCACTCAATTTGAAACCTACGGCAGTGTAACGGCATCAAACCGTTCTCTACAGTGGCGTGACAAGGTGGTTGATCCTCTGTTCGAATCTAAGCCTGACCACGAAATCATGTACCTTCTTTCTAAGAAGCTTGGTTTCTCTGATCAACTGTTCAAAAACATCCGTGTTGAGAACAACCAACCATTGATTGAAGACATCACACGTGAATTCAACAAAGGTATGTGGACGATCGGTTACACAGGTCAAAGCCCAGAGCGTTTGAAAGAGCACCAACAAAACTGGCACACATTCCACAAAACTACGCTTGCTGCAGAAGGCGGCCCAGCGAATGGCGAGACCTACGGTCTTCCTTGGCCATGTTGGGGCAACCCAGAGATGAAACACCCAGGTACGCATATCCTTTACGATACGTCTAAACCTGTCGCTGAAGGTGGTGGTAACTTCCGTACTCGTTTCGGTGTCGAGTTTGAAGGTCAAAGCCTACTGGCTGAAGACAGCTACTCAAAAGGCAGCGAAATCAAAGATGGCTACCCAGAATTTAGTGACAAACTGCTGAAACAACTGGGGTGGTGGGATGACCTAACAGCAGAAGAGAAAGCCTCTGCTGAAGGTAAAAACTGGAAGACTGACGTTTCTGGCGGCATTCAACGCGTGGCTATCAAGCACGGTTGTATTCCTTTTGGTAACGCGAAAGCGCGTGCGATTGTTTGGACATTCCCAGACCGCGTACCACTGCACCGTGAACCACTTTACACACCACGTCGTGACCTAGTTGCTGACTACCCAACATGGGATGACAAGGAAGCGATCTTCCGTGTTCCTACGTTGTACAAGTCAATCCAAGAGCAAGACAAGTCTGGTGAATACCCGATTATTCTTACTTCTGGTCGTCTGGTTGAGTACGAAGGTGGTGGTGAAGAAACCCGTTCGAACCCTTGGCTAGCAGAACTACAACAAGAGATGTTTGTTGAAGTGAACCCGAAAGATGCAAACGACATTGGCTTTAAAGATGGCGATGACGTTTGGGTTGAAGGTGCTGAGAAGGGCCGAATTAAGGTGAAAGCGATGGTAACTCGTCGTGTGAAACCGGGTCTGGCGTTCATCCCATTCCACTTCGGTGGTAAGTTCCAAGGCGAAGATTTGCGTTCTAAGTATCCAGAAGGCACTGATCCTTACGTTATTGGTGAAGCTGCTAACACAGCAACCACATACGGTTACGACCCTGTCACGTTGATGCAGGAAACGAAAGTAACCCTTTGTAATATTCGTAAAGCGTAAGGAGTCTTAAAATGGCTAGAATGAAATTTCTTTGTGACACCAAGCGTTGTATCGAATGTAACGGTTGTGTCACTGCATGTAAGAATGAAAATGATGATGCTCTGGAATGGGGTATTCAGCGTCGCCGCGTTGTAACACTGAACGATGGTGAACCGGGTGAAAACTCTATCTCAGTAGCATGTATGCACTGTACTGATGCACCTTGTATGGCAGTTTGCCCAGCAGACTGTTTTGAACATACAGAAGACGGCATCGTACTTCACAATAAAGATCTATGTATCGGTTGTGGCTACTGCTTGTTTGCTTGTCCGTTTGGCGCACCTCAATTCCCTAAACAGGAAGCATTTGGTGAGCGCGGTAAGATGGACAAATGTACATTCTGTGCTGGCGGCCCTGAAACAGAGCCAGGTTCTGTTGAAGAGCGTCAGAAGTACGGTGCGAACCGTATTGCTGAAGGCAAGCTGCCAATGTGTGCTTCGCTTTGTTCAACAAAAGCACTGCTAGCGGGTGACGCAGAGAAAGTTTCTGATGTTTTCCGTCAGCGTGTAGTTGAACGTGGTGCGAAAGGTGCAGGTTGGACAGACGGCAACGACCTTTCTTACGATGCGACTAAGAGCTAAGTAGGAGAGACGTATGCTTACAATGTTTAAGCGTCTCTTCCTTGTAGTGCTGCCAATGTTGGCAGCACTAACAATGCTTTCTCCTATGAGTCATGCATCTGAGACGAACTCATCACAAACTCAATCGAGCTCTGCTCAACGAGAAATCACACAACTTGCTGGCGCCGATTTTTGGCGACAAGTGAGAAACGGTGAGGAAGGTTACACCACATCTCAATCAGCTGAGCATGGTGTGTTGATCAGTACTCCAGGTCAAACGTGGTACATATTGAAAGAGAAGTGGATGTCACCAGCCGGTGCCGTCGCTATCTTTGGCAGTATTGCTTTCGTGACTTTGATGTACGTTGTGATTGGCCCGCTAATGCTAAGCGCGCCAAGAACAGGCCGTAAGATCAAACGTTGGTCTCGACTAGACCGTGCCTTGCACTGGAGTATGGCGTTTACCTTCTTAACACTGGCGTTCAGTGGTTTGATGTTGGTTTACGGTAAGCACTTCTTGAAGCCGTACATTCCAACAGACCTTTGGGGCTTCATCGTTCTACTGGCTAAGCAATACCATAACTACATCGGCCCAATTTTCTATGTGCTGTTGATGGCTGTTCTTATCAAGTGGTGGCGTAAGTCTATCTTCAAGATGGTCGATATCCAGTGGTTCATGAAACTGGGTGGTATGGTCGGGAAACATAAAGGTTCTCATCCATCTGCAGAGTTTTCGAACGCGGGTGAAAAAGCACTGTTCTGGCTATTGATTGTTATGGGTAGTGTGGCTGCGATCAGTGGCTTGGTTTTAGACTTCCCAATCTTCGGTCAAACCCGTCGAGATATGGAGCTCTCAAACCTAGTCCACATGTTGGCTGCTTTGATCCTTATCTGTGGTTTCGTGTTCCACATCTACATCGGCTTGTTCGGTATGGAAGGGGCACTAGAAGGCATGGTAACAGGCGAAGTTGATGAGACTTGGGCTAAAGAGCACCATGATCTTTGGTACAAAGAAGTGATGGAACAAGAGAAAAACGGCGTTGAACAAAGCGCTAACGCAGCAACAGAGAAAACGGAAGGGGTGAATAAGAATGAACAAACCTCATAAAGGTATTTGGGTCGCTTACATACTAAGCTGCTTTACGCCATTTACTTGTCTTCTCTCTGGTGTGGTTGCCATCATCTACGCGGGCTATCGTTTAGATAAAGGTGAAGACGGCGAAGTAGTGGATACCCATTACTACGGCTTGATTCGCTCGTTCTTCTTGAACTTGACGTTCTTTGTTGTACTTATCGTGACAGTAGCGACCTCTAATGGCGTGTTGATCGGTGTGAACGATTACTGGTATCAAAATCATATTATCGATGACATCGCTTACTACATACCGTATGTAGGCATGTTGTTCGGTGGTGTTGCGATTGTGGTTTGGTTTATCCGTATGTATCAAGGCATGCAGCGTTTAAGTCAAAACCTACCGCAAAACCCGTCGACAGGACCAAACCTGTAACGCTGAGACGTTAATGACATATCTAAAGAAAGCCCAGTGATTCATTGAACTGGGCTTTTTGTTTTTAAGTCCCCGGAACCGTAAATAGTTGTCAGCCGCTATCTGCATCAGAACCTACTTATTGACCGCTTCAATATGGTGCAACTCCCTTATTTGGTGCAATTGTCGTTGCGATTTTTTTTGGTGTAAAGGACCATAAAAGTGCACCTAAATATTTAGACTTTAATAATCAATAAGTTAAAAACAAAACCTGTTGCACGAAAATTACCCCTCACACTTGGAACGCATCTTGCGTTCACTGTTGAGTCTTTAATTAATTACAACATTGAATCGCACGATATCAGTGCAAATCAGATAAAGCGAAGGAGAATGCTTTAATGAGTGAAACGGTGACTCAAGTTCATAGTGCAGTACAAACCCTTACCCAAAGTTCAGATACTTTATTCCTATTACTCGGCGCCATCATGGTTTTCTTGATGCACGCTGGCTTTGCATTTCTAGAAGTCGGTACCGTTCGAAAGAAGAACCAAGTGAACGCGCTGGTTAAAATCCTGTCGGATTTTGGTGTCTCCGCCATTGCTTACTTCTTTATCGGTTACTGGGTTGCTTACGGTGCACACTTTTTTGCAGACGCAGAAACACTTTCGCAAGGCAACGGATATGAACTGGTTAAGTTCTTCTTCCTAATGACATTCGCGGCGGCAATTCCTGCGATCGTTTCAGGCGGTATCGCAGAGCGTGCACGTTTCTACCCAATTTTGATTGCGACACTGTTTACGGTTGGTTTCATCTATCCATTTTTTGAAGGCATCATTTGGAACGGCAACTTTGGATTCCAAGATTGGCTAGAAGGTCAGTTTGGTTACGTGTTCCATGACTTCGCAGGCTCGGTAGTGGTTCACGGCGTAGGTGGTTGGATTGCTTTGGTTGCGGTTTACTTCTTAGGTATGCGTAAAGGTCGCATCCGTGCAGGCAAACACACCAACTTCGCACCATCGAATATCCCATTCTTAGCACTAGGCTCTTGGATCTTATGTGTCGGTTGGTTCGGCTTTAACGTAATGTCAGCTCAAGCAATCAATGGTATCAGCGGCTTAGTGGCGATGAACTCACTCATGGCCATGGTTGGCGGTATTCTTGCGGCTCTAATTGCGGGTAAAAATGACCCGGGCTTCATCCACAATGGTCCTTTGGCTGGTCTCGTCGCTATTTGTGCAGGTTCAGACTTAATGCACCCATTAGGCGCGTTAGTGACTGGCGGCGTGGCAGGCGCATTGTTTGTTTACCTGTTCACGTACATGCAAAACAAAACACAGATTGATGATGTATTAGGTGTATGGCCTCTACACGGCGTATGTGGCGCTTGGGGTGGCATTGCAGCGGGTATCTTCGGCTCGCAAACATTCTGGGGGCTAGGGGGCGTGAGCTTTGCTTCTCAAGTTGTCGGTACACTAGCGGGCATTGCTGTGGCTTTGATTGGCGCAATGATTGTTTATGGTGTGTTGAGCAAACTAACAGGCCTACGCTTAAGTGAAGAAGACGAATTCAACGGTGCGGATCTTTCTATCCATAAGATCTCTTCTATCAACGAAGACTAACGTTGTTCACTTGGTGGGGTAAAGCACATCAAGTAGACAACTGTTGAACAGAACTAAGCGGCTTCGGTCGCTTTTTTGTTTCTATGGATAGCAAAACAGAGAATTTGAGTAACAACAACCACAACTATCAAGCGAGTTATGTCACAAATAGCCAATGAATTCAGTTGCCTAAGACTATGGTCTAATCCCCAAAACTATTGTTGGAATTTGAACAGTGCTAAGCTGTTACAAAGTGACATATCTAAAAGGACGTTATATGCATTTCCCATATCGAAATATCGTAATTCTTACTGGCGCTGGCATCTCTGCAGAGTCGGGGATACAAACATTCCGAGCACAAGACGGGCTATGGGAAAACCACAAAATCGAAGATGTAGCGACGCCTGAAGGGTTCGCAAAAGATCCTGACTTGGTACAAGCCTTCTATAACAAGCGTCGTCACGGCCTGCAAAGTGAGAGCATTCAGCCCAATTCAGCCCACAAGGCGCTAGGAGAGCTCGAAGACAAGCTTGATGGCAAAGTTACCATCATTACTCAAAACATCGACAATTTGCACGAGAGAGGCGGTAGCAACAACATTATTCACATGCATGGTGAACTTTTAAAAGCGCGTTGCAGTGAATCCAATCAAGTTGTAGAGCACAAAGGCGATATTGAAACGGGTGAACTTTGTCACTGTTGTCAAATTCCAGCGCAGATGCGCCCTCATATTGTGTGGTTTGGCGAAATGCCACTAAGAATGGGCGACATTTATTCCGCACTGGAAGAAGCGGATCTGTTTATCTCTATCGGAACTTCAGGTGTTGTTTATCCAGCGGCAGGCTTTGTTCACGATGCGAAAATGCATGGTGCACATACTATCGAGATAAACCTCGAACCAAGTGCGGTTGAAAGTGAATTTGAAGAGAAGCGCTACGGCAAGGCGAGTATCGAGGTGCCTAAACTGGTTGGCGAGTTATTATGTACAGAGAAAGGTTCTTTAACGGCCTAAGCCTTGTCTTTAATAACACACATCAGTTTCTGAATCTGAAAAAATAAAGCGGCTTACGCCGCTTTATTTACTTAACTTCTTAACTAACAATAACTTAGTTGTTTACTTTAAGTTTTTGGAAGTACTCGTCATAAATAACGCTCGCTTCACCAACTTCATCTTGCCACACACCGTTATCCATCACTGATTGTGGTGGGAAAACGTTCTTGTCTTCAGCAAATTCTTTAGGAAGAAGAGGGTAAGCGGTTTTAACTGGTGTCGGGTAACCGATCTCTAGAGCAATTTTCGCAGCGTTCTCTGGGCGAAGAAGGAAGTCGATCATCTTATGAGCCGCTTCAGTGTTCTTAGCGCCTGCTGGAATTGCTAGGCTGTCCATCCAGAAGATAGCGCCTTTTTCTGGCCAGATAATGTCAATCGTTGCGCCTTCTTGGCGTGCCATGTAAGCAGAACCATTCCAAAGCATACCAAGAGACACTTCACCTGCTAGGTAAGGGTTCGCTGGGAAATCTGAGTTAAATACCAATACGTTTGGCATTAGCTTACGAAGTTCTTCGTAGGCTTCTTTGATTTCTTCAGGGTTAGTCGTGTTTGGAGAGTAGCCCAGTTTAGATAGAGCGATATGGAAAACCTCACGAGAGTCATCCATCATCATCAGTTGACCTTCCCACTGCGTATCCCACAGATCGCCCCAGTTTTTAACTGAAGACTTGTCTAGCATGTCTGAGTTGATACCAATACCCGTCGCACCCCAGATGTATGGGATTGAGTAGTTGTTATTTGGGTCAAATGGCTTATCTAAGTAATTTGGATCCAAATCTGCAAAGTGGCTTAGCTTGGTTTTATCAAGCTCTTGAAGCATGCCTTCTTTACGCATCTTAGAAACGAAGTAAGTAGAAGGAACCACTAAGTCGTAACCCGTACCTTGAGTTTTTAACTTAGCGTACATGCTTTCGTTAGACTCATAAGTTGAGTAGTAGACTTTAATGCCCGTCTCTTCTGTGAAGTCTTCTAGTACTTCATTTGGAATATATTCAGACCAGTTGTAAAAATACAGTTCTTGGTCAGCTGCGAAAGAGGGTGTAGAAAGTAAAGTAGCAGCACACAATGCGCCGGTATACAGTGTTTTTTTCATTACTGTTCCGTTCATTTGTTTGATTTGGAGCTGGGTAGTGAACCCAAGGTAAAGGATTTCGAAAAATCGCGCTATATTATAGCAGCGATATAATAAAATAGGCAGCCTAAGCTGCCTATTCATTGATATTCTTATTTTTAACTTATTGATTATCTACGTTGACCTGTTAAGTAAACTGGTTACTTAGCCACAGTTAGATAATAAGCTAAATTACTGACCTGCTTTAAGTTTCATGAAGTAATCTTCGTACTTCACTGTCTTATCGCCAACCGCAGCTTGCCATTCAACACGATCAAGGTCTTCTTGCGATGGGAATAGCGCAGGGCTATCTTTGAACTTCTCGTTAGACGCTTTAACGGCCGTTAGGTAGCCTGTGTCACGAGAAATTTGCTCAGCAATTTCAGGGCGAAGTAGGAAATCAATCATCTTATGAGCTGCTTCTACGTTTACCGCACCAGAGCTAATCGCAAAGTTATCAACCCAACCGATACCGCCTTCTTTAGGGAAAACCAGTTTGATTGGTAGACCTTCGTTTTGCGCTGCAGCAGCAGAACCGTTCCACAGCATACCAAGACCCACTTCACCAGACATGTAAGGCGCGCCTGGGTTGTCTGAGTTAAATACTAGAACGTTTGGCATAAGCTTTTGTAGCTCAGCGTACGCTTCGTCGATCTCTTTTTCGTTGGTTGTGTTACCAGAGTAACCTAACTTACGCAGTGCGATGTGGAACACTTCACGAGTGTCGTCCATCATCATCAGTTGACCTTCAAGCTCTGGCTTCCATAGATCAGCCCAGCTTTGGAAATCTTCTGGATCGTACATGTCAGTGTTAACAGCAAGACCTGTGATCGCAACTACGTGTGGAATAGAGTAGTCGTTGCTTGGGTCGTACGGCTTATCTAGATAGTTAGTATCTAGATTCTTGAAGTTGTTCAGCTTAGTTTTGTCGATCTTTTGTAGCATACCTTCGTCACGCATCTTAGATACGAAGTAAGTCGACGGCACAACTAGGTCATAGCCTTTGTTGTGTGTTTTTAGCTTTGCGTACAGGGTTTCGTTCGACTCGTAAGTCGAGTAGATCACCTTGATACCAGTTTCATCAGTGAACTGTTCTAGAATCTCACTGTTGATGTAAGGTCCCCAATTCATGAATACCAATTCTTTGTTATCTTTTGCAAATGATGGTGCAGATAACATTGAAAGCGCACATGCACTACCAGCTAATAGAGTAGCCCATTTTTTCATTGACGTTAGCTCCAAACTAAACGTTGCCCGAAGGCAGTAGATAGAAAAACAGAATGGCAATTTACCATTCTGTTTATGATTAACACTTTTTTTGAACTTGAAGTCTCTTAACTTCTTAATCAAGCCAGTCTCTATATAGAGTAGGAGACTTACTTGATTTTTTCTCTCGCTAATGACTGAGAAATGATCACCAGTATTAACGACACCACTAACATCACTGTTGCTAGGGCGTTTACCTCAGGAGAGATACCCACTTTAACCATTGAGTAAATCTTCAGTGGTAAGATTTCATACGTTGGGCCGGTTACGAAAGAGCTAATGATTACATCGTCCAAAGACAGAGTGAAGCTCAATAACCAACCCGCAGCAACCGCTGGCTTAGCAAGAGGCAGAATGATCTGTTTTAGAATCGTCCATTCACTTGCACCTAAGTCTTTTGCTGCTTCTAGCATCTTCACATCAAAGCCATTCAAGCGACTGTATACCGTTACTACAACAAACGGTAGACAGAAGGTAATGTGAGCAGCAAGTAGGGTAAAGAACCCAAGTTGAACACCCATTACCAAGAATAGCGCAAGAAGCGAAATCGCCATTACGATATCTGGAGACATCATTACGATGAACAGCATGCCATTTACGATGCCTTTACCTTTAAATTGGTAACGGAATAGGGCTACTGCTGTAAGGCTCCCGACAATCGTTGCGGCTGTTGCTGAGAACACCGCTACGTTGATCGAGTGCCACGCAGCCTGCATTAGGCTGTCGTTGTTAATAAGCGCGTCATACCATTTAGTGGTGAAGCCACCCCATTTCATACCAAACTTATTGGCATTAAACGAGTTAGCGATCAATACGATAATAGGTAGGTATAGAAAGGCGTATACCAGCGCCATAAAGCTGAACTTAACTGTGCGCCCCATTAGTCTAGCTCCACTTTCTTGTTCAATAGCTTACCTGCTCGGTAGTAGGCATACAGCATCACAGCCATTGCCATGGTCAGTGCGATACTCGTCGCTGCGCCAAACGGCCAGTCTCGAGCGTTGAGCACTTGGCTCTTAATCACGTTACCAATCAATAGGTTCTTAGCTCCGCCTAATAGGTCAGAGATGTAGAACATACCTAACGCTGGCAGTAGCACTAACAAACAGCCGCCAATAATGCCCGGCATTGTTAGTGGTAGTACCACTTTCAATAGCGTTTGCAGTTTGTTCGCACCTAAATCTTTAGCCGCTTCTAAATACGTATCGTCCAGTTTTTCAATCGCTGAATACAGCGGCAGAATCATAAACGGAAGTAGGATGTACACTAAACCGATCATTACTGCGGTTTCTGAGTACATGATACGTAGCGGTTTATCAATGATATCTAACGCTAACAAGCTTTTGTTCAAGACACCTTGCGTACCCAGTACAATTTTTAATCCGTATGTACGAATCAAAGAGTTCGTCCAGAATGGTACTATCACTAGGAACAACATGATTGGACGCCACTTCGCCGGCATTTTTGCCACGATGTAAGCGAATGGGTAACCAATAATCAAACAAAGTAGGGTTGCGACAATTGCCATATAGAAAGAGTGCATCAACACTTTAAAATACAGCGGGTCAGCCAAACGCACGTAGTTATCGAGAGTGAAGGTCATCTCGATCAAGTTCGCTTCATCACGAGTTAAGAAGCTAGTACCAATGATCATAATGTTTGGAATCATCACGAACAACACTAACCAACCTGTGATTAAAGCAACAATTGCGTTTTGTAAATTAAACTTCTTGCTCATCTTCTAATACCACTTCCCAGCTCTCAACCCAAGTTACTGCAACTTTTTGGCCCAGTGAGTGATCAACATCAGGGTCATCTTCGTTGAAGAATTCGCTAACCATGACACGCATACCAGATTCAAGTTCTACGACTGAATCTAATGTCATGCCTTTATAGGTTCGCTCGACAATGTGGCCAACAATACCGCGTTGCTCTGACTCTTTAATTTCTTCGATTCGAAGATCTTCAGGGCGAAGCAATACTTGCAGTTTTTGACCCGGTGTTACGTCTTTATCGTGATAGATAATGGACTCTTCACCTTCGATTGTCGCAACAATGCGTTTTTCATCTTGACGAGATTTCGCTGTCGCTTCGAATACGTTAATTTCACCAATGAAACGCGCTACAAATAGGTTCTTAGGCTCTTCGTAGATCTCTCTTGGTGTTCCGTCTTGTTCAATCACGCCATCACGCATAACAATAATACGGTCAGACATAGACAGCGCCTCTTCTTGGTCATGCGTTACAAAAATGAACGTGATACCAAGTTGGCGTTGTAATTGTTTCAGCTCGATTTGCATCTGTTTACGTAGTTTGTAATCCAGAGCAGATAGAGATTCATCCAACAAAAGAACTTTAGGCTTATTAACGACAGCACGAGCGATTGCGATACGTTGCTGTTGGCCACCAGATAGCTGGTGTGGCTTTCGTTGTGCCATTTGTTCTAGGCGCACCATTTTCAAAGCATCCATTACACGAGGTTCAATCTCGCTGTTTGGAACTTTCTGCATGCGTAAGCCAAATGCCACATTGTCGAAAACGGTCATATGCGGGAATAGGGCATAGCTTTGGAATACAGTGTTTACATGCCTTTGTTCAGCAGGAACTTGGGTTACGTTTTGTTCAGCTAATAGTATTTGACCACTATCTGCCGTTTCAAAACCCGCAATCATTCTTAGCACGGTTGTTTTACCACAACCTGATGGGCCTAAAATCGTGAGAAACTCACCATGATTTACGTTTAAATCCAGATTGCCGATGACTTCCTTACCATCGAAACTTTTACTGATGCCAGTTAGCTGTACTACTGGCTTTCCTACTGATTTTTTAGCGTTCAACGTCTGTTTTTCTCCACCTTGGTTCTATTTGAGACCTGTTGCTATACACCTTTAAGGCGCGCATCATAATCACCAAAAACGTGAATTCAAAGCATTTTTTACCTTTCGAAGATAAAAAATTTCGCAGGTAAAAGTAAACATCCTTTACCATACTGTTATTTACTGGGTTTACACCCTAACAAGTGTCTAATTATTAACCATCAAGACGCAAAAGCAAGCCTTGTTACAGATTCATATTTTAGTTTGTATCCGACATATGAGTATAATGAAGGTAATTTTTTATCAATAAGTTAGGTGGCTTCGCTTAATCGGCACACCTAGGTATCAATATGAACAACGACATCGAAAAAGATTTTAATTTGGGCGGTAGTATCAACCGTGCACTTTCTGGCGATTATGAGCTCAAAGCAACGGCTGTATTCCAAGAAGCTTGGAAACATACGATAAGTCACTTTCTTTCGTTTTCCCCAGCGATTATTGCTTTGATGTTTGTGCAGCTCGCTATCTTTTATATCGCACTAAAACTACAGCTTGGTGATCCCGCGGTTATCTTAGATGCAGTTATCGACCCAGAGTCGTTTACGCCACAAATCGTTGAATCGATTTTTATCGCGAACTTTAGCTATGAAGTGATCAGTGCGCCTATCTATGCGGGTATCTGTTTAATGGCAATGAGTCACGCCGCTGGCCTACAAACCAAAGTACGCCACATCGGTAAAGGTTTGCAGTTTACGGTTCCGGTTATTCTAGTGACTTTGTTTAGCCTAATGCTGCAAGGCATCGCAGGTATGATTCTGCCGTTCTTGTCTATCTACTTCTCACTGGCGTTCAGCCATTCGATTCTGCTGATTTGTGATAAGAAAGTGCCGCCAATGCAATCGCTGCTGCTTTCTCTGCGTGCTGTCAACAAAAAAATCTTCACCGTTGCTTCTATCTACCTATTAGTAATGCTGATGTTCATCGTCGCGGCAATGATGTACGGCATTGGCCTTATCTTCGTTTTACCTTTCTTCTTCCACGTGAAAGGGATTCTTTACCGCGAGATGTTTGGCATTAAACTCAAACTGATCGCGTCAGACAGACCAAAGAGCGACGACGACCACAACGGTAGCAACAATAAAGACCCACAGGTATTCGATGCATAACAACTCTAAATTAAGCGCAAGTAAATCACTTGCGCTAAAAGTGACAGCATTAGCCTTAGTTGGCTCGATCTCGTTAGTTGGCCCAATGCTTTACCAACAAGAAGAAGAGCGCAGGCGAGCGGGGCAAAAGGCTTCAGACTCAGAGCAAAACTTTGGTGACTTGACCGTCTCTTCTGATAAGCCAGATTTCGCAGCGATTGAAGATGTAAATAAAAAGAAAGACACCTTCTTTTCTTATCTTCGCCCAAGTATCAACATCGAAAACAAGCGAATCACCAAAGAACGTGCGTTTCTAACCAAGCTTTCAGAGACGGGGTTGAACAATGTTGACTCTGAAGACGCGTCATACGCAAAGAGACTAGGGAAGCTGTATAGCCTGCCTGTACCTTCATCGGGCTTAGATGACGCTTGGCTGAAAGAAATGTTGAATCGTGTAAACGTGCTACCTGAAGCGCTTGTGTTAACTCAGGCGGCCAATGAATCAGCTTGGGGTACATCTCGTTTCGCCACTAAAGCAAATAACTATTTTGGACACTGGTGTTACACCAAAGGTTGTGGCCTTGTTCCGCTACAACGTAACGAAGGTAGCTCGCATGAAGTCGCAACATTCTCTTCAAGCCAAGAATCCGTACATCGGTATTTCATGAACCTTAATCGTAATCGTGCTTACGCCGATCTAAGAGTGATTCGTGCAAAACTTGATGCGCAAGGTGATGATCTTTTAACAACCGCAACGGCGACAGAGCTCACCAATGGCTTGTTAAAATATTCTGAGCGAGGTTCCGACTATGTGACTGATTTACAAGCTATGATCCGTCACAACGAGGTATACTGGAAAAAGTAACTCATTTTGATACCAACTTGGTTGCCTTCGATAGTCGGCTTATACCAGTAATATCACAAAAAGAGCAGCTCATTGGCTGCTCTTTCTATTTATAAACGCTCAACTTCGACAAGATTATAATAATGAAAAAGACAGCACTCGCTTTATTAGCCTCATTAAGCCTTGGGGTTTCTCTTCCTGCTACAGCGCAAGAATACATGTTCACGTATTCTAAGCTTTATACTCAGCTGAAAAACAACACCAAAGAAGGGCATGATGATGTCAAAGTTGCGGTCTTCTTTGTTGATCAACAAGCTCAGCAAACCTGTCACATCAGCAAAGCTTGGATGGAAAAAGAAGAGCACTACGAAGAGCTAAAAGTCTCTCCGGCCAATGAACTGCTTCTACCGGTAGATCAAAACCTACGCTCAGCAAACCCTCTTATCTTTGTACAAACTCAAGAACAAGAATGTGCGTATTCTTTGGTCGTGATGACTCAAGAGCCTTTAGTTGGAACTGTTGAAGTTACACAGATAGAAAATCTATTGCCACAGATGCAGGCGATGCTTGAAGACGTCAGCGGCATGTTCTCTGGTTGGTTCACGCCAGATATCCAAGGGTTAACGCTAGAGTTCGCTAATAAGCTGGAAGGCAACATCGAGCTTTCAAATGGTAAGCAACTACCAATCAAAGAAGGGCGAGCGAAATTCACCTTAGAAGAACTTCATGGAAGTGACAGCATCACGTTACCAGAACCAACAGTTCGCGTATTGCCGTACATTCCCGCGCAATAGTTTTTAACGGAATCATTGTTAGTGAAGTAAAAGCTTAGCGGAATCATTCCCCTAAGCTTTTACGACATATCTTAAAGCAGCCTCATCGAATTAGATCAGGCTGCTTTTCTTTATCTGCGATACCAACCGAGAGCATGTGAAACCGCGTTTCTCTACCAGCTAGGGAGCTTATCGAACAATAAAAGCAGAATCTTTCTATTACTCAGCTTGTTTATCCTGCCGTTACTATTTCAACATTAAATAAAAATCCGTATAATCCACGCCCTAAAACAGTCCCACTAGCAATCTACAGTCGGTAATACGACGGTGTGAGAGTCGCAATGAACCAAAACGATAATAGAAAAGAAACACTTGAATTCAACAAACTTCAGAAACGTCTGAGAAGAAATGTTGGAAATGCCATCATCGACTACAACATGATCGAAGAGAATGACGTAGTAATGGCATGTATTAGTGGCGGTAAAGATTCATTTGCGATGTTAGATATTTTGCTACGTTTACGTGAAGCAGCACCAATCAAATTTGATGTTGTGGCAGTAAACCTAGATCAAAAACAACCTGGGTTTCCTGAACACATTCTTCCTGAGTACTTTGAAACGCTGAACATTCCTTACTACATCGTAGATAAAGACACGTATTCAGTGGTTAAAGAGAAAGTGCCAGAAGGTAAAACAACGTGTGGCCTATGTTCTCGTCTTCGTCGTGGAACTTTGTACTCATTCGCAGAGAAGATTGGTGCAACTAAGATCGCTCTGGGTCACCACCTAGACGACATCGTTGAGACCATGTTCCTAAACATGTTCCACGGTGCGCGCTTAAAGGCTATGCCACCAAAGCTTCGTTCAGATGATGGTCGTAACGTTGTTATTCGTCCACTGACTTACTGTCGTGAAACGGACCTAATCAAATACGCAGAACATAAAGAGTTCCCAATCATTCCTTGTAACCTATGTGGCTCTCAAGAGAATCTACAGCGTCAGAACATTAAAGCGATGCTAATTGATTGGGATAAGAAAACGCCAGGTCGTGTTGAGAAGATCTTCAAGTCAATCCAGAACGTAAGTCCAAGCCAACTGGCTGACCGCGAGCTGTTTGACTTCGTGAACCTTCCACTAGACCGTAGTGAAGACCGCAAAGCGTACGAATTCGAAGAAGCTGAAATTTCATCTTCTAACATCGATGAGTCAATGTTCATCGACGTAACGAACGTATAATAAGAATAATCGTTGTAGAGCAATAGATGCGCCTACAACAGACAAACAAAAACGCCTCAAGCAATGCTTGAGGCGTTTTTTTATAAGTTAAACTATCCCTGACCTAACCTTTCGAAAGGTTAGGGTCTAGTGGGCTGACGTAACCAGACGGTTTAAGAGCCAACACATCACAGTTAATCTTATCGATAACATGTTCCGCGGTATTACCAATAAACACGGCAGACAAGCCAGTACGACCCGTTGTACCCAGAATCACCATCGCAGCGTTATTTTCAGAAGCGACGCGAGGAATAACATCTTCTGGCAAGCCTTGTTCAACCACAGTTTGTTCTTCACACATACCGTGCTTCTGGCGCAATGCTTTCATTGCCGTTAAGTGATGGCCACGAACCGCATCGGTATAAGACGTTGGATCAAACTCTGGCAGTTCAATGGTAATATTCGCAGGTGTCACAGGGTAGGCATTCACCAAGAACGGTTCCGCATCCAAACGACCGGTGATCTCTAGCAATCTGTCGACCATCGTATCGTTAAGCTCTAAATGAGCTTCTGTTTCAGAACCTACATGAACTGAAGCAAAAATCTTCGCGTGATCTGGCCAGAAATCGTTTTTAACCAATAGCACTGGGCTAGGGCACTTTCTCAATAAATGCCAATCGGTTGGAGTAAAGATGACAGATTCCAAGGTATCGTGCTTACGCGTGCCTTTGATTAAGATGTCGTGCTCACCACTGTAAACCTCGGCAATGATCGCTTCGTATGGGCGGTTGTGCCAAACCACTTGTACATTAAATTCAATAGAATCATCTAGGTAAGGTTCTGCGACTTTATTCATCCAAATTTCGCGTTGATGAATTACGCCTTTGCGCATTGCGTCTCTTTCATCGATAGAGAGCATAGATGTCATTTCATACGAGAAGTCGTATATCGACAAAAAGAAAGTGATGTGGCTTGTTGAGGTGCTTTTCTTAGCAAGTTGGATAGCACGAACTAGAGCAGGTTGCTCATCGTGATTAATGTCTGCGACAACTAAAATTTTGTTATAGATACTCATAACTAAGCCTACTTTTCAGACCGAACATATAAATAATGTAGCGTAGTTATGGAGAGATTAAGAGAAATATAAGAGGTTTTAAGAGAGAAACATGATGTAGCTCATTATTGAACTACATCATTGATATCTAGACTATTCTTTTGAAACGCCAGCAAGTTCCATCAACGCATCGTGATCTTCGATAGTGATATATTTGCCTTTAACGCTCAAGATGTCTGCTTTTTGGAAACGGCCTAGAAGACGGCTAATTGTTTCAACAGTCAAACCAAGGTAGTTACCAATATCACCACGAGTCATCGTTAGGCGGAACTCACGCGGGCTGAAGCCACGTTGAGAGAAGCGAGTAGAAAGGTTGTAAAGGAATGCAGCAAGGCGCTCTTCCGCGTTCTTCTTAGAAAGAAGCAGAATCATTTCTTGGTCACCTTTAATCTCATTACTCATCAGGCGCATAATTTGCTGACGCAATTTAGGCATTTTTCCTGATAGGTCATCAAGAATCTCATATGGGATTTCACATACCATAGAAGTTTCTAGCGCTTGTGCGAAACTAGGGTGTTGGTCACCAGTAATCGCATCGAAGCCAACAAGATCGCCCGCTAGGTGGAACGCAGTAATCTGCTCATCACCTTGCTCAGTAATCGTGTAGCTCTTGATCGTTCCAGAGCGAATAGCATATAGAGATTTAAGCTCGTCACCGGCTTTAAATAACTCTTGGCCTTTTTGAATAGGCTTTTTTCTCTCAATGATCTGATCAAGTTGATCGAGTTCAGATTCATTCAAAGTAAACGGAATACAGAGCTGGCTAATACTACAATCCTGGCAATGGATCGCACAGCCACCAGACTGAACACGTTTCGTCACAGGCTTTTCAGAAATCATAACAATCTTTCACTATTTGATATACGTCAATATTTTAGCATTCCTTTATCCAGTTGGGTAGTAAAAAAACCGGATTTAAAGATTACCTATACGGTATAAATAATGAGCTGCAATGCCATATATCCGGTATAGAAACCGTAAAGGAGGATTAAAATTGCGCCTAATTGGCGAAATAAGTCAGCTTGTTGCAGTTTTTTGAGGAAATTAGCGCCCATGCCTACTGTGAGCATTGCTGGAAGCGTACCTAAACCGAAAGCAAGCATAATACCTGCACCGTTGTACCAACTTCCTGATACGGCCGCCCACGTAAGCATTGAGTAAACTAAGCCACATGGTAGCCAACCCCAAATAAAGCCAAACGGCAAAGCATGGCTAGGGTGCTTCAAGGGTAGAAATGATTTACCTAAAGGAGAGATATAGCGCCATAGTTTCTGCCCGACTTTTTCAAAGAACAACAAGCCGAACCACCATTTACCGATATACAAACCTAAGACGATCATAAAGCCAGCTGCAAATAATCGCAGCCAACCTAGCAGAGCGTTAAAATCGCTTAGCTGACCTATCGAAGAGATTGCACCGCCAATCACACCACCAATCACGGCATAACTTAGCAAGCGCCCTAGGTTATAAAGTAGGGGAATAACAGGGGAAGGTTTACTGTTGCCAATCGAAAGAAGCGACGCAATACCACCACACATTCCCATGCAATGGCCTGCGCCGATCAATCCAACAACAAAGGCTCCGATCCAATCAGGCGTCATCGTTCTTTTTGTCTACGTTAGTTTGGCTTTCGCTGTTAGCTTTCTCATTCTTGACAGGTTTACTATCAGAATGGTTGTGAGCCTTTTCGTCTTCATCAAACAGTATATTGTGACCTTGACGTTCTAGGTCTTCAAACTGTTCGCTCTTCACCGCCCATAGAAAAATACCAACAGCGATGCACACCAGTACAATCGCAATGGGGATCAGGATGTATAAACTTTCCATTATTTACCTTGCTCTTTTAAAAGCCTTAACGAGTTAGACACAACAATAATAGAGCTGGCAGACATGCCCACAACGGCAATGTATGGAGCAACCAAACCCGCGACAGCCAATGGAAGGATAAGTAAGTTATATCCTAATGACCAAGCTAGGTTTTCACGAATTATCTTACGTGTTTTTAACGCCAAAGTACGCGACTTAAGTAATCTATCGAGCTTATCACCCAGTAACACCATATCCGCAGAAGCTTTCGCCACATCGGTACCGCCGCCCATAGCGACAGAAAGGTGGGCACCTGCAAGAATAGGGGCATCGTTAATGCCATCGCCAACCATCATGGTAATGTCACTTGCATCTCGAGAGTTCAGGTAAGCAAGTTTATCTTCAGGTTTCGCGTTAGCAACAATATCAGTAATACCAATCTCTTCAGCAACAGGCTTCGCGTTAATCAAAGAATCGCCAGTAAGCAGAGTTGTTTTGATGCCCGCTTCTTTAAATTGCTTAATAAACTCGATGCTTTCTTTACGGATTGGATCTTCATAAGTAAATGTAGCGATATGACGACCCGCCATCGACAAGTAAATGCCGTTGCTTTCCGATGGTTGAGCTTCACCTAGAATGAATTCACTACTACCAATCGCAACTTCTTGGCCATTCCACTCACCAGTGATACCTGAACCAATCACGTTATTAACTGACTCTACTTCGATCTCATCAGAAAGATGAGTCTTGAACGCTTTAGCGATAGGGTGGTTAGCGTGTTGTTCCAGGCTCGCCGCTACTTTGAGACAAGTGTCTTTATCAAGTTCAGCGAAGGTTTCAACTTGGCTGATACGAATATCACCCTCAGTCAATGTACCTGTTTTATCGATGATCAAGTGATTCACTTTGCACAAGGTTTCGAATACGTGGCCTTTGCGCAGCAAAATACCGAAGTTACCCATGCGAGACGTTGAACAAGTAATCGCCGTCGGTGTTGCCAGTGACAGAGCACAAGGACACGTTGCGACCAATACCGAAAGCATGATCCAGAAAGCGTCTTCTGGTCGTGTTTGGTGCCAGTAAAACCAAGTGCCGAATGAGATGATTAAGATAACCGCAACAAAGTATCGAGCCACAACATCAGCAATTTCTGCAATGCGAGGTTTAGACAGTTGCGCTTCGTCTTGCAGGCGAACGATGTTGGAAATCACCGAATCCGCTTTTGATGTCATCACTTCCAGTTCAAACGACTCGTCACCATTCAATGTACCAGCGTAGACAGTATCGCCTTCGTTTTTGACCACATGGATAGATTCGCCAGTCAGCATCGATTCATCGATATGAACTCTGCCAGACAATACTTTGCCATCGGCAGGAATGTGCTCACCCGGTAGAACGCGAATTTGGTCGCCAACTTTTAAGGTTTTGACTGGAACTTGTTCGCCATCTAACGTTGTTGCCATAGCAGGAACGAGCTTAAGCAGGTTACCACTAGCAGCGGCGGCTTTACGACGAGCGCGCATTTCAAGGAAACGACCAAGCAGTAGGAAGAAGGTAAACATCGAGATAGATTCGAAGAATACTTCACCTTTCTCTGTCACCGTTGCGACCAAACTTGCAACGTAGGCAAACAAAAGAGCGATCGACACAGGTACATCCATACCCAATGTTCGACCTTTGAGGCTACGCCACGCGTTGATATAGAAAGGCAATGCAGAGTAGAGCAGAACCGGTGTTGCAAAGATTAAGCTCACCCAACGGAAGTAGCTTTTGAATTCGGGCTCAAGGTTACCGAAGACTTCAAGATACAACGCCACAGCCAGCATCATGACCTGCATGGTTGCTAAACCAGCAATACCAAGACGATAGAGATAATTCTTCATCGATCGATGATAGGCGGCTTCTTGTTGATCAGCCTCAAAAGGTGCGGCTTTGTAGCCTAAGGTATGGATTGCAGACAACAGCTCGCTCAGTTTCGTCTGAGTGTTGTCCCAACTGAGCAGGGCGCGGTTAGTCGTGGTATTAACACGAATACTAACAACCCCTAACTTTGAAGAGACTTGCTTCTCAATAAGCCATGCACAAGCAGCACAAGAGACACCTTCTAGTGACAATGTCACTTCAGAGGTATTTTCAGAGTTACGGACGAACTCCAATTGAACATCTTCGTTGTCGTAATGACTGAGTGCCAGAAGTTGCTCTGGCACGAGATCCGCTTTTTCAGCTGGAGCGGTACGATATTGGTAGTAAGAGACCAGACCGCTATCAACGATTGTCTGGGCTACGGTTTCGCAACCCGGACAACACATAGGTCGCACCGATCCTAAGATTTCTACTTTAAAATCCGTTTCCGCTGGTACATCTTCACCGCAGTGATAACAGGATTCACACATAAGATTTAGTTCGTTAGTTGAGTAGGAGTATCAATAGGGAAGTTCATGCGACCTTGCACTAACCATTCAGAATCATGCGGAGAAAGCTCGATAAACCATGGACCTTGCATTTCATGATCCAGAGTCAACGTGTAGTTGCCTCTCGCATCAGCGGTCAGTAGCTGAGTAAAATCACGGTCAGGCAGCGTTCGGTGCACGAACATTGCGCTAATAGCAGGGAAGTGGTCTAGTTTGCCTTTGTCGAGAGTAATGATAACTGAGTTACCTTTCTCGCTAACTGAAGCTGATAAGCCAAGCTCTTTAGCAACATTTACTTTCGAAATGTCGACATTAATACCTTTACCTTTTTTATAGTAATCTTCAGTGACAACGTTAACTGAATGGTTGGTAAGTATCGCGACTCGAACCAATGTTAGCATAGAAACGCCAACGGTTAGGAAGATCAAAAACCACGGCCAAAACTGCTTATACCAAGGTTGTTCCATATTATTATTCTCAATATATACAATGAAATAAAACTAATTTTTACAAACACTTAAGGTTATAACTGTAAAAGAAAGACAGCCCCTTAAGAAGGGGCTGTTATTATTATGTTACTCTTTATCTGAGTTGCTGAGGCTCCAGACGTAGGCAGAGACGAGCTGAACCTTATCCTCACCGAGGATGTCCTTCCAAGCCGGCATTACACCAGAACGTCCGTACATGACTGTTTCCGTCACATCAGCGCGAGAATCGCCGAATAGCCAGTCGCGGTCAGTCAGGTCAGGGGCGCCAACAGCAGGGTTACCCTTACCATCAGTACCGTGACAGGCTGCACACACTACAAAGCGCGCTTTACCAGCCTCTGCTTCACGTGCGTTTACGCTACGACCAGAAAGGCTAAGCGTGTAGCTAACTACTTCTTTTACGCCTTCTTCGCCAAGAGCGTCTTTCCAACCTGGCATTTGACCGACACGACCATGCATGATGGTAGTAACGATAGCTTGTGGTTCACCACCATATAGCCATGCGTCATCAGTTAGGTTCGGGAAACCTTTCTGACCACGTGCATCAGAGCCGTGACACTGAGAACAGTTTTGTAGGAACAAACGTTGGCCCACTTTGATTGCATCGGCATCTGATGCAATGTCAGGGACAGAACGTAGACCGTTTTCGTCGTGAGCTAGCTTTCTGAAAGCTTCACCAAAGTAGGTGTCAGCATCATCAAGTTCTTTCGCGTATGCGTCTAACTGTTTGTTTGCTTGCGCAGCAGCGATTGCAGAGCGAGACTCTTCTACGCTACGAACTGTTTGGTTTGAACTCGTCCAACCTAGTAGACCTTTAAAGTTGCCAAGGCCTGGGTATAGAGCTAGATAAACAGCTGCAAACACAATTGTGCTAACGAAAAGGTATGTCCACCATTTAGGTAGCGGGTTATTAAGCTCACGAATACCATCGTATTCATGGCCCATATCCTGACCTTCTTCTACACCTGTTTTATCGTTGGAACACCAACGAAGTAAGGCTGCACAGCCAATCAATGTACCGATTGTGATTACTGTTACCCAAATACTCCAGAATGTACTCATTACTTCGTCACTCCTTGATTTTTATCTTTCGCAGGTGCTTCATCAGCGAACACTAGGTTTGCATCTTCGTCGAAGCGCGACTTACGATTTTTACCGAAAGCCCACCAAACGATGCCGATGAAACAAGCAAAAACAGTAACAGTCCAAACACTTTGAAATGTAATAATGTCCATAATTATTCCTTATTTCATTGCGTGGCCAAGCGATTGAAGGTAAGCGATGATTGCATCCATCTCTGTTTTTCCTTCAACATCTTGTTTAGCGTTAGCAATTTGTTCGTCTGTGTAAGGAACACCAAATTGATTACGGAAGATTTCAAGCTTCTGTTTAGTCAATTTGCCATCAAGTACATTCTCAGCAAGCCATGGGAAACCAGGCATGTTTGATTCAGGAACAAGTTCGCGAGGGTCGATAAGGTGAACACGGTGCCACTCATCAGAGTAACGATCACCAACACGCGCTAGATCAGGACCAGTACGCTTAGAACCCCATAGGAATGGGTGTTCCCAAACACTTTCGCCAGCTACAGAGTAGTGACCGTAACGTTCAGTTTCAGAGCGGAAAGGACGAATCATTTGGCTGTGACATACGTTACAACCTTCGCGAATGTAGATATCACGACCTTCCATTTCCAGAGCAGAGTAAACACGTAGGTTTTCTACAGGTTCAGTAGTCTGCTTTTGGAAAATAAGCGGGGTAATTTCTACTAAAGCACCAAAACTGATAGCAATAACGATAAGAATCGCTAGTAGGCCAACATTCTTCTCTACCAACTCATGGCGATTATTTGAATTTGAGCTCATTCTAAATCTCCTTAAGCCGGTTGAGGGATAGCTTTAAGGCTATCTTTAGGTGCAGAAACAGTTTTGTACGTGTTGTATGCCATTAAGAACATACCAGATAGGAAGATGAAACCACCTAAGAAACGTACAAAGTAGAACGGGTAAGACGCTTCTACAGATTCAACGAAGCTGTAAGTTAATGTACCGTCAGAGTTAACTGCACGCCACATCAGACCTTGCATCACGCCAGAGATCCACATTGCTACAATGTAGAAAACCGTACCAATCGTTGCTAACCAGAAGTGAACATTGATTAGGGATACAGAGTACATACGCTCTTGACCAAATAGTTTAGGAACTAAGTGGTAAACCGAACCGATAGAAACCATTGCAACCCAACCTAACGCACCAGAGTGAACGTGACCGATAGTCCAGTCCGTGTAGTGAGATAGTGCGTTAACCGTTTTGATTGCCATCATTGGGCCTTCGAAAGTCGACATGCCGTAGAATGATAGAGAAACGATTAGGAAACGTAGGATTGGGTCGTAGCGAAGCTTATGCCACGCACCAGATAGAGTCATAATACCGTTGATCATGCCACCCCAAGATGGAGCAAACAGAACCAAAGACATAACCATACCTAGAGATTGAGTCCAGTCAGGAAGTGCAGTGTAGTGTAGGTGGTGAGGACCAGCCCAGATATACAGAGACACGAGAGCCCAGAAGTGAACAATCGACAAACGGTAAGAGTAAACAGGGCGACCAGCTTGTTTAGGAACGAAGTAGTACATCATGCCTAGGAAACCAGCTGTCAATAGGAAGCCTACCGCATTGTGTCCGTACCACCATTGCACCATTGCATCGATCGCTCCGGAATAAATCGAGTACGATTTAAACGCAGAGACAGGAACAGCTAGGCTGTTAACGATGTGCAACACGGCAACCGTGATAATGAAGGCTCCGAAGAACCAGTTTGCTACGTAAATGTGCGATGTCTTACGTTTAATCATGGTTCCGAAGAACACGACCGCATAAGCTACCCACACAAGAGTAATAGCAATATCGATTGGCCATTCAAGTTCTGCGTATTCTTTACCAGAGGTTAAACCTAACGGTAAAGTAATTGCAGCGGACAGGATAATCGCTTGCCAACCCCAAAAGGTAAAGGCTACGAGAGGGCCACCAAAGAGACGCGTCTGACAGGTACGTTGTACAACATAATATGATGTTGCAAACAGCGCACTTGTACCGAACGCAAAAATAACCGCATTAGTATGCAGGGGACGTAAACGACTGTACGTCAACCACGGCGTATCAAAGTTTAGCTGTGGCCAAACTAATTGAGCGGCAATCAAAACACCAACGCCCATACCGACAATACCCCACAAAATTGTAACTAGGGTAAATTGACGGACGACCGTATAGTTGTAGTTTTGTTCAAGCTGCTTTTCTTGGCTCATTTGCATGCTTCCAATTTCTTATTTACTACACTTTACTTCCAACACGACTCACGTCGTAATGCCACCCAAATTAGAAAAGGAAATTCAGCCTATTCAGGGCTTTATTTCCACTTGCTGATTTTAAAAAAAAGTGGCATTTTCAACGCGACACTATACTTGAATTAACAAATCAATGACAGAGTAGTAACCTTACGCTTGGTCTGGAATTGGATTTTTATTTAAAAACTTTGAACTTTGTAACAAGGAGTAAAGATTATAATGGCGGCACAAAAGCTAACAAAAGGCAGGCTTGTTCAAATTATCGTCATGTTGGTTATTTTAATAGCTGCATTTACTTGGAGAACAGTAACATACGATAATAACGAAACAATAAACTGTATAGTTTCAAAACCTTGTAAATTTGGTATTGATAATCATAATGTTTCAGTTTCAAGCAATAACCTAGGGTATTCGATCGAAACATCTAAAACTGGCAAATTTATCATTAGCTATAATGAAAGCGGAATTCTGGAAGAAAAAGGACCATCAAATTGGCTGTTACAAACTAGTGATAAGACCTCCTCAATAACGGTTACATTTCCACAACAGGTGAGCACGTTTTCTGTAAACCTTTCTAAGGAGTAACAGAGAGAAACTGGGGCACACCTCGGTTCTTTTGATAGAAACATGTACCAAATCAGTGAAACACAATGCATTAAAGTGTTATAAAGAGAGCATTAATAAAGTTACCCAGAATCTATGAAATTTCTATCAAAAGTCTCTTACTCCCTAGACGATAAAATCGCAGTAGATGAGTTGCTCAGCGGGGTGGAAAACCCTGACGATATTGCTTGTCTTATTTGCTACTGCACAGAAGAGTATTCGACACTCGCTGTGCAGAGATATTTCGTAGATGCTCTCCCGAACACTCCCATACATGGCTGTACTACTTGTCACGGCATTATGACCGAAACTGGTTTTCATTCTGGTCCAGTCATTGGCGTCCTCATTATTTATGACTCGGGGATCAACGCCTATGGTACGGGAATCGAACATTTCAGCGACTCCATAGACCGCAGTACCTTCAGCGCGATAGACAAAGCACTCAAGAACGCCAACCGAGAAGGTGAAATTCCTGATCTTATCTTGCTGCATTCCACACCGGGTAACGAAGAAAAGGTGATGGCGGCTATCGATAAGAAATTTGGTACTGAAGTGCCAATTATTGGTGGCAGTGCTGCAGACAACCAGGTTTCCGGAAATTGGAGTATCTTCACCGAAGAGTCGCTGTCTATAAATGGTGTGTCTTTAACGGTAGTGTTTGCGTCTCAGTCCATCTATTCCTCTTTCAGCGCGGGTCATACGCCTACGCGGTATTCAGGCACCGTGACCAAAGTAAGAAACCGAATTTTGTTGGAGATAGACCACAGGCCAGCCGTCACCGTTTACAACGAATGGACTAATTTCCACTTAGATGGCAGTGATGATGGCTACATATTCGAAAAGTCGTCAGTCTACCCATTAGGCAGGAAAGTCGGCTCTTCTTACGATTACCCATATTTCAAATTGTCTCATTCGATCAGAGAGACGGAGTGTAATGGGATTGAGCTGTTCACAGACATCAGTGAAGGCGACACCATCTACCTGATGCAAGGGTCTAAGCAGCAGTTGATTAGCCGCGCCGCGAATATCATTCACTCCTCATACTACAACGACATGGATCTTGAAGAGAAACTAGGGGCGATCAATATCTTTTGTGCAGGCCCAATGTTGAACCTTAAACAAGATATGGATGAGGTTTGTGACCAAATAAATCAAGCACTTAATGGGCTCCCATACATATGTCCGTTTACGTTTGGTGAACAAGGCAGGCTCTCTGGTGGCGAGAATGCACACGGGAATTTAATGGTATCGTCTGCAACGTTTTATAGGTTGAAAAAGTAATGGGTTCTGAAGGTCAAGAAGCGCTGCAAGAAGCACGTATTGAACTGCAAAAACTAAAAGCCCGTGAGCGAAAGCTGGCTGAAGAGAACAGGGTGATCTTATCAACCATCTCTGCGATCAGTAAGGCAAGTAACATATCTGAGATATTCTCCAGTCTCGAGTTCGTGCTCAAAAAATACATTAAGTTTGATGACTTTATCGTGGTATCAAGGGTAGGGAACGAAGGCAGTTTCAAAACCCTGCTAAGCAATAACAAAGTCTTCGAACAGATGAATTGGAGTGATTGTGGCAAGTTATCTCGAGTGATCAATGGAGAATGCGCCATCCTTTTTGAACCCAAGTCTCTGGGTGAATTCAATTCCTTACATCCCATTATCCTCGATCAAATCAACTCTGTTCTAATTACTGGTATCGATAGCGGACTAACACAATCCGTCATCATCTTTATCCACTCGAATACCAAGCACTTTAGTATTGAAACTAAGGCCACACTAAACCGTTTTCGACCGTTGATAGAGCGTGCTGTTTTCGATATTGAGAACAAAGAAAAGCTTGAAGCAACCGTTCGAGAACGTACCGCAGAGCTTGTCACAGCAAGAAAAGACGCAGAAAGAGCCAACAAGGCCAAGTCTGAATTCCTCGCGATGATGAGTCATGAATTAAGAACACCGCTAAATGCCATAATTGGCCTAATAGACACCCTAAAATCCACATCATTGAACGAAGAACAACAGTCTATACTGCTTAATATGAGCACATCATCTGAGCTATTGCTGGCAATTATCAGTGACGTATTGGATTTTTCTAAGATTGAATCTGGGTGTTTCTCGTTGGCTCCTCAATGGAGCAACGTAAGAGACACTGTAACTTTTGTATTGTCTGAACAAAAGAAGACAGCAGACGATAAAGGTTTGCCGCTAACAGTAACTAGCGATATCCCTGAAGGTGAACTTCATTACATCGACCCAAGTCGCTTGGCACAGATCCTATTTAATTTGATCGGTAACGCGATTAAGTTCACTGAGCGTGGGCATGTCCATGTTTCTATAAAGTACCAGCAGAGCTCTTTCTATATAACGGTGGAAGACACAGGGATTGGCATTAGCTCGCAACAACTTTCGTCGCTGTTCAGTCCATTTGTGCAAGCTGATAGCACAATCACACGCAGATTTGGTGGCACAGGTTTAGGCTTGGCCATCACTAAAAGACTGGTTGAACTGATGCGCGGGCGCATATCGGTAAAGAGTGAGCCTGGAAAAGGCTCCAAATTCGAAGTACAGTTGCCAGTGCTTACTAGAGTTACGAATAATCTGGCTAACAAAGAAGACGAATCTTCACGAGAGTTAAGAAGCCGTTATTCCGTGTTAGTTGTCGAAGACAATCCAACGAATCAAATGGTGATAAAGTTAATCCTTACAAGACAAGGCCACGAGGTTTTCATCGCAAGTAATGGTGAAGAAGCGATTGGCTTTATTGAAAGAGGCAACGAATCAATAGACATTATCTTAATGGATGTGTCGATGCCGGTCATGGATGGATTAACCACAACCAAATACATGAGAGACGCAAACATCAAAACACCAATCGTTGCGCTAACAGCACACACATCAGTAGAAGACAAATGTTCGTGCTTAGATGTCGGCATGAATGATTTCGTGACCAAGCCAGTAAGAACTAAAGAGATCACAGAAGCAATTGATCGATTAATGCTTGAAGTCTAATAAACGTATTCTTAATCGAAGATTAGGAAATATGTTTATTAGGTATTTTATGGTAAATAGCCTTACTGTTAAATAGAACATCGATTTGGTAGATAAACAAGAGGCAGGGCATCGCACAAAGATACCTGCCTTATAAACACCAAACACCATTTAACATAATATACATAATACGCACTGAGCTAGTGCTTTATTTGGGGTGGCTGCCATCAGTGCTAATCCCGCGCAAGTCATTGAAATCGCTTTTAATCCTAGCCCGTTGTACTTTTTTGCAATGTGTTCCCACATCTGTTTAATCTCTGGATTTTCGTTGCGGTCAGCGTGACAACCAAGCAATGCAATCTCAGGGTCAATACCTGAGTTCTCAGCCAAGAAAACTGCTTCTGAATCAGTAAGTTGGCGAACACCTTTTCTAATTTTACTTATCTTCGGTGGATCAAGGTTCAAGTCGTGTGCAACTTGCTTGTCTTGTATGTAATTTTTCGCCTTTTTGTAGGCATTAATTAATTCTGATGAGTACATTTGGCACCTCCATTTTGTTCATTGTAGCTGCAAAGTTGCCATAAATCGCATCTTGTAATTGCCATTGGTCGCAACTAGGATTGCCACATATCGCAACTCAACCTGCTTTGGTTGATTAATTATGGTGGCTTCTATGTTCCAAATTGAATCTATTGAATACAGCTCTGTTTTGAAATCTGAACACGTTAGCTTCTCTAACTACCCAGATTTCACACACGCGTCTGTGTCTCTTCATAATTCACCATTAGAAATCTACTTCGAGTTCTTAGTTAGCGAACTTGAGTTTGGCCAACGCACTATTGGCGAAGAACTTTTTCATACTGTGTCGTTTACCAGTTCTCAAGCTAGCTGCTCTGACGCTTTCACTTTCACGTTTGATAACGACCAAGAACTCGAACAGTTCTGCGCGTTCTACAGTTTGGTACGTTAATCATGGATTCTATCTACTTCGACAACGAACCCAATCACGGTATCAACGCCTATTTCCCTTGGGGTCATAATTTCTTCAAGACTCCGCGTGATTTCTTCCAGTTCATGGAAGCTCACTACGGCATGGTGTCATTTCAGGTTGTTGAAATCACAGATGAGAACTACCAAGAGCTTTTGGTTAAGGGTGTGTTCCATGCCATCTAAAAAGCCTCATAAGTTCCATGATGAGATTCGTCCTGTTCAAGTGGATCACCTAGCCTTTTCGTTTTCGTACGGTTCACTTAGACACTTGGACAGCTCGAACGAACAAGACTTTATCAACATGCAATTTCCTGAGTTTAAGAAACAAACCGTCAAAGGACGTCTTAACTCACCAGAAGCTATAGAGAAATCAATCGAGTTACACCGTAATAAATGCCGTAAGGTTTTAGCCGATAGGTTTGATGAGTTCATGGCGAAAGTCTTTAACTTCCGTCTGTCACCTATGCGTGGCCGTGGCTTACATGGCTATGAAGATTCGATGGTGATTTACGATTCTACGGGAACGGTTGAATGTGGTTTGGTTGGTGTTGGTGGTAACAACGATACGGTTTACGTACAAATCAATGGTACGGGTTGCGCTAAGTTGTTCGACTTCACCACTCACAAAAAGGTGCATTGGTGGTTGTCACTTTTGGGTATCACTCGCCTAGCCCGTTTGGATCTCTGCGTGGATGACTACACCGGAATCTTTGACTGTAAATATGCTGAGAAATGTTTTTATGAGGGAGCATTTCGCACTGCTTCTCGTGGACGTGGTCCCACAATGGTTCCTCATAAGCGCGTTTCACAATCCGGTGAATTATCAGAGGAAGCCGTTCTTGTTGGCTCTCGTACCTCTGCAATCTACTGGCGTGTGTACAACAAGAAGTTTGAGCAAAACATCGCTGACCCTGAAGTGATTTGGTACCGCAATGAAGTGGAATTGAAGAAGTGCGATTTGGCACTACTCGCCTCGCCTGCTTCGGCCTTTGCTGGTCTGTGTGACTTCTCGGCCAGTATCGACCCTGCTGAACCAATGAAGATTGAGCTTAACAAAAAGAAAGCAGGTCTTGAGTTCTTCGCTCGTATTGCTTGGGTTCGTCGTCAATGTGGCAAAGCTCTATCTGAAGTTGTTGCAATGACTGAGGGTGACTTGGGTGAAGCATTCGGAATGCTCATTCCTACGCATCATAGACGTGCAAACTTTGAAACCTCGTTAGGCATTCCTGACGAATACACTAAACAGAAAATCGAAATTTTGGAGTCAAGAATATGCCTACAATAACTGGTATTGCTATCAAGCGTTTCCCTAAATCCAACATGGAATTTGCGGAATTGTCAGTCCTACGTGCTGTTGAAGAAGTTGATAACGAGAAGTTTCAACAAACTGGCATCGGCTTCTCAACTGATATCCCTTACAACAAACAAGCGTTAAAAATTGATGTGGCTTACGCACGTCAGCTTATCCAATCACGCGCTTTTGTTGCAAACCGTGACTACGAACTGAGCTTTGGTGCTAACCCAGACGATCCACTCGACATCTTGGTTAACAAGCTTGTCCCTACTGATGCTGAAGTTCAAAAGCACTTCGAAGCATCTATCAAGAAATAAACTAAATTCGGAATTGTTATGCCTAAGTGTGCTTTACCAAATGAAGATGGTTTTCTAGCTCTTGTTGATACGTCAGTTGAATCCTGTACAGGGGTCATTGTTATTACGGCTAGTGATTATGAATATTTGATGGGGTTTACTCAGGTTTCTTCAATCGAAGCTACTGCGGTTTTTGGTGGGGCTTTCTCACTAGTTTTCGTCAGCGGCTTTGCTATGTCATACGCCATTAAGATGGTGATTAAGTTAATTAAAATTTTATAAGGAAACAAAATTATGGAAGCTATTTGGGCTGCTGTGGATTTCGCTGATGTTGCAACTAAAGTAGGTGCTGCGGGTGTGGCTATTGTTGGAATCACTATGGCTTACAAGGCAATTGGTCTTGCTAAGCGTGCTGTAAAGTCTGCGTAACTAATGGGAGTATTTGAGTGTGCTGATTGCCATACATGACCTGATACTTATGGTATTTGCTCTTTTGGGTGGCTTGTCTGGTTTTCTAGCCGCTCAGAATTTTCAAGGTTAATTATAAAGGGGCTTCGGCCTCTTTTTTTTACAGGTTTTTTTATGAAGAGAATGATTCTAGTGTCATTGATTGGTCTTTCAGCTTCTGGGGCCTACGCTTCGGATTTGAACTATGGCGGGCCGTATTCGCAAATGAAAGTTAAGCTATGTTCAGATACCCCACCTTCACGTTCCATTTTGCCTGACGGTAGCCTAATTTGTGACGATAACCCGCCCACTAACGATACATATTGCACTGGTGGTTTTGTCTATGCCGATACAGACATTTTTAATTGCGGCTCTGAGGTTGAGCAGGACGGGGATTTAAATAATAACGGCATACCTGACAATGATGAAGATTGGGACGGTGACGGGCTTGTGAATGGTGTTGACCCTAACCCCACTCTTAACGACAACGCGGAGCTTGATGAGGACAATAACGGAATACCCGACAAACTTGATCCTTTCTTTGATTTGTACAAAGCAAGCCGACCCGAGTTTATAAAATGCGACGCTCAGGACCGTGATTGCCAGAGCTCGAATACAGCTATCTACAGTCTTGCTAATGCCAATCGAGATTTAACGCGAATTATTAATCATATGGCTGAGGGTAATACTAGTAAGCAGTTCACAAGGACGCTTGAGAACCTACGCCAGACAATGACCTTTCAAGAAGTCGAGACTCGAAAAGAGCTAAAAGATTTGGAGCGCGCTATTAATAATATTGATGGTGGTGTCGATAACTCGGGGATTATTAAAAAAGGTTTCTCTGATATGGAAACTGGTTTCGCCAATATGGAAACCAATTTTGATGATTTGGATTATAACGTTTTTAGAACGATGAGTAATATTTCATCTATTGATAGAGGAATGACAAGTTTAAACACCCAAGTTAATGGTGTTCATGGCCATTTGGACGAAACTAAATCCGACATTATCAGCGCAATTAATAATGGTACTGGCGGTTCTGGTCTTACTCAAACTCAAAAAAATCAATTAAAAAATGCAGCGAAAGCCAATGCTAATCAAAAGCTAATCAAAGAGCTGAGAACTACTGTTGGTGAAAATGGTTATACCCTTTCTAGGATTAAAAACGATTTAGGCAATGTTTCCGATGATGTTAATCAAAATACTAACGAGAAATTCAATCAATTAAGCGAGCAAATAGCGGCTGTTTCTGGCGGTCAATCAACGGTTGATTTGTCCGGTGTTGAATCAAGCATCGATGCCCTATCAGATAAGATTGACGGTATTGAAGGCGGTGGTAATGGTGAGGGGCTCGCTGAAATATCCAGTAAGTTAGACGGCTTGGCTACTGGTGTCACTGACATAGGTGACTTATTGAAAAGTGTGGATGCTTCCAAAGCAGGTATAGACGGTACTTGTATTCAAGGTGGCACTTGTCAGGGGTTTTATGAATCGGCTTATGAGGGGGATTTGAGCACTGTTGTAAGTAGTCAGTTAGATGCGATGAAAACTAGCATTGTTGATCCTTTTGTATCGAGTTTTGGCAATATTGATTTAAGCGGTGCGCAACGTCCAAAGTTCGGTTTGCCTGTTCCTTTTTACGGTTATATGTCATTTGATGATTACATTGATATGGACTGGATATTTGGATTTTTACGTTTCATTTTTCTTGCGTCTACGGCTTTCTATTGTCGTCAGATTATTTTCGGGGGGTAATGTATGGACTGGATAGTAACGTTATTTAATAAGCTAATTGAGTTCATGTACCAGTTGCTTTTGAGCCTTATTACCATGTTGAAAGATATGGTTTATTGGGTTGTTGAGCAATTTATGGAGGTCGTTAATTCTGCTCTATCTTCTGCTGTAGCTTTGTTTCAGCCTGTCGATGTCGGTCAATATTTACAATCTATTCCACCTAATGTCGCTTGGGTCATGGGCGCCGTTGGCTTACCTCAGTGTTTGAGCCTGATTATATCGGCCATTGCTTTGCGCATGATTTTACAATTGATTCCATTCACGAGGTTAGGTTCGTAATGATCTACTGTATCGCAGGACGACCACGTAGCGGTAAAAGCTATGAGAGTGTCGCTTTCCATATTATTCCCGCTATCAAGGCTGGTCGAAAAGTCGTTACCAATGTGACTTTAAATGTGCCCTATTTTCAGAAAGTCTTTGGTAATGACGTATTGGATTTGATTGAAGTTGTGGACGGTCAGTTAAACCAATACGGCTCTATGGATAGACCGTTTTCAAAGCTTGAGGACTACATAAACGATTGGAGGGATGCCGATAACAAAGGTCCCCTATTTGTGATTGATGAAGCTCATATGGTTCTGCCAAATAAGCAGCTAGATAGCAAAATACTTGAGTTCTATTCTCTTCATGGTCACTACGGCATAGATATCATCTTGTTAACTCAGAATCTAAGGAAGATTCACAAAGACGTTCGCGATATGGTTGAAATGACTTACTACTGTGCCAAGAATACCGCTTTCGGTAGTAAGAATACTTACACCAAGAAAGTGAGGATTGGTGCAACAACTGAAGTCGTCAATGAAGAACAGCGCAAATATAAGAAAGCGTTTTTTCCTTTCTATCAGTCTCATACGCAAAGCAGTGGCAGCGTGGCCGAAGCCATGAGTAATGACATTAAGCCAATCTGGCATCGATGGCCGTTTTGGATGGGCGGATTTTTACTTGTGGCGGGTGTCATTTTTAATATTTACGCGTGGTCTGGCAGTGATAAGGAATTAGAACCGGTTCTAAAGCCTGAACAAAACAATGTTGTTGAGCCTGCCCAGGTTTCAGTTCCCAACGGTGTCCCAGGTCAAACAGTTAAATCTACAAAAAAGTCTTCTGGTTTCGGTCCCCTTGATGAGTTTGATTTGTTTGTCACTGGTTATGCTCGTCAGACAGCTTGGCAAGATGTCACTCAAAACCTTGTCGATTTTCAGAACTCTTTTGTTCGTATCTATATCGAGGTTCGTCAGAATGACAGTAAGCTATTCACTTTTAGTCAATCGGAGCTGATAGAAATGGGATATGGTTTTAAGGTTTTAGCTGATTGCGTCTATCGAGTAACTTGGGGTGATTCAGTTAAGATTTTGACGTGTGTTGAGTCCAAAGAAGATAACCCTGCTAATGATCCTTTTGATTTCGGTAAGGCCGTAAAAATCTAACCACCTCTTAGTCTATCAACCGGATGTTAAACGGAACTGTATTGTTGAAGCTATATAGTCGCCCTACCTCATTAGAACGATTTAGGGCTTAGCATGTTATTGATATTTCAATCATAAACTCATGGCTGATAAGATATTTTAATTCTTTTATTTTATGAGACCTATGATATGGAACATTTGCCTAACTTAGTTTTTCCTATCCTAATGCTGTTTTTTGCATTTGTGATTTTATGGAAGTTGGTAGGACTACTCGTACGTAACATGACGAAAACAAACACTGATAGTCCTGCTACTCATTATCAGTACCAAGCCATAGATAAACTTGCCACATCAAATGAGCTAACCTTTTATCAAGCATTAATCGTTGTAACAAAGGGCAAACATACTGTTTTTACTAAGGTGCGAATTGCTGATTTGATGACGCCAAGGAAAGGAGTTCATGATAAAAAGACATGGTGGCGAGCGTTTAACGCAATAGCCAAGAAACATGTAGATTTTGTACTTTGCGATCCATTGACGCTTGAAGTTAAATGCTTAATTGAGCTAGACGACTCAACTCACAATCGACCAGACAGAGTAGCAAGAGATAAGTTAGTTGATATGGCCGCAGCTTCCGCAGGGATTGAACTGAAGCACTTCAAAGTTAAAAACAAGTATGACTATTTCGAATTAGAAAAAGAGCTCTATGGGGTGAGCGATGCGCCACAGCCTGAAAGTATTTATACTCAATAGATATCGATGAACAAGCCCCGCAGGGATAAGGGCACTCGATGTGGTTCTTGGGTATACAGTCCCAAATGCCCGATAAGCAGCGAAGCGTAGCTATCTTGTTGAAACCACTTAACCGCCCTGCCTCATTGCCAAGATCACCCTACCAGAGCCTCACAATACCAGTGGGGCTTTTTGCTACTGCAACCCATAGAACTTTCAGCGTTGATGCTTTCGGTAGCTTTGGTTCGCAGCTCGTTGGGAGGGACCCGTTTCGTCGGGAGGGTCCCAACGAGTTGCGGGCCAACAACCCCCGTGTTGTATCACGGGGGTAAATTCGACCTAGCTATCAGCACTCACACACCCCTGCTTTAGTTGCAAGCTTGCGCGCTAGCTCTCTAACGCAACTATATAATGATGTAAAACTTTAGAGCTATGAACCATTTTTTAAGTCATAAGTGATTGTTATCAAATGCTATTACTTAGTAGAATTACACATATAAATAACAGGTGTTTATGTTTACATTTGAGTGTCTATTAAACAGCAGGAGATAAGTTTGGCAGCTAAGTTTAAGACAAATAAAAGCTTACAACCTAAAGTAATACTAGAAAAGTTAGATAGTATAAAAACAGTTGTCGATGGAAAGGTTTCATTTTCTAGCTTTGAATACCACGATGCAAAAGCAGCTTTGGAAAGTATGATTGAATTTCCGAAAGCAGCTAAAGACTTAAATAAAAGTCGCCTTGTTTCTAATGCTGTTAGAGAAGCAGCTAAAGCCTCAGTAATAGAAGAAAGTGCGTTTATAAAACAAGTAAACCAATGTATTAAAGATGAATTTTCTTCACGACCCAATACCTACTATGTACTTACATCAGTTTCTATTTCAAATGTTGGCATCAGAAAAATCGCTTTAGATGATTGCCTATTTAAGTTTTACAAAACTAATTTTCCAAGAAAATTCAAAAATAGAAAAGACTCGATTTTATCGAAAAATAGCGGTAGTAAAGAGGTTGAGTCATTAGGATATACAAAGATCGTTATTGAGATAACCGCTAAATCAGAGCAAGTCGCTGTAAGTAAGGGATTGAGAGCTCTTGATCAATTAAGGTCTTTATACAGCTTATTCTTAAATAACATAGCTGAGCATATCGGGAATGAATGGGAACCTATAAACAAGATGAGGCTTGGGGAATACCATACAGTTCACAGAGAGGACGGAACCATATATCCAGATATGTTTTGGTATGACCCGACTTATATATATACGTCACCTGTTAGTTCTCAACATATCGGCAACATAGTAAAGAATATAAGGTACATTATTGGTAAGCAAAAAAAGCTTCATCATACCTATAGGGCTTTACTTAATGAATCACTTCTTCGTTATGTTCGCGCTTTTGATGAGCAAAACCAAAACATTGCAGTTATGAGAGCTTGGGGGGCATTAGAGGGGGTTGCTGCACCGAAAGAGAGTAATTGCGATTCTGTAACTAAGCGTTGTGCTTTTCTCTTTGATGAACCTGAATACCATAAGCAAATATTGGAGCACGTTCGTGAGTATCGTAATAAAAACGTACATGCCGGAGAAGAAAGCAATACAGCAAAAAATCACGGGTTTCAAATTCAACGCTATTTTAAGCAACTGATTCTTTTCCACATTCATCATGCTGGTCACTTTGACCGAATTAGTGATGCAAATGCTTTTTTAGATTTGCCTACTAATAAAACAAAGCTGTTAGCTAATCATAAGATTATACAAAAAGCTTTACAATTCAGGGGCTATAAGTCTTAACAAGTCTAGTTGGGTAAAAAGCCGACCCCACTTTCATAGGTTCGGCTTTTTTCTCCTTGATATGACCAAAAAGGAGGATTGGTTAATACAACAAATAAGGTACTTCTTTGTTCCAATCGCAGTTACTTTAACAACCAACATTACTCTTAGTAAATCAGTAACAATGAGTATTGGAACTCAATCTAAAAGAACCATACTTTTCTAATGCTATTTCTTTATGTTGGCTATCGCTCTAGCGATTCCAAGAAGATGTGTTGAAGTCTTTATCTCTAATTCAGATTGAATCCCTAAAAGCGCTATCCCTGCCAAAATTTGTTGTGGTCTAACGACTTGGCCTGTAGGTAGCTCCATCCTGTCGTATAGCATTTTGAACTGTTCCCAATCTTCACTAATGCTTAGTTCCTGTAGTGGTCAACTGATA
>NZ_JBFRJF010000012.1:0-158888 GCF_041468745.1 Vibrio sp. 10N.286.52.F8
TATTACCTCGCTTGGTATTAATCAAAAGAGTTGTTCTCTTAAAACACTATTGAAGGCGCCTTGGCAGAGTGGCTATGCAGCGGATTGCAAATCCGTGGACCTCGGTTCGACTCCGGGAGGCGCCTCCACTATTCAAAGTTGAAAGGCCAGCAGAAATGCTGGCCTTTTTGCTATCTGAAATTCTAAACCCTCATGCTATGTTCAAACTTCCACGTATGCTCTCTAATCAGTAGCACCACTAGGAACAAGCTATATCAGATCACTTTTGTGCCGGTCTTTTCCTTATGTAAACCTATCATTTGCTAAACAACCAACAGCATCTGTTAACCAATTGCGCCGTTTGTGAGTGGAATGAGTGGGGAATGGAAAAGGGCGACTGTCTTTTGCGTCATTAAATTCTTCATATTTATACATAGTTGCTCATGATCCTGTAACGCTTTCATGAGTTATTACACTTATTATGACCACAAATGAAAATGATTGTCATTTACTTGTGTTACTGCTAACCTATTGTGAAACTTTACAACATCTTATCTAATGCACGAAAGTGTATATAAAACCCCGCTAAACCTTATTAAACCTACGGTTATTCGTTTGCTTCGTATGATAAATCAGCAGATCTACCTCTTTTGTCCTACCCCTTTAGGGTAGTTCGATTTCGTAATTGATTTACATCATATTATCATTTTCTTTCATAATTCATTATTCGCTCAGTTAAGAAATATATAACCTTCAGGAATTCTTATGAGCAAGATGAAGCTAGTCGTAATCGGTAACGGGATGGTCGGCCATCGCTATATCGAAGATTTAGTCGAGAAGACAGACGTTGCTAACATGGACATCACAGTCTTCTGTGAAGAGCCTCGCGTAGCCTATGATCGTGTACACCTTTCTTCTTACTTTTCACACCATACTGCGGACGAACTTTCTTTAGTTAAAGAAGGCTTCTACGAGAAACACGGCATCAACATGCTGATCGGTGAGCGTGCTATTAACGTTAACCGTGAAAAGAAAACAGTTTACTCAAGTACTGGTCGTGAAATTCAATACGACAAGCTAATCCTTGCTACAGGTTCATACCCATTCGTTCCGCCAATCAAAGGTAACGAAGGTAAAGACTGTTTCGTTTACCGCACAATCGAAGACTTGAAAGCTATCGAAGCAACCGCTAAGAATTCTAAATCTGGTGTGGTTGTTGGTGGTGGTTTGCTTGGTCTTGAAGCTGCAGGCGCACTAAAAGCTCTTGGTGTAACCACGCACGTTGTTGAGTTTGCTCCAAAGCTAATGGCTGAGCAGCTTGACCAAGCGGGTGGTAACCAACTTCGTCAAAAAATCGAACGTATGGGCGTTAACGTACATACAAGTAAGAACACGCTTGAGATTGCTCCTGAAGGCACTGAAGCTCGTAACGTAATGCGCTTTGCAGACGGTACAGAGCTAGAAACTGATTTCATCGTATTCTCTGCTGGTATTCGCCCACAAGACAAACTTGCTCGTCAAATGGGGCTGGGTATTGCACCACGTGGCGGTATCGAGATTAATGATCACTGTCAAACGACAGACAAAGACATCTACGCAATCGGTGAGTGTGCGTCTTGGAACCAAACGTTCTACGGCCTAGTGGCTCCTGGTTACAAAATGGCAACGGTAGCGGTTGACCACGTTGTTGGTAACGAAAGCACATTTGAAGGTGCTGACATGTCTGCGAAGCTTAAGCTTTTGGGCGTGAAAGTAGGCTCTATCGGCGATGCGAACGGTCGTACTCCTGGCTGTAAGAGCTACGTTTACCAAAACGAAGAACAAGAAGTTTACAAGCGTCTAATCGTTTCTGAAGACAACAAGAAGCTGCTTGGTGCAGTAATGGTTGGTGACACGTCTGACTACGGTGATCTTCTACAGCTTATGCTGAACGAAATCGACCTACCAGAACACCCAGATGCATTGATTCTTCCTGCTCATGCTGGTGCTGAAAAGCCAACACTTGGCGCGGATTCTCTTCCTGAGTCTGCTGTTATCTGTTCTTGTTTCGATGTGACTAAAGGCAAGATCGCTCAAGCGGTTGCTGAAGGTCACCACACAATCGGTGATATCAAAGCAGTAACAGGCGCAGGTACTGGTTGTGGTGGTTGTATTCCACTAGTGACTTCAGTACTAAACGCTGAACTTGCTAAAGCTGGTGTTGAAGTGAAGAACGACGTGTGTGAGCACTTTGCATACTCTCGCCAAGAGCTTTTCCACCTAATTCGCATCGAAGAAATCAAAACGTTCGATGAGCTATTAGAGAAATACGGTAAAGGCTACGGCTGTGAAGTATGTAAGCCTCTAGCAGGTTCTATCCTTGCTTCTTGCTGGGGTGAACACATCCTTAAGCCTGAATTAGTGAAGCTGCACGATACCAACGACAACTTCCTAGGTAACATGCAAAAAGACGGTACTTACTCTGTAATCCCTCGTATGGCGGGTGGTGAAGTAACACCTCAAGCACTAAGCGTTCTTGCTGATGTTGCTGCTGAATACAACTTGTACACCAAGATCACAGGTGCACAACGTATCGGCCTATTTGGTGCTCAGAAAGATGACTTACCAGCAATCTGGAAGAAGTTAATCGCTGCAGGTTACGAAACGGGTCAAGCTTACGCAAAAGCACTTCGCATGGCGAAAACATGTGTAGGTTCTACTTGGTGTCGTTACGGCGTTCAAGATTCAGTTGGCCTAGGCGTGATGATCGAGAACCGTTACAAAGGCATCCGTACTCCTCATAAGATGAAGTTTGGTGTGTCTGGCTGTACTCGTGAGTGTGCTGAAGCTCAAGGTAAAGATTTAGGTATTATTGCGACTGACGCAGGTTGGAACATGTATGTATGTGGTAACGGTGGTATGAAACCTCGTCACGCAGACTTACTGGCAAGCGACCTAGACCAAGAAACGCTAATCAAGTACATCGACCGTTTCATGATGTTCTACATCCGCACGGCTGCGCCACTACAACGTACTTCGGTATGGATGGACAACCTAGAAGGTGGTGTTGATTACCTACGTGAAGTGATTGTAGACAACAAGCTTGGTATCAATGACCAACTTGAAACTGACATTGCTGGCCTAGTTGATAACTTCGCTTGTGAATGGACAGATACAATCAACGACGAAGCTCAACTTAAGCGCTTTGCACACTTCATCAATGCTGATGACCGCGATGATAACGTTGTGTTTGTTGAAGATGGTCGTGAACAACACCGTCCTGCGACATTCACTGAGAAACACCCTGAAGCCATTACTTCAAAGCATCAGGGCGACATCATTCACGTAGAATCTGTTTAAGGGGAGACGACATCATGGCATTTACCAAAGTTTGTAAGATCGAAGACATTATCCCAGGTACAGGTGTTTGTGCGTTGGTTAGTGGTGAGCAAGTGGCTATCTTCCGCCCAACTGAGGCTGAAGAAGTATTCGCGATTAGCAACACAGACCCATACTTCCAATCTAACGTGCTATCACGTGGTTTGATTGTTGAGCACAAAGAAGAGCTTTGGGTAGCAAGCCCACTTAAGAAGCAACGCTTTAACCTAGCAACAGGTGTGTGCATGGAAGACGAGAACTTCAACGTGAAAGCGTACAAAGCTCGTGTTGCCAAAGGCGCTGTAGAAATCTCTGCTTAATCTTCGGATGAGTAAGATTTGATAGTTCAAGGGTTCTAGTTCTCGATATTGCCTTAACTCGGCAACTAGAGCCTTTTCCTATCCAATTTTAACTTTTAATTTAAACTTTTTAAGGACAACCTTATGTCTCCTGATTACAAACCAGCTGAATTCGTTCAAACGATGATTGATGTGGGTGAAGCGAAAACGAAAACAAGTACTCGCGATCTTCTGATTCGAAGCACTATGGCTGGTATCATCCTTTCTCTAGCGGTTGTTGTTGCTATTACAGCAATGGTTCAAACCGGTATTGGCCTTGTTGGCGCACTTGTGTTCCCAGTTGGCTTCGTCATTCTAAGTGTAATGGGTTATGACCTAGTAACTGGCGTATTCGGCCTTGCACCTTTAGCGAAATTCGACAACCGCCCAGGTATTACTTGGGGTCGTATCCTACGTTGTTGGGGTATTGTTGGTCTTGGTAACCTTATCGGTTCTTTGATTGTTGCTTTCCTTGTTGCAGTATCACTAACGGGTAACTTCTCTTTAGAACCAAACGCTGTTGCTCAAAAGTTCATTGCTGTTTCTACAGGTCGTAGCCTAGGTTTTGAAAACATGGGTATGGACGGATGGATCACGTGTTTCGTACGCGGTATCTTCTGTAACCTTATGGTATGTCTAGGTGTGATTGGCAACATGACTGCACGCACAGTATCTGGCCGTGTAGCAATGATGTGGTTCCCAATCTTCATCTTCTTCGCACTCGTATTTGAGCACACAGTGGTAAACATGTTCCTATTCCCACTAGGTATGATTCTTGGCGCTGATTTTGGTATCGCGACATGGTTGAACTTCAACCTTATCCCAACAATCCTAGGTAACATCGTTGGTGGTCTATTAATGACGTGTGTTCCTCTATACCTAACTCATGCTAAAACAGCTCCTTCTCTAGGCGCTAAGTAATTAGATAGTTCTAGGTTAATGAGCAACTAATAATGTGTGTTAAGCCCCAAGCTGTTGATTTGGGGCTTTTTTGATCTTAACACTCTCTACTTTGATAACCGTGCACCTAAGGCGAGCAATGTGTGCTTGATGATGGTGCAAATGTCAGGGTTTTCCAACGTAATAGATTGTTTTGTTATATAAACTTCTATCTTGATTAGAATTAATCGTAAAGTTTTATGGCAACAACTGATAGTCTAAGAAGTAGGGATATTGGTGATTCATACAACGATGAATCGTCATACAGAATTAAGCTTGAAATATAACAAGCTAACTTTCGGAGCAAAGCATGTCAGAAGTATCGCCATCGAATGTTAAAGAAGTAAACAAAGGATTTGTTTCATTGGTAGGTGCAGGTCCGGGCGACCCAGACTTACTTACGCTAAAAGCCGCACGAGTGATTCAACAAGCAGACGTGTTGGTTTATGACCGCTTGGTATCAAAAGATATTTTGGCGATGGCTAATCCAGAAGCAGAAATGCTGTATGTGGGCAAAAAGCTTGATCATCACTGTGTACCGCAAGATCAGATCAACCAACTATTAGTGACCAAAGCGCAAGAGAACAAGCACGTAGTACGCCTAAAAGGTGGTGACTCGTTTATCTTTGGTCGTGGTGGTGAAGAGTGTGAAACGCTAGCTGAGAATGACGTGAGATTTGAAGTGATTCCGGGCATCACAGCTGCTGCCGGAGCAACGGCTTATGCGGGCATTCCGTTGACGCACCGTGATCATGCACAAAGCGTGCAGTTTATTACAGGTCACTTGAAGAAAGATGGCGAAGATATTGACTGGCAATCTCTTGCTCAGCACAACCATACCATCGTGTTTTACATGGGCTTGAAAGAGAGTCCGAACATTCAGAAGAATCTACTCGATAATGGTATGCGAGCTGACATGCCAGTTGCGATCATCGAAAACGGTACACGCCAAGAACAAAAGGTGTTTAGAGGTGGGTTACGTGATTTAGCTGACCTTGCGAGCGTCGCAAAGAGCCCAGCGCTGATTGTTGTAGGCAGCGTGGCTCAGCTCCATGAAAAACTTGCTTGGTTTAACAAACAAGCTTGATCGTTTGACCTTCTAATTGGATCTCTAAGCCACTACTGAGTCCATCAAGAATCAAATACTGCAGCGGCTGCCTTGTCGCTGCATTTCTTGTTGGCGCATCGGCATTTCGTCAATGATATTGGTGATCTGTTTCCAATCTGTTTTGCCACTCCATCGGTGCTTCTCTTTCCCGTCTTTACCAATCAAAACAGCGGTATGTGATCCTTTCGGGATCTCGTAAATACTGGTGACTGCTTCTAAGTTAAACTCTTCTTCTAACCAAGTTGGGACTGTGTAACCACTCTCAGCAATAACCATAATGACGACATCTCGTTCGTCCAATTGACAGTTATTGAGCAACACTTCATTCAGAAACTCTTTAACGATTGAATCTTCCTTTGGAGCGAAATAAATCACACTGCGGTGTGGCAAAGGCTTTGAGTGAGAATAAGCGGGGTAGGCGAGTACTGAATTGATGGTTAAGCTCATGATTATTACCGTGCTGATGGTCAGTAGTTTAAGCAAACTAAACCAGCTACCAGAGTTTGATGGTTGATTTAAAGTTTGCATCGCTTTGGTTGTGTCGATGCTTACGATCGAATTGTGTGTTTGTCGGTGCAGCATTGCCAACCTCCCTTTAAAAACTCTAAGCCTGAGTACGATTTGAACGCTACGTAAAGAAGAAGGTGAAGATCAGAACCACCTAAGAAACGCTCAAAACAAATCCACTTACAATAAGCATAGTTAGGATTACGTAAAGACACTTAGCTTTACGCTAAAGATATTAGATTTACGTTAACGATAGCTGGCAGGTTCATTTTTATTGAGTAAAGCGACTCGCATTTTACAATTGAATAGAATAGGGTATACGGAAAATCTAAAGGTATGAATTTATGGAAAACATAGCAATTTTGGTCGACGTTCAGAACGTTTACTACACGACGCGCGACAAATACCGTTCTAACTTCGACTATAACCAGTTTTGGTATGTTGCCACGGAAGGGCGTAACGTTATTGCAGCTAATGCTTACGCAATCTCAAGCCAAGATCCAAAGCAGCGTCAATTTCATCATATCCTTCGTGGTGTGGGCTTTAATGTGAAGTTAAAGCCGTTTATTCAGCGTCGAGATGGCAGTGCAAAAGGCGATTGGGATGTGGGTATTGCGTTAGACGCGATAGAACTTGCTGAGACGGTTGATACGATTGTTTTGGTATCAGGAGACGGTGATTTCGAAATCCTTGTAGAGCGAATCAAAGAGCGCTTTGGCAAGCCTGTTGAAGTGTATGGTGTTCCCGGGTTAACTGCTCAAAATCTTATCGATTCTGCATCAAAATTTGTACCGATTGAAAAAGATTTTCTTCTATAGAGGAAATCGGGCACTTTATAATTGAAATCAATAATAACGATAATTAGAATGCAAACAGTTCTTATTTGTCGGTATGTGTAATGTCTCGCGTTTTAGTTGTTGATGATGATATTCAGTTGTGTGAATTACTGGGTGAAGTGTTAGAAAATGAGGGGTATCACGTTGATACTGTTCATTGCGGTGAATCCGCGCTTGAGTTTATTCAATCTCACCCTGTCGATTTGGTTCTACTCGATGTAATGCTTCCGAACCTAAGCGGCATTCAAGTAGCAAGACGTATTTGTCAGCGTTTTGCTACTCCCATTCTTATGCTAACCGCGCTTAACGACGATGCCTCAATGCTCGATGGCTACCAAGCAGGCGCCGACCAGTACATCGCTAAACCTTTCAATGTTCCTGAACTCTTAACCCGTATTAAGGTGATCTTGCGCCGAGTGGGTTTTGAACGCCAAAGACAATCTTTAGCTTCCTCTAATCACGGCTTGTGTGAACAACTCTCTCGTTTGCCATTAACTGGCACTGAAAAAGACTTGCTTGATTATTTGGTCAAAAATGACGGTATTGTCGTCTCAAAATCTGATCTGCAAATCCATGTACTCAAGAAAGAATTGTGTCCCTTCGATCGTAATTTAGATATGCATATCAGCAATATACGTAGAAAGCTCGTTCAGGCAGGTTTGTCTAAACAACATATAAAAACCGTTCGTGGTAAAGGTTACAGTTACCTAGAGTCGGTCGGAGCATGAGTAAAAAACTGCTGCGTTGCCCTGATTTTATTGCTAAGCGTAAAGACGGACTCACTTTCCAACTGTTCAGTTACCTGACCGTCATTTTGGTGAGTATTTTGATCCTGCAAGGTGTCGCTGAAAGAGCCTTGATGAAAGCGCTGCTTAAAGTGCCAGAATCGGTTAAAGCGGAGATGCTCGACCTTGCTTACCAAGCGAATGTGTTGATTGAAGAAGGGGACATGGATGAACTCGCGGACTGGGGTAATGCTCAGCAGTATTATCTGTTCGTCATCGACAAAGACAATCGTCCGATCACGCATCGTCACATGCACCCACATTTTGAATTTAAGCTCAAATACTTAAGAACGTTAGATCACCAACTTAGTGATCGTGTGAGTAAGCCGATCTTCGGCCTACCACTGGATAACGGTAAAACACTGGTTATCCAACTACCGCACCAGTTTCATCCCGCAAAATCTTTTGCGCCATATTCCTATATGCTTAAAGCATTGATTGCATTGGTCGTATTGTCTCTGTTCTCGATTATCATGGCCAAAAGCCTTCAGCAACCGTTGGATAGATTGAGAGAAGCGAGCCGCAGACTGGCTCAAGGTGACTTCACGGTCAGTGTGGTGTCGGAGTTGAACTCCACCACGCGTGAATTCAACGAGCTTGCACACGATTTTGATTATATGACCTTTGAGATTAAATCTCTGGCTCAAAAGCAACGTTGTTTGATTCGTGATGTCTCACACGAGTTAAGAACACCATTAGCAAGGCAAAACCTCGCACTACACCTGCTGCGCAGCAAGGTTGATGATAAAAGCATTGGTTTGCTAGAACGAATGGAAAATGAAACAGAAGAGATGAATAAGCTGGTGGGTGAGATACTTGAATTTAGCCGCTTAGAAACCTCTCGCTATGACTCCAAGTTAAGTTTAATGCACCTTGAGCACTATTGTTCAATGTTGATCGCGCAGATGCAAAACGATTTAAAACCGAATCAAACTTTGATTGGTTCCCTAGAGACGCCGATATCAATGGTGAACGTTGATGAGAGGCTACTGCTTCGAGTCATTGGTAACTTGGTCGGGAATGCCATTAAATACGCGGGTGAGAACGCTCATGTGGTCGTGACGACATACGAACAGGTAATGGATAGACGTTACAGTGTAATATCTGTAGAAGATGACGGTGATGGTATTCCTGATAACAAGATTGCAGGTATATTCGACCCGTTTACTCGTATTGAATCAGCAAGAGACAAACGGTCTGGTGGCTACGGTCTGGGCCTTGCGATTGTTAAAGAAGCGATGGGTGTGATGAATGGACATGTAACTGCTGAGAATAGAGAAGGTGGGGGGCTGAGAGTGAACTTGATGTTCCCAATCGGTGATTAGCTTTCCCTATTGATAATTACCTTAAATTGATAACTGTCCCAACTCAGTAGTACTGACTTAAGCGATACCCAATAAAAACGCCACTGCATCTGCAGTGGCGTTTTTCTTTATGCGCTTTGGTATGGGCTAGGCGTAGCCATTAATTACGCCTGAGCTTGAAGACAAGAGCATAAGATAAGCGAGACTATGCCTGTTGGCGAGCTAGCTTAACTTCTTCTTCTTTCTCACCTGCTGCTGGGTCGTTGAAGCGAGACTCGTCTAGAGCGCCTTCAGACTTAGCAACGATGATAGATACGGCACTATCACCTGTGATGTTTACAGCGGTACGAATCATATCAAGAAGGCGGTCAACACCCATGATTAGAGCAATACCTTCAAGCGGCAGGCCAACTTGGTTCAATACCATCGCTAGCATAACAAGACCAACACCAGGGACACCTGCAGTACCAACAGACGCCAGTGTCGCCGTTAGGATAACCATTAGGTAATCACCCATTGAAAGGTCGATGTTGTACGCTTGCGCGATAAACGCCGTCGCAACACCTTGCATGATTGCAGTGCCGTCCATGTTCACAGTTGCACCTAGTGGTACTGTGAAAGAAGCGACTTTGTTGTCTACGCCCATACGGTTCTTAGCCGTTTCCATAGTTACTGGAATTGTTGCGTTCGAAGATGCTGTTGAGAATGCAAACATGATTGCATCTTCCATCTTACGTAGGAACGTAATCGGACTAAGACCTGTGAATCCTTTAAGCATCGCACTGTAAGTCACCAAGCCATGCAACAGCAGGGTACCAGCAAGCACTAAGAAGTATTCTGCTAGGTTCCAAATTGCACCTAAGCCAAGGCCAGAGAACAGTTTCGCCATCAAGAAGAATACGCCGTAAGGAGCAAGGTTCATTAGTAGCGCAACTAGCTTCATGATCACTTCGTTTAGATCAGAGAAAACTGCAGCGATACGTTCACCGGGTTTGCCCGCTGCACTGATTGCGATACCAAACAACACTGCAAATACGATAACTTGTAACGTTTTGCCCTCAGCCATCGCCTGAATAGGGTTGGTTGGGAACATGTCGATGATTACTTGGCCCAGAGAAGGGGCATCCGCTGATTTGAAAGAGCTCGCAGCAGTAAGATCCGCACCAGCTCCAGGTTGGAACAGGTTACCGATAGTTAATGCTAGAGTGATGGCAACGGCAGTAGTACCGATATAAAGTGCAAGCGTTTTGCCACCCATACGGCCAAGAGTTGATAAGTCTTTAAGAGAACTTGTACCGCACACTAGTGAAACGAAGACTAGAGGCACAACAAGCATTTTTAAACTGGCGACAAAGATTTGTCCGCCCACTTCAAAGAGTCCGTTAACGATGTAGTTGTTAACAAATCCGTTGTCTGCAAAAAGGGATTGAATGGCGAATCCCGTTAATATACCTACGACCATACCGAGGATTACTCGACCAGTCAGAGACATAGGTTTCTTGGTATTCATTTAGAACACTCCTTATTATTTATAACTTTGATACCTTTTCAAAGTGAGCAGGAGATTAGCAGTCGGATAATCAATTCGAAAAACAAAAAATGAGTTTGGAATTATAGATGTGATCAAAATCACTGATAATTGTGTAAATTAAACAAATAAAAACAAAATAATTCACTATTAATTTACATCTATCGAGGGTTTTATACATAAATTTGTCGTTTCAAAGGTAGTAAATAAGAAGAGATGATTTTCTTATCAATCTTCACGTCTTCAATTGACTGAACAAATACCGTTGTTTCAAAAAATTCGGTGAAGATAACCAGTCGATTTACGTCCATGAGCCTTAACTATTTGTATTGAATGGTTTTGTTGAACTCCTCAAATATGACTCACCGACAGGCCTTTACAAAACTTTACGAATGCAAAGAATGCAAAGAATGTAAATTTAATGCAAATGGTAATAGTTATCACTTATATTCACTCCCGAAATAATTCAGTGGTACCGGCAACGGTTCAGCGAACACATCGAATAAATAACAAAGTGTTCGTCTAAAAGAATAAAAGCGGAGTAAAGGACATGTTTTCAAAGAGCCCATTGGCTTTAGTGATCGGCGCAGTATTAGCTTCACCAGCAGTATTGGCAGAAACAGTAAAAACAGACGAGCATATGGTTGTTGAAGGTCGTGACTACGGTTATAAAGCCGACACGAACACAACAGCAATGCGCATGGAGGCGACTCAATTAGAGACTCCGGGACAAGTTTTAGTAATCGATGAGCAAATCATCGATGAACAGCGTGCAACAACGCTTGGTGACGTGCTTAAGAATGACGCGAGTGTAAGTGCTGGCGGTACAAGCCGTAACCGTGAACGTTTCTCTCTACGTGGTTTCTCGGTAGAAAGCTCTTCGGGCTTCCTTAAAAATGGCCAGCAACATTGGTCTCACTACCGTCAACCAATCGAACTGCTAGAGCGTGTTGAAGTACTAAAAGGACCTTCTGGTCTTCTTTACGGTATTTCTGCACCAGGTGGTTTGATCAACATGGTAAGCAAAAAGCCAACTTACGATACGCAAGTAAGTGTTAGCCAAGATATTGGTTCTAATGACCATTCTCGTACAACGGTAGACGTAAGTGGCGCTTTGAACGACGCTGAAACTCTACGTGGTCGCGCGATTCTATCTAAAGAAAGCTACGGCTCTTGGAGAACTTATGGTGACGGAACTGAACCACAAACAGAACGTTTTGTTGGTGGTGTATTCGTTGATTACGATGTAACTGAAGACGTGACAGTTTCTGTTCATTACGACAAAACTAACGACGAAGGTAGCGTAGATTCTGGCGCTTTATACACGCTAGACGGCAACCGAGTAGGTAGCGACAAGCACATCTGGGATGCACAGTGGTCACAGATCGAGAATGATGTTGAGAACGTTGGTTTTGATATTGCTGCTAACCTGACTGATACATGGTCATTAAAAACAGGTTTCAACTACCAAGATTTCGAACGTATTGATATGGAAAGCTACCCAAGCTTTTCAAATATGAATCCTGATGGTACGGGCACCGTGACTCAAGGCGGTAACTACCGTCATGATAAATGGCGTTTCAGAACGGCTTACGTTGATCTAACAACAACCGCTGATCTTGCGGGCACAGAGCACCAACTATTATTCGGTGCTAACTGGTTAGGCTACAGCTATTACCGTGGTATGGATCGCTTCAGCAGCGCTGAATACGCACCAGATGCAACAGTACCAGCGCCGTCAGTGGGTCCAACATCGCTAGGTAAGATGAGTACTTACGATACTTGGGGCTTCTACATCCAAGATTTGATTACTATTAATGATGAATGGCAAGTTCTTGCGGGTGCTCGTTTCGACCGTAAAGTAAGTGATGGCGTAGCAGAAGAAAATGTAGCGCCTAAGCTTGGCCTGATTTACCACCCAGCATCAAACGGTAGTATCTACGCTTCTTACTCTGAAAGTTTCGAACCACAAGGTGTTGTCTCTAGCGGTAGCCGTAACTACACCAACGATGGCGAACTTCTTGATGCCGCGACGGGTGTTTCTTACGAAGTCGGTACTAAGTGGGAGCTGATGGACGAACGTCTATTCGTTTCTGGTGCGGTATTTGATATTACCCAAGAAAACATCTCAATGGATGTAGAAGACACTTCATCAGGCGATTGGACGAAGACACAAGGTGGCGAACAAGTTCACCGTGGCGCTGAGTTAGCAGCGCAAGGCTTTATCTCAGAAAAATTCTCTATGTCTGGTTCTGCAATGTACTTAGATGCTGAAATCACGAACCATGAAACATATGAAGGTAACCGTCCAGTAGACGTACCTGAGTTTGCAGCAAGCGTTTGGTCTACCTATGCAGCAACAAACGAAGTTGATGTGAACCTAGGTCTTATCTACGAAGGTTCTCGTTACGGTGACAGTGCGAACACTTTCAAGAAAGATGGCTATGCACGTGTCGATATGGGTGCAGCATACACGCTTAAGTACGACGATTCTTTAGACTTCGTTGCTCGTCTAACAGTAGAGAACGTATTTGACAAAGAATACCTAGCGGGTGGTGGTTCAACTTCTTCAAAACACCAATTTGCAAAAGACTTAGTAATCGGCGAGGGCCGCAACTACATGGCGACTTTACAGGTAAAATACTAATTTGTTAGTAGGGTACTATTGGTAGCCTAAATGCTAAGGGGAAAGTTTCGGCTTTCCCCTTTCGTGATTCTGCTATTCAGTAAAAATATCCCTAGTAATGCGAGTGACTTTTAATGATAATGAGAGTGCTTATCAATAATAGTATTTATCAATAAAATGTATTTGACCTTCTTCTATAGTAAATGACTACAATTATGAATCTTTTAAAAACTAGCCTAGCGCTTGCCATCAGTTTGGTTGCAACGTCTTCTATGGCAAATAGCTTGGATCAAGCTCAATCAATTCAAAACAAGACCAATAACGCGTCGGCTTCGAGTCAAAAGGTTATTGATAAAAGCTCACAAGCGACTTTAATGCTGCAAGCTGAGATTGAGCGTCTGCAAGAAGAAGTTAAAAACCTAGAAATCTATCACGATCACCTTGCTGCATTAGTTGAGAGCCAAAACCAAGAAGCTCAAAGCATTGAAGAGCAGATCGAAGAAATCAAATACACACGCCAAGGTGTTGTGCCATTGATGTATCAAATGATCGATGGTCTTGAACAGTTGGTAGAGAAAGACGTGCCGATTAAGAAAGAACAGCGTCTAGAAAGAGTAGAAAAGCTACAAGCAATGATGACTCGTGCTGACGTAAGTGACGCTGAGAAATACCGCCGTATCCTAGAGGCATACCAAATCGAGATGGACTACGGCATTAAGTTGGGTGTTTACCAAGGTCGTGTCGCATTGGCGAGTGATAAAACAATCGAGGCAGATGTTCTGCACTTAGGTCGTATCTCTTTGGTGGCTCGTAACCTAAATGGCAGCCAATACTGGGCTTGGAATCAAACAGAAGCTCAATGGCAAGAACTTGATTCTTCTATGAAGTCTGAGCTAGATAAAGCGTACGATATTGCTGGCCAACAAGCTGCCCCAAGCTTGATTACTTTACCTGTTTCTTTAATTGTTGCGGAGGTTAAGTAATGAACTTAAAATCATTAGCAGCATTGCTTTGCATTACATCACTTTCATTTTCTGCTTTCTCAGCTTCAGACTCAACGGCTCAGCTCGTTAACAAAGCAAAATCAGAAAACCGTACTCAAGCTTCTCACAACGTTGTTCGTGAAGCTGACTTCAAAAAGACTGAACAAGAGCTTAAAGCGATCAAAGCAGAGCTTGAAGCGAAACGTACATCGGTTCAAAACGCAACAGACGTTCTTACTCAAACCTTCAGCGATAACGAAAACAAACTTGCTCGTTTAGAAGAAAAACTGCGTTTAGAAACGGGTAGTCTTGGTGAGTTGTTCGGTGTCGTTCGTCAAAACGCGAAAGAACTAGGCGCAGAGCTTAGCTCAACAGTAAACAGCGTTGATCGCGCTGAGCACACAGCAACCGTTGAGCAAATTATCGATGCTAAATCCCTGCCATCAATGCCACAGCTTTCTGGTTTGTGGATGAGCATGGTTGAGCAGATTCAAGCGAGTTCTGAGCTTAGCAAATCTCAAATTGCATTCATTAATGGTGAAGGCAATACAAATAAGGTTGACGCTTACCGACTAGGTTCGATTGGTCTTGTGACAGACCAAGGCTATGTTAGCTGGAACACTCAGCGTGAAGATGCGATCGCTTACCTTAAGCAACCATCAAATGGCCCAACGTTGGCATCGCTTTCTTCACTTGTGGATGGTGAAGTATCTAATGTAGTCGTCGATCCCTCACGCGGATTCATGTTAGAACAATTAGCTTTGGAACCAAGCCTAACTGACCGCCTTCAAGCGGGTGGTGTTGTCGGTAAAGTGATTCTTGGCTTGTTGGCAATTGGTTTAATCATCGCATTGGTTCGTGGTATTTCTTTGGCTATCGCTCGTCAGAAAATTCGCGCACAACTTAAGAACCCTGAACAAGCGGGTGATAACCCTCTGGGTCGCGTTCTTGCGGTTTACAACAAAGAACAAAACCAAACGGTTGAAGCACTTGAGCTACGTCTTTTAGAAGCGGTCGTTGATGAACAGACTCACCTAGAGAAAGGTTTGTCGATGCTGAAACTTCTAGCAGCGCTCGCACCTATGCTTGGCTTGTTGGGTACCGTAACCGGCATGATCGAAACATTCCAAGTGATTACACAGTTTGGCAATGGCGACCCTAAAGTGATGGCGGGTGGTATTTCGATGGCGCTTGTAACAACCGTACTTGGTCTTGTTGCTGCAATGCCACTACTACTGGCACATAACATTCTTAGCACTCAGGCTGAAAACATTCGTAATATTCTTGAGAAACAAGGGATTGGCCTTGTTGCTGAACAGGCAGAAAAGACGGTTGAATCAAAACCTGTTGTTTCACCAGTTGGGACTGCTGCGTAATGGATATTTTGTCGGGTTCTCTATTACCAGCGAGTTGGTTAACGAGTGACTGGCTGCTGTCTTTATCAAGCTTTATGGAACAGGGCGGCTTCGTCCTGTGGTGGCTAGCGGCTGTCGTCCTAGTGTATTGGGTGCTTGTGGTAGAACGTGTGCTTTATCTTGCGTTCTACTTTCCTAAGCAACGCCAAGCTTGGATAGCGAAATGGCATGAAAGAGAAGATCACTCTTCTTGGCATGCCAAAGCCATTCGTGAAGGTTGGTTAGGGCAAGCGAGTATCTTGCTTAACCAAAACTTGAATTTTATTAAGCTGTTAGTCGCTATTTGCCCGATGTTGGGCTTGCTAGGCACTGTAACCGGTATGATCTCTGTTTTTGATGTTATGGCGACACAAGGCAGCAGTGACCCTAAATTGATGGCTTCAGGTATCTCGTTAGCAACACTGCCAACCATGGCAGGCATGGTTGCAGCGTTAGCGGGCATGTTCGTTCACGCTCGCTTAGCGAAAGTATGTAACCGCTTAGAATTGAAATTAGAAAAATCTTTAAGGAGTCAACGATGAGACTCGGTCGACGTCATTCTAAAAACGAAGAGGCTCAAATAGACCTTACTTCGATGCTTGATATTGTCTTTATCATGCTTATTTTCTTTATTGTGACCAGTTCATTTGTTCGTGAGTCAGGGGTGGAAGTCAATCGCCCACAAGCTTCTAACGTAGTAAGCCAAAAGGATGCAGGCATCTTTGTTGCGATTACTTCTGCAAACGACATTTTCATCGACAAGCGTGTCGTAGATGTTGAACGTGTCCAAGCGACGTTAGAGCACTTGTTGCTAGAACAACCTGATGCTTCTTTGGTTATTCAAGCGGATGAACACGCTTACAACGGTACTGTTGTTAAAGTGATGGATGCCGCGAAAGGTGCAGGTGTTAAAAACATTGCGCTTGCTGCTGATAAGCGATGATCTTGGAGGATCTTCATAAATGATTCGCCTATTTCTTGCTTTACCGCTAGCGGGCGCGTTGGGCTTAGCGCTGTTTTCTTTCATGGCTTGGATGGTCGATAATGGCCACCAACGTTCACCAGACGATAGCGAGACGTTAAGTTTCAACATGGTAATGGTGGAACAAGAACAAGAAGTTCAAAGAAGACAACGCGCAGTCCCTGAAAAACCAGAAATGCCAGAGCCGCCACCGGAAGCGCAAACGTCTCAGTCACAAGCTGAAGTTACGCCTCTGAATTCGATGTCTTCTTTGCCTTCATTGGATTTGAACACATCCATTGATGGCTTAGCGATTAACGCACCGACATTCTCTGATTTTGGGTCAAACCAACAAGCAATGCCTTTGTATCGAGTAGAGCCTCGTTATCCAGCGAAAGCGCTTAAGCGTGGAGCTGAAGGCCATGTGATTATGTCTTTTACTATCGATGAAACGGGACGTCCAATTGACATTCAAGTCACTGACGCAAACCCACGTCGTATGTTTGAACGTGAAGCGATGAGAGCACTTAAAAAATGGAAATATCAACCGAAAGTCGTCGATGGAAAAGCGATAGCTCAGGTTGGTCAAACCGTGAAACTAGAGTTTAAGTTGGCAAAATGATGAAACATATATGGATATTAGTGGGCTTGTTGTTAATGCCCCTTACAACACAGGCACAAGAGCTAACCCAATATACTGCTATTCGTGTTCAAAAGGCGCATAAGCTTGCTCAAGATGAACAGGTTAAACAGGCCATTGACGTACTAGCAGGTTTAGAGCTTTCTAAGGGCTACGACAAAGCGTACGTAGCTCGTATGCTAGGTGTTTTTTACTGGCAAGATGGCAAAACCGATAAGGCGATTAAGCAGCTTACATACGCCGTCGATACCAATTTGCTGGTGGATGAACAAGCTTGGATAACGAAGCGTATGCTTGCGGATCTGTTATTAAACGATCAACAGTTCAAAAACGCGCTTCCACATTACTACGAGTTAGTAAAAACAGCGGCAGAGGCAGAAAAGAAAGACGTGCTTTGGATGCGAATTGCACAAGCGGAATACCAAATCGAAAACTGGTCAAAAGTACTGGTTGCTATTGGTAATCGCGACAAGTTCAATGCGAAATCAGAACTGTCGCCTCTTTCGCTAAAATTGGGTGCACAACTACAGTTAAAGCAATGGAAGCAATCTATTCCAACACTGGAAAGCCTGATTGAACTTCAGCCAGAAAAAGACAACTGGTGGCGTCAACTTGTGGGTATTCAGTTAAGACTAGAGCGTAACCGCGATGCATTGAACACACTAGCGTTGGCTGATCTTCAAGGGGTCGAGCTGAAAAACTCAGACCGCCGATTACTGGCTCAGCTTTATGCTAAACGTGGTATTCCAGAGCGTGCAGCACAAGAGATCGCTAAGTTAGATGATGCGAACAGCGATGTTCAACTCCTGGCTGAGCAAGCAACCTACTGGCAGTTAGCGAAAGAGTGGGACAGTGCTATTGAAGTATGGACGTTAGCGTCTAAAAAGGACACGCAATATCATTGGAATGTGGCTCAATTACTGGTTCAGCAAGGTTACTACGATCGTGCTCTGGTTGTTTTGGATAAAGTGAAAGACAAGAACAAGCAAGCTGATGTTGCTTTAGCGAAAGTACGTTCATGGTACAAGCTAAAGAATCTTGATAATGCTCTTGCTCAAGCGAAACGTGCGAACAACATTGAGCCTTCTTCTGAGGCAAAAGGTTGGATTAAATATCTGACTCAGCTAAGAACAGTGAGTGATAACGGCAACGTCTAACTGCGAATAGCACAACAGAAGACAAGAGAAAGTAATATAGAGAAAAGGGTGTCATTTGATGGTTCAAATGACACCCTTTTTAATTTTGGCGGTTAAAGCTTTTTGAACTTTATCGTTCCAATGCGGCAGTTAAGGCTCGCACATCGTGCCGCTGGACGTAGCACTTTGAATCACGCCGCTGGTATCAGCAACCCAATTAATGGTGCAGTCACGATAAGGGTTTTTGAATGCGTGTACTGTATAACCATTGTCTAACGGTTTCTTGGTTTCAATCCAAGCATAGTTTCGAGACGCCCAAAAACTGATAGGGCGTGACCGTTCGGTGAGATAACGTTCTTGTACATCGGTTATGTCTGAACCGATGTATTGTTGAATATGTTCTTCCGTGCTGATTATTTGGCTGGTACACGCTGTTACGAGCGCTGTAAAAGCCAAAACAAAAATACGCATTTCAAATCCTTTTAAGCTTCATTAGCTATCATCAAACCAGTGATCAAATAGTCCCAACTTTCTATCCTTAAAGCTACGACTGTTACCTTAAACCCATCTCAATCAAGCATGTTGAGATTGAGCTTTTTTGAGCTTTGACCCTGTTATCAATAACCTCTAATAAAACGAATCAAATCCCTTTAGTACACGTTAGCAAGAATATGCATACAGTTCGATTACTTCCCATGTAATGTTATGTAAATTTCCTTACGCCACTCGGCAAACGTAAACAATGTAAATTGAATGCCAATACGAATGATTATCAACTAAATTGTCGCCATAAAATTTATAGGTATTGGTTTGTATGTCGTTAAAAAGTAGGGCGGTTCAGTCATGGGCTCGTCGACTTCATGTTTATATTTCTATGGCGCTTCTGTTCGTGGTTCTTTTTTTCTCAGTAACCGGTATCACCCTGAACCGACCTGAGTTATTTGAATCAAGCCAACCCAATATCCAACGCTCTACGCTAACGCTTCCTACAAGTTTATTTACGGTTCAAGACGGACGTTTAAAAGCTGACGAGACAGCCTTTGAAACGTTTCTGTTCGAAGAAGCCAACCTCTCCGGCGTTCCTTCTGGTTTGGACATCTATGCAGAGATTGAAGATGGTGAGTTGCTCATCGGTGAGGTATCTATGGACTTCAAAGGACCCGGCTACAACGCTTCCGTTTTTGTTGACGTTACGTCTGAGTTTGTAGAAGTCGAAACCACTAATTACGGCGTTATCGCATTGTTGAACGATCTGCATAAAGGTCGTAACAGCGGTGAAGTATGGAAATGGTTTATCGATATCACTGCGCTATTGATGATCTTCTTTGTGCTTACTGGCGTGTGCTTACTGTTACCTAAGAAAAAGACGCTTAATACTTCCATCAAATGGACGGTGTTTGGGTCTGCAATCTCATTGGTTATCTATTTTGTCGCCGTGCCTTAACGCTTGATTCGATTGATGAATCGGATTGAAGAGCGAACTTAAGGTTAAACGGATTTAAAAGGTTGTTAAAAATGAAAAAAATGAACTGGAGCAAGGCGCTTCTTGCTTTATCTCTTTTGCCAAGCCTAGGTATGGCACAAGCGATTCCTGATACGGCAAAACTGGATGTCAGCTTTGAGCTTCCAAAGATTGATACCTCTATGTATGCACGTCCTTATGTGGCGGTGTGGGTAGAGAATAGCGAACGAAAGTCAGTGAAAACCATCGAGCTTTGGGTCGGTAAAGACGAATGGCTTAAGGATCTGCGCAGCTGGTGGAGAAAGGTTGGCCGTTACGATCGTGAACTGGTTGATGCTGTGACGTCTGCAACACGTCCTGCTGGCCAGTACCGTTTCGTGTGGGATGGTAAGAGCGACAGCGGTGAAACGTTAGAACAAGGCGAGTACACGGTTCATATCGAAGTGGTTCGTGAACACGGTGGCCGTAATTACCTTCGCCAAAAAGTATCACTCGCAGATTCAAACATATCTTACGAATTAAAAGCAACGGAAGAGACGGGTGAAATCACCCTGAACTACATCGCTAAATAGTAAGTGCGAACAGTAACTAGTAAGTACGAACTAAAACCAAGCTGAACAGAATAGACAGTGGTCATCGTAGGCTCAGATAGAGCGACACGGCTAACAATTATGAATAATGGAATTGAACATGATGAAACAGACAAAAATCAAAGCACTTGCTCTAGCGGGTGTGATGGCATTCGGCCTAGCAGCAACGACAACGGCACAAGCTCACCCACGTTGGATTTTGCCATCTCACTTTACTGTATCTAAAGAAGGTGGTGATTGGCTAACGTTCGATGTTACTGCGTCTCACGGTACGTTTGTTTTTGATAAGCCTGCTGGCAGCGAAAATGCTCATGTCATCATGCCAGATGGCCGCAGCGAGCGTCCTAACTTCGTTATTCGTGGCAAGCGTCGTTCAATCTTCGACTTCTATTTTGAAGAAGAAGGTACACACAAAGTGGCGATCAACAACCAGCCGTCTTACTACACGCAATACAAAGCGGGTCGCCGTGACACGGTGAAGTGGATTAAAGCAAACAAAGCTGAGCGTGACTCAGTTCTACCTGAAAAATCACGTGACGTGGTAACGCAGATCAGCTTCACTCGTGCAGAAAGCTACATCACGGTAGGTAAGCCAACGGATTCAGTGTTCAAAATTGAAGGCAAGCTTCTAGAAATGAAGCCTGTGACACACCCTTCAGATATCGTTGAAGGCGAACCTGTGACATTCCAGTTCTTCTACAACGGTGAAATCCAGAAAGACGTGAAAGCGGAGATTACTCGTGAAGGTACGCTTTACCGCAACCACCAAGAGCAGATTGATGTGGTGAGTGATGAGAACGGTGAAATCACGTTTACTCCAGACGTAGCAGGTCGTTACGTAATGAAAGCGAACTACAAAGGTGAGTTGATTGACAACCCACTGGCAGACAAAGCAAGCGCGAACGTTCACCTAACGTTCGAAGCGCTGCTTCAATAGTCTGTGATATCGGGGCTAGATCCCTGATTAAGAATCAAAAAAACTTAAGGGCTCATTTGAGCCCTTTATCGCTCAGTTTACTTCTGAGAATTTGCACTGTGGCTAGGGTACGAACCATGACAATAAAAACAAAACTTAACGCTTTAATGACTCCTTGCTTAGCATTGGGACTTGGTTTCGCTGCATTACCTGCGCAAGCACACTTTCCACTGATGAGCTGCTGGTTTGAAGGTAAGACTGTTGCTTGTGAAGCGGGTTATTCGGATGGCAGCAAAGCGATTGATTACGCAGTTGAGATGTACGATTACGAAGACAACTTGATTGCAAAAGAGATGACAGATAAACGTTCTATCGTTGAATTCCCACATCCTGACACTGAGTTCTACCTTGTGTTCGATTCAGGTCATGAGTTTCCAGTTGAAGTTGATGTTGTAGAGATCAGTGAAAAATGATGATTCAAAGCGTACGTGCTGATACGGGCGGCAGAGAGGGCAAATGGGTAGGACTGATCATTGTGTTCATCCTTTGCTTTGCAACTGTCGCAATCCCATTTCATCAGGCTGAATCCCACGTTAAAGCAGTGCTTGATCATCAAATTCTAGTGACTGATGTTGAACAAGAAAACTTGGCGATGCTATCAGAGCTGCGTTTAGCGCATGAAGAAATCTGTGACCTGCGCATGGACTCAGATGGTGAATGGCCGAGTGTTGCATCACTTAAAGATGAATGGGTTGCCCCGTTTGTAGAAGATCAGAGTTGGAAGCGCAAAGGTTCTCATGCTTGGGTACTGGACGAGCGTGGTTATTACTTTTCTACTCCAAGTGAACAAGCTACGCCTACCGATCATGGTTTTGCGGATTCCTTTATTTTAAATGCGAACAGCGTTTCTCCTGAAATCTGGATCTTCTTGGGCGGTGTAGCGAAACAGCCCGCTACTTTTGACCAACACACGCTAGAGTCTACGGGTTGGAAAATGGTCGTGAACGAATCAGAAATTGAATAGCATCATGAAAGCGATGCTCACTAATAATAAGAGAATTACTATGCGAATTATGACTCTGTTCATGTCGTTATTAGCGGTGTTCATGGCACCCAATGCATTGGCAAAAGAATATAAGATCGACAGCAACAAGCTGACGATTGGTATCACACTTCAACCTTACTACAGCTACGTGAAAGCCGTGGTAGGTGACAAAGTGAACATTCTTCCTTTGGTTGACGCAGGTTTCAACCCACATAACTACTTACCACAACCCAATGATTTAAAACGATTGAGCCAAATGGATGCAATCGTAGTAAACGGTATTGGTCACGATGACTTCGCGCTTAAAGTGATTTCAGCCGCGCAACGTGATGACCTAGTCGTGATCGAAGCAAACAAAGAAGTGCCTCTACTTCCTGCTCTTGGTCAGTCTGTTGGTCAAGGTGCCGTTAACCCACATACCTTTGTTGGGCTTTCGACAACAATTCAAAAGGTTTACACCATCGCGAGTGAGGTCTCTAAGCTCGACCCTGACAACGCGGCTTTTTATCGTAAGAATGCACGTAAATACGCAAAGCAATTTCGCTTTATGAAGCGCGATGCGATGTTGTCATTAGGTGAGTTAGATACTTCAGGTATGAAGGTGGCGACCACGCACAATGCGTATGGCTACATCCTTCAAGAATTTGGTGTGGATGTTGCGGCGGTGATTGAGCCTGCACACGGTGTTGAACCAAGTGCGAGCCAGTTGCAAGGAACGATCGAAAAGATCCGCGCATCGGGCATTGACGTGTTGTTCTACGAGCTAAACATGCCAAACCGTTTTGTTGACACGATTGAAGCGGAAACGGGTGTTCAGCTTTACCGTTTCTCTCACATGACGCATGGCGAATATGAAGACGACAAAGTCGAAGTTGAGATGCAGAAGAATCTCGAGACATTAATCGAAGCAATGAAATTTGCGGCGGCGAACCAAGCTAAAAGCGGGAACGCATAATGTTAGGTCCATCGATTTCAATCAATCAACTCGGTCTGCAATATGACAACAACGTCATTCTTGACGATATCTCACTAGAACTTAAAGCGGGTGAGTGCCATGTAATCATGGGGCCAAACGGCGGTGGTAAAACCTCTCTGCTACGCTCTGTTCTTGGTTTGACGCCTTTCTCTGGGCAAATCAATATTCATTGGCCAGAAAAGCCAAGTATCGGTTATGTTCCACAAAAAGCGACCTTCGAATCGAGCTTGCCTTTGACGGTCATGGATTTCGTGTTGCTTAACCAAACTCGAATTCCGCTATTTTGGCGTCGTAAGTCTAAGCAATTGGATCTTGCACTCGCACAATTAGATCGCGTTGGTATGGCTACTCGTAGCGACCGCCGCATGGGACAGTTATCGGGTGGTGAGCAGCAACGCGTGCTGTTTGCCCAAGCGCTATTAGATAACCCAAGTCTACTGGTGTTGGATGAACCAACCACGGGTATGGACGAGCAGGGCGTTCGTTATCTTGAATCGTTAATTCGTGAATGTGTTAGTGAAGGTCGTACGATCCTTGCGGTACACCACGATGTCACGGCAGTGCGTCGACTCGAAGCGAACGTACATGTTGTGAATCGATTCTTGGTTGATAGTGGCCCACACGAACAAGTCTTACACCCAAGTAAAATCGAGAGCCTGTTCCAGCACTACAGCAGTGGCTCTGCGATGACCAAATCGAAGGAGGTTGCGTAATGGATTGGTTACGACAACTAGCCATTAGTGGCGTGGAAGCGGGCTGGTTATCAGACAGTTTCATGTATGCCTTCATGGTCAATGCTTTGGTTGCAGCGTTACTACTTGGTCCTCTGTTAGGTGGTCTGGGTACTTTGGTGATTGCCAAGCGTTTGGCTTTCTTCTCAGAAGCCGTCGGCCACGCAGCGTTAACCGGTATCGCTATTGGTGTTTTGCTTGGCGAGCCACCAGAAAACCCAATTATTGGTTTGTTTAGCTTCTGTATGATCTTCGCTCTGCTTCTTCATTTTGTAAGAAACAGGACCAACGTTCCATACGATACCTTAGTGGGTGTTTTCCTTGCGCTAGCGTTGGCTGTGGGTGCGGCGTTACTGATGTATGTTGCTCGTAAGATCAATATCCACATGCTTGAAAACGTACTGTTTGGCTCGATTCTTACGGTAACAGACCAAGACTTAGCGATTCTCGCAGGTAGTTGCGCGATCATCATCTTGCTCTTGATACCGACATTCAACCGCATTCTCCTGACTTGTATCAGCCCTGATATAGCTAAGGTTCGTGGTTACAACACCAGCTTTTACGATTACTTGTTTGTCATGATGATCACCTTAGTGACAATTGCGGCCGTGAAGATCGTAGGTGCAGTTCTAGTGGGTGCGTTATTGTTGATTCCAGGTGCGACCGCTCGATTGTTAACTAAACGTATGGGGAGCTTTGTTCTCTTGTCGGCATTACTCGCAACCATCGCATGTTTGGTTGGAACCGTGTTGCCTATGGAACTCAAACTGCCAGTGCCATCGGGCGCTTCAATCATCATCGTTTCTGCAACGTTTTTCCTAGCAGCAACGCTATACCGAATTGTAAGAAAGGCGTAATCATGACTTGTTTAATGAATCGTATCGCTAGCTCAGTAAAAGCAACGGCTCAAGTGAGTGTACTTGGTAGTGTATTAATGGCTGGTTCTGTGATGTCACTGAACGTGAATGCAGAAGACATCCTAACCAGTACACCTGTGACTTATGCATTGGCGACAGAGCTAACCAAAGGCACGGACATTACGACCGAATATCTACCACCTAAGCGCTACGGTATTGACCGTCTGCCGAATTGGTTTGGTACCAAGGGTGCGAGTAAAGTGCTTCAATCGGGTGAAAAGGCGACCGTTGCGGTAACGTTGTCATCGATCTGGCAAGCCGACCCTACGTTTGTATACGCAAGACAAAGCAATATCCGTTTAGTTGAGGTTGATGCCGCTCAAGCGATTACACCGCGTGCACAAGGCGTTGCTGCGCTTACATTGTCGAATGGTGATGTGTCTAAATACGCATGGTTAAACCCGACCAACTTAACACGTATGGCGGCGATTGTGGCTGACGACTTTAAGTTATTGTGGCCAGCGCAAGCAGAGACCATTGATAGCAACCTACAGCGTGTAATGCTTGATGTGCGTGAACTGATTAACAAACAACAAGCGGTGTTATTGGATAACGATGTAGATTCAGTTTTGTTGCTTTCAGAAAGCTTGGAAGATTTCGCTTCAGGTTCTCAACTGTTTGTTGAAGAACGCATGTTCAAAGCTGAACTGGAATGGACAGAGCAGGACAAAGCCAAACTCAAAGCGATGTTTTCAGAAGACGATGCACTATGGTTAGTCACAGCGAAAAAGCCAACTAACTTAATTAAGTCTCTAGTACCTAACGAGCGTATCTTAGTGGTTGATTCAGTTGACCGCTGGGGACGAGCGGGGATTAATGCTCAAGCACCGTTTGCACGCTGGGAAGTTCAGCCTTTCAAAGGCTAAGTGGCTAAATTAAGTTAGCTAATAAACCACGTAATGAAAAAAGTACGATCAAAAAAGCAGCCCAATTTGAGGCTGCTTTTTTGTTCTTGTCTGTTGGCTCTGAAAAGAGTGTCAGACAAGAGGACTGCGAGTATAAACTTACTCTGCAGCTTTTGTCTCTTCAGCTTCAACAGTTGCTTCTACTGAACCTTCAGCTTGCTCTTGAGCTGCTTTCGCTTGTTCTTCAGCTTCCATTTTTGCACGGTCAGCTTTAGAGATGTAGCGAGGCTTGTTGCTACTATGCAGTTTAGAATTCGCCTGTTTCTGCTTCTTTTTTAGAATTTGATTGATTTTTTTCTTACGGTTCATTGCTGCATAGCCTTGTATTTAGTTTAGGCGGTGGAGGATAATCATTTTAGCTCTAGAACTCAATATTTACATGGTATTCAGCAAGGAAAATATCACTATGCAGTCAGTCGAGACCGAACGTTTAAGATTAAGAATGATCACACCTCAAGATGCGGCGTTTATTCAACGACTATACAGCTCAGAAGATTTCCTGCGTTACATTGGTGATAAGGAAATCAACAACACTGAAAAGGCTGTCGAGTACATTGAAAACAACATTCTTAAGATGCATGAAGAGAAGGGTGTCTGTTTGTTGATGGTTGAAATCAAAGAAACTTCAACGCCAATTGGTATCTGCGGATTAATAAAAAGAGACACCTTAGCGTCGCATGATATTGGCTACGGGTTTGCTCCTGAGTTTTATGGTCAAGGCTTTGCCCAAGAAGCCGCTGAGGCGATAATTGAACAAGCTAAGCAGAATGCTGATATCGATCATTTAGTTGCCATCACTACCTCTGATAACATTCGAAGTATCACACTACTGACTAAGTTAGGCTTTGTGTTCGAGCGAGTTGAAGATGTGATAAGCGAAAGCGTTAATCTCAACCTGTACGGTTTCTCATTAGGTAATTAAAACATGTTCCAACATAACAATATTCTACAAGGTGAGCTCGCAACGGAGTACAAAACCGTTATTGCGATGGTGCACATCTATTGCAAAGATCACCACGGTGAAGTTCGTCAGAATAACGCGTTATGTGAGGAGTGTGAGCAACTGTTGCGTTACGCCGAAACACGACTGGATAGATGTCCTTATGGCGAAGCAAAACCGACCTGTAATAAGTGTCCGATTCATTGCTATAAACCAGACCCGAAAGAGCAAATGCGATTGGTGATGCGCTATGCCGGGCCAAGAATGCTACTTAAGCATCCGATATTAGCGATTCGACATCTGATTCATGAGAAACGGAAAGTGCCTGAAAAGCCGTTGCCGAATGTGTCGAACCGCCATATCCGAATGAACAAGAAGTAAGTGGCGCTTTAAAGTAATTTCTAAAGAAATGCAAAAGGTCTGATTTCTCAGACCTTTTTTATGTAGATACGTTTTATCTAAGTTTGAATATAGCCAGGTAACTGAAACTTACGCCGCTTGAGGCTCTTCGTAGGTCACCGTTAGGTTGTTGATCCAGCGTCGGCTCAAGTAACGGTGTGAACAGATGGTCAATTTCACGACTTCTTCTACCAACATTAGACCATAGATGTATTTAAAGTCCCATCCAGCGACAAACGCGCCGTAAACACATACTGGAATGCCCACCATCCACATCGCGATGAAATCCATGCGAAGGCAGAACGCATTATCACCACCAGCACGAATAATACCGTTAATGATCACCATGTTGAGCATGCGAATCACGACCGCAAAGCACATGATCATCATCGCAGGTGAAGCAAGCGGGTATAAAGCGTCTTTGGTCAGGTTTAGCCATGACAGAACGTGCTCTTTACCCATAAACAATAGCAAGCCTACAACCGCACCAAAACCAACCACGGCTTTGATGAACGTCAGACCCATACTCATAGCGTCATCAAACTCATCACGACCGAGTGAGTGACCAAGCAACACGGAACACGCTACAGAAATACCAAAGAATATCGAGTAACACAGCGACTCAAAAGGCGCGAGCATAGAGAACACAGCAAGTTCCGTTGTGCCCATGTGACCGAAGATCATTTGGTATGCCATAGTACCCATTGCCCATAACACGGCATTCATCGTTAGTGGCAAAGCAATACGACGGTAAGACAACCATAATGACGGACGATGTGGTGAGCTAGGCGTGGTTAACAACCAGTGTTTACGCATGCGCATATAGCCATACATCAAACCCACTTGAATCAAGCGCGCTAAAGTGGTTGCCAATGCCGCACCTGCAACGCCCATCGCTGGAATACCGAAGGCACCTTTAATGAGTACGAAGTTAAGTGCGATGTTGAGGGCAATCGTGACCGCACCAAGCAATAGTGGTGTTACGGTGTCACCTGATGAGCGCATGCTTGCTTCTACCACGACCACAATGTGAGTCAGCAGAAGGACAGGGAATCCATACCACAGGTAAGTCGCGCCAAGTTCAATCACGGTTTGATCGCTGGTCTGCAACATCATTAAAAACTGAGAACCAAGAGTGATGATTGCAGTAACAGGCAACAGAACTTTTAAGCCAAACACCATCGCGATAGATGATACTGTTCGCGCGCTTTTTCGGTCATTCTTTCCCCAGTATTGAGCGACTAATGTTCCATTTGCTGAGGCCAACCCTGCCATAATCATAATAGCAACGAAGTGCCATTTTGATGCAATTCCCACAGCCGCAGCTGCTTCCATACCATAATCACTGACCATTAATACGTCAGCAAGGGCAAGAATAGCGACAAGCGCACTTTGCAAAGCAACAGGCAAACCAAGTTTAACGATACGAGGTAAGATGCTCTCTGGCTTGTTATTCATAGATGAGTTAGGGTTGATGTTAGTTGTCATAAGTTCTCCGATTTATGGCAGAACTATAGTGATTTGAGCGAAGTAACAACATGTTTAAAAAACAACAAAACCTGTGCAAATCCGTCATTGATTCAATGAGACCAAAATCAACTTGGCATGATGATGTTTTTCTCGCTGAACAGTGTAAAGAACGTTTTTTGACCGTTGAAGATATTCCAGAGATGAAAAGCTTTGGTGTCTATATGGGCGGCATGGCGAAGCTATATGATGGCTACTGGGTTGAGCGCGAATCCGTTAATGTTCATACGTTGATTTTCACTATGGAAGGTGGCGGGATTCTAACAACCGCAGCATCGGTCAAAGCGATTACGCCTTATACACTCGTGGTGCTTCCTGCTGAAACCCCATTTCGTTTTGAACTCGATCCTCAATATAATTATTGGAAAATGGCGTGGATGTTGACGCCTGACACTAAGCAGTGGCAGCACATTGCAAGTTTAGGTCAGGGGGTTGTGCCTTTTGGAGAGTGTGAGCAGATCTGGTCATTAATGAACTTGGTTTACTTTGAGATAGGCGGCAGAGCCAGTTACCGTAAGTTACTCTTGAGTGAGATTATTCGAACGTTGACGGGGTTTGAGCCTAAGTCGACCAGCACCACTGCACGTGTTCAAGCGCTCTATAACGAAATTGAAAGTAGTCTGCACCAGCCATGGACAGTGGCAGGGATGGCCGAAAGAGTGTTCATCAGTGAAGAGCAGCTCAATCGAGTCACCAAGACGCTATTTAACCTGTCGCCACGCAGTAAATTGATTCAATTACGCATGGATAAAGCCACCAGCCTGTTGAAATATCAAGATTGGTCAGTTTCTATGATTGCTAATCGCTTGGGCTACAAAGATCCTTATAACTTTTCGCATCGCTTCAAAAAGCATTTCGGTTTATCACCAAGCCAATACCGTAAAAGCCATCGAGGTCGCGGTTAGCATCTTGCACGATGAAATGAGAAGTGTGGGAGAAGAAGGTTACATATAGGCATGAGTTGAAAAGGGCCCTTCGCTTAGACATGAAGTCTTAACTCGGAGCCCTAATGACACGTATCTGGTGTCTGTCTATTTAAGTTTACTCGCCTGCAATCTGTAGGTGAGAGCGCTTTAGGCTAGCAATCAACATGTAGATCGTTGTAGCAAGTAGAGACGCGAACAGGTAAGTGAACAATCCTGCTTGTGAATCCATAAAGCTGTCTGCAACGATTGGTCCCGCAACAGAACCGATGCTGTAGCAAAGTAGCATGATTTGAGTCACTGACACCAAGTAGCTTGGGTCAAGGTTACGGCAACCTAAGTTAATCGCGATTGGGTATAGCGCAAATGTGGCCATGCCTAATACGAACAAGCTCATGCCTAGTACGTAGAAATCGTGATTGATAGTCAGCACACCAATGCTTGCAACCCCTAGCAGGCAGAACAGAGCCATTAATAACACTTGTCCTACGTGGTGAGATAACCAAGTCACCATCGGCTGTACAGCCATACCACCCATGATAACCAAAGCCATCAAACCACCAATGTCTTCGTGTGCAATGTTACGTTGAGCAAGTTCAACTGGCATCAAGCCGTAAATCGCACCTAGCGTTAATCCGGAAACAATGCAGCCAATTAGCGCGCTGTGGCTTAATTTGCTGATCTGCTTTAAAGACAAAGATTGCGCATCGTGGATCTGTGGTGGAGTTGCTTGTCCGTACATCAGCACAATGATCGCACCAAACAGAAGGGTGAACATTGCGATGAAAGGTACGCCACCAGTAATACCTAGGTAACCGATACCAAGCTGACCGACTGCAGAACCGCCGTACAGTGAACACATGTAGATAGCGAGACGTTTTGCGCGTTGTGACTCGTCGCCGCTCATTAGCCAAGACTCTACAATCACGAAGATACCTGCAACCGCCACACCAGCCACAAAGCGAGCTAGTAGCCATACTGCTTGGTGTGGGATCAATGGCAATACAAGGATCGTTGCGATGAACACACTCAATGCGATGACGAACGCATCTTTGTGGCCAACACGCGCAATGGCACGTTCAATCAATAATGTACCAGCCAGTAGACCTGCATAGAATGCACTCGCCAACCAACTCGATAGATCTTTGTCTAAGCCATACTCAGACAGCATTAATGGTAATGAACTCATTAAGTAGCCTGAAGCGATCGCGTAAAAAGACAATGCAATAACAGGAACAGTTATGCGAGTTGTTGGTTGGATGTTGTCCAATGCAGGAGCCTCTGATAGTAAAAGAAACGATGAATTTTCCGCGACTATGGGGGAGAAACTGAATTGGGTAAAACAAATAAAAATGGTCGTTAAGATAAAAGAAATTTATCGACCAACTAAACTAAAATACGGTTGCGATATTTGGTGGTTTGGCGAGATTTTATGCGGGCAAAAAGTCGTTAAGCCGTTGTTCATTGGTGGTTTAATTTAGAAAAAGATTGCAGCGTGATTGTCTTTTTATGATTTGGATTGAGTGGGATTTTAAGTGTTAGACCGTTTCTTTACTGTATTGACGTGGCGAGCTTCCACTCCACTTACGAAAGGCATGTCGAAAGTTAGCGCTGTCTGAAAACCCAACGCGCTCAGATATCTCTTCAATGCTCATTTGAGTTGAAGAAAGGTAGTGTCGAGAAAGGTGAAAACGAACGTGGTCCAGTATCTTCTGGTAGCTGGTATCGGCTGCTTTCAGGTGACGACGCAGAGTTCGAGAAGACATGCCCAGTTCTGAAGAAATGGATTCTATAGAAGGGTAACATCCTGGCCTTTCAATCAGCATCTGAGAGACTTTCTCTTTGAGGCTACTGGGTGCACTGACTTTTGCCAACATGTCATCACACGATTTTAAGCACATCTGTAAAGTGATGGGGTTGGCGGTAGGAAGAGATGAATACAAGGTGGTTGCGTCGAACTCCCATTCAAGCCGGTCACTATTGAATTCAACCGGGCAGCGGAAAATCTCTGTGTATAGATCGCCGTATTCAGGTTTTGGATAGGGGAAGCGGATCACTTGAGAAGGAAAGGGCTGCTGTAAGACCTCTTCGCACAAACTGTGTATCGCCGAGAACCAGTATTCACAACAAAAGGGCAGTAAAGAATCGAGTTCGATAAGTTGCTCTGCGCGAAAGTAACCAATGTTGTCTTCTACAGACATGGTTTTCCTGAGGACAGGGCCAGCAAGTTGCAGATACTTAAACCCGATTAAAAAGGCATCGAGTAGTGTTTCGCTGCTAAACACCGCATAACCGAGCACGCCGAAATCGCTGAACCTCGCTTGTTGGCCAACTTTAAGCCCCAATCCGTCTTCGTTGGAATTCGCTAACGCATTACTGAACACAGCAAGCTTTTGCGCCAAAGTGATGTGTGTATCGGGTGTGTTGAGTTGGAGAGCATCGATGTTACTTCCTTCGAGCAACTCTTCGATACTGAGAACAGGCGACAGGTAACGATGCAGCAACTGAAGATCCAGAATGCCGAATGCTTGCATGTCGGGTTCGTAAACTGCGGTGTATTCCATAAGCTGCCTCTTGTTGAATATCGATATCTTAACCGAACTTTTAACATTTACGCCTGTTGCTTGTTCTCACTTTCGCAAGCTTGTTCCAAATTTTGGTTTATGTGTGCAAGGTTTTATTGGGCTAGCGCAGGCTGTGTCCGAATATCACCGGTTTTTGTCTTTTTGAAACCTGTTCGAAATGTTATCGAAATGTTGTAATTTATTGGGCTGCACATTGGAGCGTCTCAAACATTTTGCTCAATAACGACTCTTATCTACATGACACACCAATGTGCAGGCTCGTGATGACAAGAAAGAGACTTATTACAACGATTAGAACGTCTACGGTGACCGTCACAAACAGGTCTAAGCCGCACAAGGAGATCATGGATGCACAATCTTGCTGTTAATTTGGAGCGTAGCGCTTCGCTTTTTCCAACTAAAGCCGCTCTGCGTATGGGATCGGATGAAATCAGTTTTTCTCAGTTAGAACAACTTTCTGGAAACGTGGCTGCTAACTTGAAAAGACTTGGGTTGCAGAACGGAGATAAGGTAGCGTTGTCATGCCCGAACGTGACTTACTTTCCGATAGCCTATTACGGGATTCTAAAAGCGGGTTGTGTAGTCGTGCCTTTGAACGTGCTATTCAAGGCCAGAGAGATCGCTTATCACCTTAATGACTCTAACGCGAAGGCCTATTTATGTTTTGACGGCAGTGAAGAGCTTCCAATTGGTCGCTATGGTTTACAAGGTTTTGAGCAGGCAAACCACTGTGAACACTTTGTCGAGATGCCTATCCCAACAAACACAGACACTACTTTAGAAAGTAATGAGGAGCATGAATCAATCGCTGATTGGTTGGCACAACCTTTTACTCCTTTTGAGTCTGTGGCTTGTCATGGCGATGATACCGCTGTGATCCTTTATACCTCTGGCACGACGGGTCAACCAAAAGGGGCTGAGCTTTCCCACACCAACATGCAAACCAATGCGATGTCGTCACAGTATCTAATGAGATTGGAGTACAGCGACACCACAATGGCTACACTGCCTTTATTCCATAGCTTCGGTCAGACGGTGATGATGAACGCGAGTGTGCTAACAGGGTCCACCATGGTGTTGATTCCTCGTTTTGAACCGTCATTGGTTATTGAACAGATCATTAGCCATAAAGTCAGCGTGTTTGCGGGTGTTCCTACTATGTATATCGCGCTATTAAAGGCGGGAGAAGAGTCTTCTGATAGTTTAGAAAACACAAGCAAACGCTCTGAACAGGTTAAACACAGCTTGAGGTTAGGTGTTTCTGGCGGTGCTTCTATGCCGCTTGAGGTTATACGACAGTTTGAATCTCGTTTTGAATTACCAGTCTTAGAAGGTTATGGGCTCTCGGAAACGGCGCCGGTTGCGACCTTTAATCATATTGATGGCGATCGTTTATCGGGTAGTGTCGGTCAGCCTTTATGTGGCCACCTCATCAAGATTACTGATATACAAGGCAACTCTGTCGCTCTGGGTGAACTCGGCGAAGTCTGCATTAAAAGCCCAAGTGTGATGAAAGGCTATTATCAAAGGCCAGAGGCGACAGCTGAATCTATTCGTGATGGTTGGTTCTTAACGGGAGATATCGGTCGCGTCGATGAGCATGGCAATTTGTTCATTGTTGACCGTGTTAAAGACATGATTATTCGTGGTGGGTACAACGTTTATCCACGTGAAGTCGAAGAAGTGTTGATGTGTCACCCCGATGTCGAAATGGTCGCGGTGGTAGGCGAGCATCATGAACATTTAGGCGAGGAGATCCACGCGCATGTGGTTCTTCACGAACATACGCAATGTGATAGTGCCGCCTTGATAGCATGGTGTCGTGAGCAACTCGCCGACTACAAATACCCGCGTAAGGTATTCATTCGTAAAGCCTTACCCATGACAGCAACCGGAAAAATCTTGAAGCGTGAGTTAGACCCACTAGAAATAGCGGAGATGGCAAATGGATAGTTATGATTTTATTATTGTTGGCGGTGGTTCAGCTGGGTGTGTGATGGCTTCTCGGCTGTCGGAAGATCCTGATGTGATGGTTTGCTTGTTAGAAGCGGGTGGTAAAGACACCAGCCCATTCATTCACACACCCGTTGGCGTGGTGGCGATGATGCCAACCAAACTCAATAATTGGGCATTCGAAACGGTTGAACAGCCGGGTTTGAACGGTCGTAAAGGCTATCAGCCTAGAGGTAAGACACTTGGCGGTTCTAGCTCTATCAATGCCATGATGTACGCTCGTGGACATCGCTATGACTACGATAGATGGGAAAGCTTGGGCAATGCTGGCTGGAACTATGAATCCTGTTTGCCTTACTTTAAGAAAGCAGAAAACAACGAAGTCCACCAAGATGAGTTCCATGGCCAAGGTGGTCCTCTTAATGTGGCCAATCTTAGATCGCCAAGCCCTATGTTGGAACGTTATTTAACGGCGTGTGAATCGATAGGTGTACCTCGCAATGAGGATATTAACGGCGCTGCTCAGTTTGGGGCGATGCCGACGCAGGTAACACAGCTGAATGGTGAACGATGCAGTGCTGCCAAGGCTTACTTAACGCCAAACCTTTCACGATCGAATCTCACGGTCGTGACTAAAGCCACCACACATAAGGTTTTGTTTGAAGGCAAGAAGGCGATTGGTGTTGAATATGGTTCTAGCGGAAAGCGTTATCAGATACGATGCAACAAAGAAGTGATTCTTTCCGCTGGCGCGTTTGGTTCTCCCCAATTGCTGTTACTGTCTGGTGTCGGTGCTCAAACTGAACTAGAGACACATGGAATCGAACAGGTTCATGAATTACCTGGAGTGGGCAAGAACCTTCAAGATCATATCGACTTAGTACATTCGTATAAATGCAGTGAAAAGCGTGAAACTTTTGGTATCTCGCTGCAAATGGCCTCTGAAATGACCAAAGCCTTACCACTATGGCACAAAGAACGCCGCGGTAAAATGAGCAGTAATTTTGCAGAGGGAATAGGCTTTCTCTGTTCCGAAGATCATATCGCTGTACCGGATTTAGAGTTTGTATTTGTGGTCGCTGTTGTAGATGACCATGCTAGAAAAATTCATACCAGTCATGGCTTTACCTCTCATGTCACCTTATTGCGACCGAAGAGCTACGGCACCGTAACGCTCAATAGTAATGATCCCTATGATCCGCCTAAGATCGATCCTGCGTTTTTCAGTCATCCTGAAGACATGGAGATCATGATTAAGGGCTGGAAGAAGCAGTATCAAATGTTAGAGAGTTCCGCGTTTGATGATATCCGAGGCAATGCTTTCTACCCTGTGGACGCCAGTGATGACAAGGCTATCGAGCAAGATATTCGCAATCGTGCAGACACTCAGTATCACCCGATCGGGACCTGTAAAATGGGACCTAGTAGCGATTCTTTAGCTGTGGTAGATAAAGATCTCAAAGTTTATGGATTGGATAATTTGAGAGTCATTGATGCTTCTGTGATGCCGACACTGATTGGGGCAAACACCAATGCACCAACCATTATGATTGCTGAGAAAGTCGCAGATCAAATCAAACAGCAATACGGGTTTGGCAAGCAAGAATCTAATATTCAAGCGAAAGGCGAAGCTGTAGTTTTATTCAAGAAGTTAAGTGATAACCATAAATAAAACAGTAGGTTAGATAGTCTTGATTTGGTAAGACTCTCTAACCTATTTTTGTGTGCTTACTTAGAATTAAGTAATGCTAAATCAATAGCTTAACCAATAGTATTACTTAGTTAGTGCTTGATTAAGCCACTGATCAAATTGACCTTTTGGCAGTGCACCGTTAATCGTATCAACACGTTGACCGTTCTTGAACACCATCACCGTTGGGATGCTTCTGATTTGATACATAGCCGCCAGTTGCTGTTGAGCTTCGGTATCAATTTTAACAAATCGAACATCGCCAGCGCGCTCTTTAGCGACATCGCTAAATACAGGTGCGAAACCTACACATGGGTTGCACCATGTCGCCCAAAAATCGACAACGACAGGCTGTGAACTGTTCAAAATTGATTGGAAATTCAGTGACGTACCTTCGATTGGTGCACCGTCTAGAAGCGCGTTTTTGCACTTACCACAAGTAGGGCTTTCTGAAATTCTTTCTGAAGGAACTCGGTTTACGCCACCGCAAGAAGGGCAACGTGTGTTGAATGTAGACATAACTTTCTCTTTTTATTGCGTCTCCGTGCCTAACGCGATTTACGAATCATGTACGGAACGCTTATACTGTTTAAAACAAGAATAAGATACTCAAATAAAAACAAACAATAAACAGGTAAATGATGACAAAATTTTACGCTGAAATTACGGGCTGGGGAAAGTGTCTGCCACCAGCCGTGCTATCCAATGATGATTTAAGCACTTTCATTGATACGTCTGATGAGTGGATTCGTACTCGAACTGGTATCGAAAATCGTCGTATCAGTCATGTAAATACCTCTGAGCTAGCGACCGTTGCTGCTCAACATGCAATGGCGTGTGCTGGTTTAACAGCCGAAGATATCGATCTTGTGATCGTAGCGACGTGCAGTCCAGACTCTCTTATTCCAAATACCGCGTCTAAAGTTCAACAGAACTTAGGCATCAAGAGCGCAGCAGCTTTTGACCTTAATGCAGCGTGTACAGGCTTTATCTACGGTGTTGAAACAGCAACTCGATTGATTCAAGCGGGCAACTACCGCAATGCGATCGTTGTGGGTGCAGAGCGTCTTTCATTCTTCATCGATTGGACCAAGCGTGATACTGCGGTTCTATTCGGTGATGGCGCTGGCGCTGTGGTTTTATCGCGTACTGAAGAACAAGTGGGTTTACAAGAAGCTCAAATCGGTTGTGACGCAGAGGGCCGTGACATTCTAGCAGTACCAAAATTCGGTACGTCTATGGACCGCTTTGCTGCTGATAACGGTTACTGGGATTTTGATTTCGTTGGTAAAGAGATCTTCAAGCGTGCAGTGAAAGGAATGGGCGCTGCAGCACATACAGTATTGAGTCGCACTGGCATCTCAACTGAAAACATCGATGTTGTGATTCCGCACCAAGCGAACATCCGAATTATTCAAACTCTGTGTGATATGGCGGGCATTGAACGTGAGAAAGCGTTTGTGAACATTCAAAACTACGGCAACACATCGGCTGCGACTGTGCCGATTGCATTGTGTGAATCGTTAGAGCAAGGCTTTGTTAAACCTAACTCAAACATTCTTGTGGCGGCATTCGGTGCCGGTTTAACTTGGGGGGCAGGCCATATTAAGTGGGGTAGCCGTGTTGAACCGTTAGGTCAATCGGACGCTAAGCTTCCAGAAGCAGATAGCTCGGCATTAGAACTTCTAGAGAGAGCCATTTTACACTGTAAAACGCGTCCTAATTCTGAGAATGAGTAGCAGCATGGCCCAAGTTCGTTTTATGACAGAAGCCGACCTCGATGGAGCGGCTTTAGTTCACCAAGCTACTTTTGTTCGACAGCAAAACTCAAAAAATTGGTTACAATGTAACTTAAATGCTGCGCCACGCTTTCTTAACTTTGTTGCTGAAAGCGATGGCGAGATTGTCGGCTACATTATTTGGGTTCAAAAGAGTGGGTTTAGGCCTGAAGCTGTTTTGGAGCTAGAACAACTTGCTGTGTTACCGAGTGCTCAGGGGCAAGTATTGGGCAAAAAGTTGATTCTAGACTCTTTGCCTCAAGTGAAGCAGAAGCTATCAGAGCAGGGCTCGACACTAAAACATGTATTAGTGACCACCAGAGCAGATAACTTTGCACAAAAGCTCTATCAGTCGACATTGGGCGCTCAAGTCGAAACCATGATTTCAAACTTTTACTCAGCCGATGAAGTGCTTATGATAGCTCGCAATGTAGGTGAACGAATCTGATCGCTGAGTTCTTAGAACCATTATTATCAGCGGCATAACTCGATTAACGTTTTATTAGGGGCTTCTGTGGCCCTTTTGTTATTTCTTAGGAAGTATTTTGAAGAAAGTTTTAGCAATTGGCTACGTTTGGCCAGAACCGAATTCATCGGCGGCTGGCAGCCATATGATGTCTCTTTTACGTCTATTTAAAAGACAAGGTTGGTCAGTTGAATTTGCAACACCCGCTCAAGAAACCGAGCACATGATTGATCTCTCTGAAGAGGGCATCACAAGCCAATCTATACAGTTAAATTGCGATAGCTTTGACGATTACATTGAAGAGCTGCAGCCCGATGTTGTGATGTTTGACCGTTTTATGATGGAAGAACAGTTTGGTTGGCGTGTCGAGAAAGTATGCCCGAATGCCTTTAAGTTACTGGATACGGAAGACTTACAGTTTCTGCGTAATGCTCGACACGAAGCGGTTAAGAAAGAAACAGATCTGACCAAAGCACACTTGTACAGTGACTTGGCTAAACGTGAAATTGCCGCGATTTTGCGCTGTGATCTTTCGTTGATCATTTCAAGTTACGAGATGGAACTGCTTCAATCTGAGTTCAATATCGATCCCAAACTGCTTCATCATCTGCCGTTCATGGTTGATCTTAATACGCTTCCTGAAAGCACGAAAAGCTTTGAAGAACGTAAGCATTTCATGACGATAGGCAACTTTAGACACGCACCGAACTGGGATGCCGTACTTCAGCTACAGAAGATTTGGCCGAAGATTCGTAAACAGTTACCTGACACTGAACTTCATATTTATGGATCGTATCCGCCGCCAAAAGCAACCGCTTTGCATAACCCTAAAACTGGCTTCCATATCAAAGGTTGGGCGAAAGACGCTCAAGAAGTGATGGAGCAGGCTCGTGTGTGTGTTGCACCTTTACGATTTGGCGCAGGCATTAAAGGCAAGTTACTTGATGCGATGAAGCTACAGACTCCGAATGTAACCAGCGAGATCGGCAGTGAAGGCATGCTACCGCAAGGTGAACTGCAATGGCCGGGCGCAGTGTCAGATGATATTGATGAGTTTGTTGAACAAGCTGTCGCTCTTTATAAAGATGAAAAGAAATGGCTTAAAGCTCAAAGCCAATGTCATTCAATTCTTGAAGCGCACTATGAACAGAATCAACTGGGCGACAAATTGATCGAGCGACTGACTGCGTTAGAGTCGGATCTTGAATCTCATCGACTGGATAACTTCTTTGGTTCGATGCTCAAACACCACAGCATGGCGAGCACGAAGTATATGTCCCAGTGGATAGCTGAAAAGAACAAGACTAAGTAGCTTACATAATACAACCAATACAACCGAATTAAATCATAAGCCCTTAGGTTAACGCCTAGGGGCTTTTTTCATGCAGGGCGCTTGTTAATTCCAGACTTACAAAACGACACATACTCGCAGTACATTAGCATTGACTAATTTATATTTATTAGTAAACTCTAATTTATAGGTTGTTATGAGTTTATGATGTTTGTGGATAGGAGAGGTTTGTGCTTAGTTTGATTCCTTGGGATGCTTTTTTCGGCGGCATGTTGTTAGGCGTGTCGGCCATTGTTTTAATGTTGGGGATTGGTCGAGTTGCTGGCATTAGTGGCATTGTCAGCCGATTATTGCCAACTGGCACCAGCAACAAAGAACGTAAAGATGCGGATACAGCAAACACCGAAAAACACTGGCGTATCGCCTTTGTTGTGGGAATGGTCGCAAGTGGTTGGCTATTAATTCCGACGGGCTACCAACTTCCGCAGTTAGAAGAGATGAATCTCGCTTTAGTGATTATTGCTGGCCTTCTGGTGGGCTTTGGTACTAAAACAGCGAACGGTTGTACTAGCGGGCATGGCATTGTCGGAATGGCGCGTTTATCTAAACGTTCTATTGTTGCGACCTGTGTATTTATGGGTGTGGCAATCGTAACCGTGTTTATCAAGAATCTGACTGGCTTGGGGGCATAATGAAAAACGCTTCATTTACCATCGTTATCGGTTTGGTCGCAGGTATTCTTTTTGGCTCTGGCATGATCATCTCAGGGATGGTTGATCCTGAGAAGGTACTCGGCTTCTTAGACATTACCGGTAACTGGGACATTAGTTTGGCATTCGTCATGGGTGGCGCGCTATTGGTCTTTGCACCGTTTTATCATCTGGTCATTAAAAAGCGCGCTAAAGCCATCAATGGCGAGCCGTTAGATAGCCGTAACAATCCGTTGATAGACAGAAAGCTGATTCTTGGATCTACAGCGTTTGGCTTAGGCTGGGGGATTGCAGGCTTTTGCCCAGGCCCTGCGGTAACCAGCCTAAGTGGCGGCAACCCGACGGTGTGGGTGTTTATGATAAGCATGCTGGTGGGAATGTGGCTGGTGGATCGTATGAACAAAACGTGTTAGTAGCAAGCTTATAGCTGATTACATTGGCTTTGACGTTATCCGTTCTGAGCTGACCAAGCATAGAGGTTGACTCGCTTTCAGCACGAAAGTCAGTCAGCCTCTTTCTATATTTACTGTTTCTATTATTTTCAGTTATCTACAATCTGCTGTTATCTAAAATCTACTATTTAATAGTCGTTGAAACTGGGCAGTGGTCACTGAGTTTGTAGTCCAGAACATCTTGTGTTTCAAATACCTTCTGCTTTGCAGGAGAAGCATTTAGCGACTCACTCACCACAATATGATCAATAACAGAGCGGAACTGATGTGTGCGATAATTGTTGCGGTTAGAGCGTACCTTACAATCTGCACGGGTCTTTCGTGTCGCTAACTGCGCATCAGTATATTGTGATAACTCTTTCCACATCCAATCTCGTGAGTAAGCGAGGTTATGGTTAAAGTCGCCAAGAATGGCGTAGTCTTCGTTATTGCGCTCTCTTTGCTTTATCCACTTGTTCAGTTGCTGAGCTTGCTCTTTTAAACGAGAGCAATCGCGGTTGGACTTATACGCTCCGCTACAACCTGCCTTTAAATGCACAGACAACATGTGAATGGGTTTAAAGTTTGTTTCTACAACGATATAGCTGGCAAACCTAAGTTTACTGTTGGATGTGGTTTCAAGCGGAAAGTCAGCGTAGTCGGTGAGGGCTACTCCTTTACGAACTGCAAATCCCGTGTATTGGTTCACTTCTTTAAATTGGCGGTTGCTGTTCTTAGATAGCGCCCGGTCAGACATCAATATCTTGTATTGATCACCAGCCACACGCTGAATGGCATTTACGTTATCGACTTCTTGAAACGCAACCACGTCTGCGTCTAAGGATTGAAAATAAGTTGCGAGTTTGTCGAAATCAGCTTGATCACGTTTGTCAGAAAACTTATTCACAGCCTCGTTGGTTGATAACCATTCGATATTCCAACTGGATATGGTCAAAGGTTCAGCAAATGTCTGGCTACTGAGTAAGCAGCCTAACATTATCCAGTTTTGAAGTCGTTTCATGCCAAATATCCCTAATTTTGTCTGCCAATATTGATGAGCCGTTATCCTACAACACTTACCAAAAATTCAACTCTTTTTAGGAGTTTTTTTATTGTTACATTGTTTCTTTTCGACTTGAGAACTAGCGTAATAATATTGAATTGATCTTAGTCAGCGTTCTCTTTTTATTGATCCAAATCAATACTCAAAGTTGGTGGTTCTCGTTAAATACGCCACAATATCTAGTGTTAGTTAAACGATAAATCGCTCTATATAGTGTGTTTGTGGATAAGTCTGTGAATACCTCAAGAGTAAGGAGAAGTGGTGAAATCAATCGTAATCAAGCGTGATGGCTCAAGAGCTCCATTCAGTAGAGATCGCATCCAAGCTGCAGTGGAAGCAGCATCAGACAAAGCCGATAAGGAAATTGCTATTTATGCACTGAATGTGGCATTAGCAGTTGAGTTGAAGCTCGAAGACTACGATGAAGTTCATATCTCTGAAATTCAAACCATGGTCGAGAACGAGCTAATGCAGGGACCATACAAGTCTCTGGCTCGTGCCTACATTGAATATCGTCATGACCGCGACATCGCCCGTGAGAAGCAAAGCGCTTTAACTCGTGAGATCGAAGGTTTGATCGAAGAAAGCAACGTTGATCTAATCAATGAAAACGCGAACAAAGATGGCAAAGTAATCCCAACTCAGCGTGACCTGCTGGCGGGTATCGTGGCTAAACACTATGCGAAAACTCACATTTTGCCACGTGATATCGTACATGCTCACGAATGTGGTGATATTCACTACCACGATCTAGACTACGCACCGTTCTTCCCAATGTTTAACTGCATGCTTATCGATCTGAAAGGCATGTTAACGCATGGCTTCAAGATGGGTAACGCGGAAATCGACACACCTAAGTCTATTTCTACGGCGACAGCGGTAACCGCGCAGATCATCGCGCAAGTGGCGAGTCACATCTACGGCGGCACAACGATTAACCGCATCGATGAGGTTCTTGAACCTTACGTTATGGCGAGCTACGAGAAGCACTTATCGCTAGCGAAAGAGTGGGACATTCATAGCCCAGAAGCTTTTGCTATCTCTCGCACAGAGAAAGAGTGTTACGACGCGTTCCAATCTCTGGAGTACGAAGTAAACACGCTGCACACCGCTAATGGTCAAACACCATTCGTGACGTTTGGTTTTGGTTTAGGTGAAAGCTGGGGCTCGAAATTGATTCAGCAATCAATCTTGAAAAACCGCATTGCAGGTTTGGGTAAGAACCGTAAAACAGCCGTGTTCCCTAAACTGGTATTTGCGATCAAAGATGGTTTGAACCACCAGAAGCAAGATCCAAACTACGACATCAAGCAATTAGCGCTAGAGTGTGCGTCTAAGCGTATGTACCCAGACATTCTTAACTACGACAAAGTAGTAGAAGTGACAGGGTCATTTAAAACTCCTATGGGTTGTCGTAGCTTCTTGAATACTTATGAAGAAAATGGTGAGTTGATTCACGAAGGCCGTAACAACTTAGGTGTTGTTAGCTTGAACTTGCCACGTATTGCGATTAACGCAAAACAAGATATGGCTAAGTTCTACGAACTGCTTGATGATAAACTCAAGCTGGCTCGTCGTGCATTAGAAACTCGTATTTCTCGTCTAGAAAACGTGAAAGCACGTGTTGCTCCAATCCTATACATGGAAGGTGCATGTGGCGTTCGCTTGAAAGCAGACGACTCTATTGCCGATATCTTCAAGAACGGCCGCGCGTCTGTTTCTCTTGGTTACATTGGTATCCACGAAGCGATGACAGCACTTTACGGTACTGACGTTCACCTGTACGACGATGGCGAAATGCGTGCTAAAGCGCTTGAGTTGGTGGAGTACATGAAGCGTGAAGTGGAATCTTGGACGAAAGAGACAGGTTACGCATTCAGCCTATACGGCACACCAAGTGAAAACCTATGTAGCCGTTTCTGCAGCATCGACACCAAAGAATTTGGTGTGATTGATGGTGTGACAGACCGTGGTTACTACACCAACAGCTTCCACTTAGATGTGCAGAAGACAGTGAACCCATACGACAAGATCGATTTCGAGATGCCTTATCCTGAAATTTCTAGCGGTGGTTTTATCTGTTACGGCGAATTCCCGAACATGCAGAAGAACATCGAAGCACTAGAAAACGTATGGGATTACAGCTACACACGTGTTCCTTACTACGGCACTAACACACCGATTGATGAGTGTTACGAATGTGGTTACAACGGTGAGTTCGACTGTACAAGTAAGGGCTTTACGTGTCCTAAATGTGGCAACCATGACTCAACCAAAGTATCGGTGACGCGCCGTGTTTGTGGTTACCTTGGTAGCCCAGATGCACGACCATTTAACTTCGGTAAGCAAGAAGAAGTTAAACGCCGCGTGAAGCATCTTTAGTAAGCTCTAAGATTATTAGCTAGCTTACTTAGAAGAGCTACGTTTCAAGAAATATGTTTGGTATCGGCGCTATGTCGATACCAATTCATTTGTTTCAACTCTCGCTACTTTTCGAGTTAAACCATTAAGCCATCACGAGTTTTCAATACTGCCTTATGAATTATCACCAATATCACCCAATCGACGTTGTAAATGGCCCTGGAACACGCTGCACTTTGTTTGTGTCGGGTTGTGTACACCAGTGTCGCGGGTGTTATAACCAATCAACGCAACGATTGGACTCTGGGCATTTGTTTACTCAAGAACTGCAAGACCAAATTATCGCTGATCTCAATGATCCGCGAATCAAGCGTCGTGGCTTATCGCTTTCTGGTGGCGATCCTCTGCATCCTGCAAACGTGTCTGAAGTGCTTAAGCTTGTTCAGCGTGTAAAAGCAGAATGTGAAGGCAAAGACATCTGGATGTGGACGGGCTACGAGCTCGACGAACTCGACGAAAAGCAGAGGCAAGCACTTGAATATGTTGATACTTTGATTGATGGTCGTTTTGAGCAAGATAAAGCGGATCCAATGTTGGATTGGCGTGGTAGTTCAAACCAAATCATCCATCGATTTACTGATATATAACTGCTGTCGTGACTTTGCACACTCGTAAACGAAAAAGGGCTTCATCGTTAGCGCAATGCTACAAATCAGCCCTTGGGTGTGAGTTCTTTGAATCTATCGCCTGCACGTCAGTGTCAGTTTATCGCCTGTTTATATAGGAATGTGCTCAGGCTCGTCGATTAGATTGTTGATCCATTTCTTAGAGTGAATTCGCTGGCTAGTTAAAGCGATCTTCGCTAACTCCTCCAGTAACACAATCATCAACACCCATTCTAGCGGCCAACCCAACACCAGCGCAGTAAAGTAAGCAAGGGGAATACCGATTGCCCATTGGCCAAACAGGTCGATGAAGATACTGTAGTTGATGTCTCCACCACTTTTCAGCACGCCACCAATACCAACCATATTGAAGACTCTTAGTATCATGCCGAGTGCCATGACTAAGGTGACGTTAACGGCTGTCTCTTTGAGCTCTAAGTGAGTAAGGCCGATCATGTATACGATCGCGGGTTTATCAAACCAACACACCAAGGCTAATATAGCCGCAAGCCCACAGCTGACCAATACATAACCCCATGCGGTGTTCTCAACACGTTGATAGTTCTTCGCGCCGATCTCGTTGCCTAGAATGATCGAAGCGGCGACCGCAAACCCCATGAACGCCGAGATCAAGATACTTTCTACTGGCGATAACAGCGAAATGATCGCAAGCTCTCCAACACCCATTTGCCCAACTATCACGTTATAAATAAGAATCCCGCCCGCCCATGCTGTGTCATGAACCAACATAGGTATTGCTATCGTGAAGTACTTATTTCTATGCTTCGGTAATATCGCTTCTCGCCAATTACTTAATGTCGGGAATAGATGCGCGTAGTGTTTCTTCGCCTTGATAAGCAGCGCTATCGTCTGAAAGAATCGAGACACCGTGGTGCCAATAGCCGCACCAACTACGCCCAGTTCTGGAAATCCAAACAAACCAAAGATCAGCAATGCATTGAGAATCGCATTAACGATGATTGCCCAAATACTGATCTTGGTGGGTAGCTTGGCTTCGCCGACCGATCGCAGTGCGCTTTCTAAGGGCACTACGATCGCGGTACCAAAAAGGCTGGCTCCTGTTATCCAAAGGTAATCCGTTGCCAAGCGGACGTAATCAGGGTCTGAGGCCACCACAGACACGACTGATTCAGGAGCCAATGTATAAATCAACACAAAGGGGATGATGGTAAAGACAGACAATGCCCATGACTGTGCTAATGTGCGTCTAATTCCGTTGAAATCTCCCGCACCGAAATATTGCGAAGCTAGCACACTGACAGCGCCGCTAATCCCGGATACCATGATCAAGTTGAAGAAAAATATGCGGTTACCCACACCAACCGCCGCAGTTGCAGAGTCACCCAGTTGGTTAACCATAAAAATATCGACCACGCCGAGTAATGAAAACAACATGGTTTGTAGCGATACAGGCAAACCGATGTGTAAAAGCTTTTGCCAAAAATCTTTGTCTAGATGAAGATATGTCGAGCGCATCGCATTTCCCCTGTGGTTAATATGCGAGAAGTTTATCGGCATTTGTTTAGGCTGTATTGTTCAGGTTCATCACAAACTTTTGCCAAACTATCTATTTTCAAAAGCTGTCTATTTGTCAAAACGATCTGTTTTCAAAATCATCTATTCCAAAACTATCGAATGACTAAAGTGGCGATTTAATTGCAGGCAAACCTAATGAGCGACCAGTGAAATGAGTGAGAAACACGAACGGTACGAGATCTCTGATCAGACACACCAAGAGTTTGTCGATCAAAGCCATGTATTGGCATTCGAAGAATTGGGTATCGTTCAGTGTGGGACGGCGTCGTGCCGAGATTTCTTTTCTGTCCATCGGAAGAATCCACAGAAACACATGCTGCTTTACACGGTTAGGGGCAAAGGGTGGTTAGAAAGTGGGGCGTGTCGCTATATTCTAGAGCCGGGGTCGTGCATTACTGTGCCTGCAGGCGTTGAGAATGGCTTTGGGATTGAAGAAGAAACATGGCAGATAGCGTGGATCTTTCTATCGCCTGATAAGCATTGGGATAATGTCGTCAATGATGAAGTGAGTTATACGCTCTCTCCTGCAGCCGAAGTCGTCTCGTCTTGTATTCATACCTTGCTGAGAAGTATTGCCTTGCCCATTGATTTAGGCGGAGCGATTGCCATTCACAGCGTAGCCCAAATAGAGTTCATGATTAATGCACCAGTCCCGCAGCAACAGTCTCGAAATTTGATTCGCTTGAGACGTGTGTTCGACAGTGTTCAAAAGCAGCTTCATAAAGAGTGGAATGTGCATGAGCTAGCAAACCTATTTCCTTGTTCAGAGCCGCACTTCCATCGTTTGTGCCAACGTTATTACTCTCATAGCCCGATGACTCATATTATGCGTATGAGAATGGAATACGCTGCTCGTTTGTTGAAATCGAGTGATTGGTCGATTCAACATATTGGCGAGATCGTGGGGTACCCGAATGCAGCGAACTTTAGTACTCGATTTAAAGCTTGGTCGGGCATGACACCAAGGCAATTCAAACAAGGCATTTAGCTGAGAATCAACAAGGTACTTCTTAAACAAGCTACTGCTCTTTTGATAAAGCACTAAAAGTGTTCGAAATTTACGCTGTTTTGTGACGTAAAATGACCAATCTCTGTTTACTTATTCTAACTAAGCGCTTCTATTAAAAAATGTTTCTGATTTGTCTACGATAATGTTAACGTGAAACTCATTACTTGAATTTCAAAGGGTTGTGACTTTCATGTTTTCACATCTACCAAAACCAACTTTAGATCCAATTCTATCTCTTTCTGTTGCTTACCGCGGCGATACTCGTACTGATAAAGTCGACTTAGGCATTGGCGTTTACAAAAACGATCAAGGCGAAACTCCGATCATGAAAGCCGTTTCTATGGCTCAAGATATCGTTGTTGAGACTCAGAAAACCAAAGCTTACGTTGGCCTAGCAGGCTGTGAAGAGTTCAACCAGAGCATGGTTGATCTGCTGCTTAAAGGGACTTCTGCAATGGATCGCGTTGCTGCGATTCAAACACCGGGTGCAAGTGGTGCACTTCGCATGTTGGGTGACTTAATGAAAGTTTCTCAACCAGACACCACGGTTTGGATTTCAAACCCAAGCTACGTTAACCACAAACCGGTGATGGAAGCGGCAGGCTTAAAAGTTCGATATTACAATTACTTCAGTCCTGAAACGAAGCAAGTTGATACTGCAAGAATGTTGGATGACCTTTCAAAAGCGGGTCCATCAGATGTGGTACTACTGCACGGTTGCTGTCATAACCCAACGGGTGCGGATATCGACTTTGAGGCGTGGCAGGAAATTACCAAACTATCGCAGAAAAATGGCTTCTTGCCGTTCGTTGATATTGCTTACCAAGGCTTTGGTGATGGCTTAGAAGAAGACGCAAAAGGTCTTCAACACATGGCTAACAACGTCGAAGAGATGTTGATTACGACATCTTGCTCGAAGAACTTCGGTTTATACCGTGAAAGAACGGGGGCCGCTATCGTGATTGGCAAAAACAGCGAACACGTTGGCAATGCTAAAGGTAAGCTTCTAACGCTTGCTCGTTCAACTTACACAATGCCGCCAGATCATGGTGCAGCTTTGGTTAAAACAATTCTTCAGAATCAAGAGCTAACCTCGATTTGGAAGCAAGAATTGAGTGAAATGCAGCAACGTTTGTTAAATCTGCGCCAAAGTTTATGTGATGAATTGCGAAATACTTATAACACGTCACAATTTGACTTCATTGAAAGCCATAAAGGCATGTTTAGTGTACTAGGCTTTAAAGAAACTCAAATGAATCAATTACGTGAAGAATATGGAGTCTATGGTGTTGGTGATGGACGCATCAATATCGCAGGCCTTTCCGAATCTCATATTCCTTATGTAGCAAAAGCGATAGCAAACGTTTCAAAATAGAAGGTGACTGAATGTATAATTGGAAAGCGATTGTAGTTTTAATGCTAAGTGGTGGCCTGTTTGCTTGTTCGGCTACAACTCAAGCTCCTGTTGAGCCAGAGCAAAAGCCTCAAATCGAACAACCTGTTGTGGATGACTCTTCAAAAACTGACGCAACAGAAGGCGAGAAAGTAACGGAACCTACTGAGAAGCCTGAAGAAGTAAAACCAACTGAGCCGGAAGTAAAACCTGCACCTGTTGAAAAACCAGTAGAGAAGGTTAGAAAAACAAGTGACGGCAAACTGATTCTTGGTGAAGAAGAGTGGGTGTTTGTTCCTGGTTTAAAAGAAGCGTTTAAAGCACGTGTCGATACCGGTGCAACAACCTCTTCAATCAGTGCAGTTGATATTGTTGATTTTGAACGTGACGGCAAAGACTGGGTTAAGTTCAAGATTGAACACGACGGAATTACAACTGAAGAGATCAGCTTACCAGTAGAACGCTGGGTTAAGATCAAGCAATCAAGCGCAGAAGGCACACAACGACGCGCTGTGGTTGTAGCTTCGATTCAAATTGGCGATCTAAAAGACAAAACTGAATTTACGCTAGCCGACCGAACGCATCTTTCTTTCCCACTTCTGTTGGGTAGAAGCTTCTTTAGAGATGTTGCGGTTGTCGACGTGAGCAAAAAATACGTTCAGAAGAAAATTACTAAATAACAAGTTCTGCTCGTCATCAAAGCTTTTCGTTTTGAAGAGCTATAGTTTCAAAGGTGACGGGCTTAAAAGACTTTTAGTGTTGATAAATGAAATCCCTACCAGTTCTGCTGGTGGGGATTTTTTTATTTACAGCCCATAACGTATGAAAAGCATCTAAATGGTCTATGTTTACTATTCGTTTACTGTTTAGCCTCGACAACGTGATCGAGATCTCTATATAATCCGCGCTTCGATTTTTGTTTAATCCATACTTTCGTACTTCTTATTTAGGTTCTTGAAATAGCCTAATAATTATCTGTCAGTACACGCTTAGGAATTAGTTCTTTGATATCTACCGCGAACATCACAATGCAATTTGGCGCAGAGCCGCTGTTTGAAAACATCTCTGCTAAATTTGGTAACGGCAACCGTTATGGTTTGATCGGCGCTAATGGTTGCGGCAAATCAACGTTCATGAAAATCCTAAGTGGCGCATTAACGCCAAGCTCGGGCAACGTTTCTATCACTCCAGGAGAAAAGCTGGGTGTGCTAAGCCAAGATCAGTTCGCTTTCGAACAGTACAGCGTTATCGACGTTGTGATCATGGGTGACAGAAAACTGTGGGAAGTAAAACAAGAACGTGACCGCATTTACTCTTTGCCAGAAATGAGCGAAGACGATGGCATGAAAGTCGCTGAGCTTGAAAGCGAATTCGCGGAAATGGATGGCTACACAGCAGAAAGCCGTGCTGGCGACATCCTAATTCAAGCGGGTATTGAAGAAGAGTTCCATTTCGGCTTGATGCAGCAAGTAGCTCCAGGTTGGAAACTGCGTGTGCTATTGGCACAAGCTCTGTTTGCAAACCCAGATATCCTGCTTCTTGATGAACCAACCAACAACTTGGACATTCACACGATCAACTGGCTTGCTGAAGAGCTAAACCAGCGTAAATGTACAATGATCATCATTTCGCACGATAGACACTTCCTGAACTCTGTGTGTACACACATGGCAGACATCGACTACGGTGAGCTACGTGTTTACCCTGGTAACTACGAGTACTTCCTAGAAGCATCTGGCTTGATTCGTGAACAGCTTCTAGCAAGCAACGCTAAGAAAGCGGCTGAAATCAGCGAGCTTCAAGATTTCGTAAACCGTTTTGGTGCTAACGCATCTAAAGCAAAACAAGCAAGCTCTCGCGCTAAGAAAATGGATAAGATCACGCTTGATGAAGTGAAATCATCGAGCCGTATGAGTCCATCTATTGATTTTGGCGAAGGTAAGAAACTACACCGTCAAGCGCTTGAACTTCAAGACCTTGGTCACGGCTTCGATGGCGAAACATTGTTTGCCGGTGGTAACTTGCTGCTTGAAGCGGGTACTCGTCTTGCGGTTATCGGTGAGAACGGTGTAGGTAAAACCACGCTGCTACGTTGCCTAGTTCAAGAGCTAGAGCAAAACGAAGGTATCGTAAAATGGTCTGAAAACGCATCTGTAGGCTACTGCCCACAAGATAGTACGTCTGACTTTGATAACGACCTGAGCATCTTCGATTGGATCTCACAATGGCGCACAGTGAAGCACGATGACCTTATGGTACGTGGCATTCTAGGTCGCCTATTGTTTACTGCTGACGATGCGAACAAAAAAGCGCGTAACTGTTCTGGTGGTGAGAAGAACCGTCTGTTATTCGGCAAGCTAATGATGCAAGACATCAACGTGCTTGTAATGGACGAACCAACCAACCACATGGACATGGAAGCAATCCAAGCCCTGAACGACGCGTTGAAGGTTTACACTGGCACGCTTATCTTCGTAAGCCATGACCGAGAGTTCGTTTCTTCATTAGCAACACACATCATCGATGTAAAAGATCAACAGCTAGTGAGCTTCCAAGGTACTTATGAAGAGTACTTAGATCACCAGAAAAAGATGCTGATGGTTAGCTTATAAAGCAAGTCGCTGGCTCAGGTCGTGAACGACTAAAAGCCAGCGAAACTAACAAACAAAAAAGCCCCGAACATTAATATGTTCGGGGCTTTTCTATGTAATACGTTTAGCTATTTATTACTCAGTAATTGAAATCTAGATTAGAATCCGAATCGAGCCGACATTAAGATTTGGTGGCCATATGTGCCGTTATTGCGCATATCAAGACCAACAGACAGTTGATCAGTTGAATGGAAACGAGCACCGATACCCAAAATTGAACGAGTGTCATCGTTGTCGATCAGTTGACCAAGGCGTGCGTTAACTTCAACGTTTGCCATTAACCAAGCTCTCAAGCCAAGGTTAATTTCTGTTTTGATGTGGTTATCGTCATTCCGTTCAATGTTGTGCAGTAACATTTGGCCAGTAACGTCAGCAAATTGACTGATTGGGCCGTTGAATCCCATACCTACCGCTGCATCCCAATCACTTTCAAATTCTGAATCGATACGAGCAACAAAATGAGAGTTCTGAGTGAACATTGTTGTGACTTCACCACCGAAAGTACTTGGGCTAGTACCCATGCGCAGCTCGAATGTGTTGTAGTTAAAGTTGTTTGCAGACGCAGAGAATGAACACAGTGCAGCGAGTCCTAAAAGGACAGTCTTATTCGTGCAACCTAGCATGGTGACTCCATATAAATTGTATTTTGCGGCAGTATAATACAAAAAAGCCTGCAATATGCAGGCCAATTATTTGAAGTCGGTGTTTTTATATTAATCGCTTATAGAACCTGGATGTGGTCCACTTCGATTTCAGGTGTCTTACCACCTTCATATTCACCGAAGATACGAACTTTTGTATCAGCGGTCAGTGGTTGTGCTAGGCGGATATCATCATCAAGTTCGATTTGAATTTCACTCTGGCCATCAGAGAAGACAAACGTGTCATTCTTAAGTTGACGAACGATCTTGCCATCCACAATTGCTTCTTGCTCTGCGAACATGCTTGTGTCGGCAAGTAGTGTCGCAACAGAAACGGTTTCAATTGGGCCAGTATAAGCAATAGCGCTTTCGTGCTTGTTGCTGTTGTGGTCACTAGCCATTGCGAAAGTAGGAGCAAGGATAATAGTAGATGCGATAGCTAATACAGTTTTTTTCATGGTGAATCCCTTAATGTTGTTTTTAGTAGAAACGTTTTTCTGAATTTGAAACGTTTCTTTTCGTTAGTACGTTTTTTGTTGAAGCGCCTGTTATCGTTCACAAGCTTCGTTTCGATGGAGCTATTAAACAACACTGGGGTTGAATCCAGAGTGAGTAACACATTCATTTTCCATTCATTTTATTGAGCATCTACTCGGCAATGACGTTAAGATGGTCGCAGAGAAATATTGCCCACAGCTATAAATTGAAAATTAAGAAATTAAGGATTTAAGTACAAATGCGAGCACCATTAAGTGCCCTTATGGTTCAAGGGACAACGTCAGATGCCGGAAAAAGTGTTTTGGTGGCAGGTTTATGCCGTGTTTTGGCAAGGAAAGGAATCAAAGTGGCACCTTTTAAGCCACAAAACATGGCGTTGAACAGTGCTGTGACAAAAGATGGTGGCGAAATTGGCCGTGCTCAAGCGGTTCAGGCGCAAGCTTGTAATATAGAGCCAACCGTTCACATGAACCCTGTATTGCTAAAGCCCAACTCAGATACCGGCGCGCAAGTGATTTTGCAAGGCCGAGCGCTGAGCAACATGGAAGCGACGGGTTATCATGATTACAAGAAAGTGGCGATGGATACAGTTATCGATTCGTTTGACCGACTTTCTGAAGAATATGAAAGCGTGATGATTGAAGGTGCGGGGAGCCCAGCCGAAATCAATCTTCGTGAAAATGATATCGCTAACATGGGATTTGCTGAGAAAGCGGACATCCCTGTGATCATCGTTGCTGATATTGACCGTGGTGGCGTTTTTGCGCATCTCTACGGGACATTAGCTCTATTGTCTGAATCTGAACAAGCTCGTGTAAAAGGCTTTGTGATAAATCGTTTTAGAGGCGATATCGCACTGCTTCAATCTGGCCTAGATTGGCTAGAGGAAAAAACCGGCAAGCCAGTCATTGGTGTTTTGCCATATCTGCATGGTTTTAACTTAGAAGCGGAAGATGCCATTACCTCTGCTCAAGAGTCTTACGGAGAAGCTAAGCTTAAGGTGGCGGTGCCAGTGCTAACCCGAATCAGCAACCATACAGACTTTGACGCGTTAAGATTGAATCCTTCGATTGATTTACGTTATGTCGGTAAAGGCGAACGTGTAAACAATGCTGATTTAATTATCTTGCCGGGTACAAAGTCGGTAAGAGCAGATTTGGATTACCTAAAAGAACAAGGCTGGGATAAAGATATTCAACGCCACCTGCGCTTAGGCGGCAAAGTGATGGGTATCTGCGGTGGCTACCAAATGTTAGGTAACATCATCCACGATCCTGATGGCGTTGAAGGGGAACCCGGCAGCAGCGAAGGGTTAGGGTATCTGGATACTGAAACGACCCTTACACAGCAGAAAACCTTAACCAACGTACGCGGCACCATGACGCTGGATGGCAAAACAGCACAAGTAAAAGGGTATGAAATCCACGTAGGTAGGACTGATGTCAAAGAAACAGCCTTACCGGTTCAGTTAGAATCTGGCAGCCTAGATGGCGCTGTGAATCAAGATAACTCGATTTTTGGTACTTACTTGCATGGCGTATTCGACAACAGTGATGCGTTGTCGCTTATTTGCGAATGGGCAGGAGCCAACGATGTGACCGCGATTGACCACGAACAGCTTAAAGAGCTGGGTATTAATCGAATCGCTGATGCCATCGAAGAGTACTTAAATCTTGATCTGCTTTGGCCAGAGTTAACAGCTTAAGCCGCCATTTAGAAGTTAGCTAAAGAACTTAAACGAACAATAGATAAGTGATAACAATGAAAAAGCGAGTCTTCCTTTTAACCATGGCTTTAACTTCGGCATTGAGTTCTAGTCATCTTTTTGCTGCGGAAAAGCTACGAGTTTACGCTGCATCGTCGATGACCAATGCGGTTAATCTGTTGGTTGAAGAGTTTGAGAAAGACCATTCTGTCGATGTGATTCCTGTGTACGCGAGTACGTCGTCTTTGGTGCGACAAATCGAAAGAGGAGCACCAGCAGACATTTTTATCTCGGCAAATGAGAAATGGATGACGCATTTAGTCGATCGTAAATTGATTTATAGTGACAATGTCACAAACCTATGTGAAAACGAACTGGTGCTGATTGCTCCTAAAGAGACATCGGTAACGTTAGACCTATCAAAAGGTGAACAATGGGCTAAACTGCTTACTAATGAAAGGCTTGCAGTGGGTAACACCATGTCGGTTCCTGCTGGTATCTATGCAAAAGAAGCGTTAGAAACGTTAGGTGTATGGGACGATGTGAAAACTCGATTGGCACCAAGTAACAATGTTCGTATGGCCTTAGCCTTAGTCGAGCGCAGTGAAGCTAAGCTTGGCATTGTCTACAAAACGGATGCGTTGCTTTCTAAAGAAGTAAACCTAGTGTCGACCTTCCCATCAGATCTGCACACACCAATACGTTACCCTGTAGCGAAGTTGAGTGATAAAGTTGTGGCAGAAGAGTTCTATACTTTCCTAAAGAGCGAAAAAGCGAAAGACACCTTGAACAGTTTTGGATTTGAAGTGCGTTAAATGATGTATTTATCGGAATACGAATACCAAGCCTTAATGCTGAGCTTAAAAGTCGCTGGGTTTGCAATCTTATGGCTTATCCCTATCGGTATTGGCTTAGCATGGCTACTTGCTAAGAAACAATTTGTAGGTAAGAGCATTGTTGAGAGTATTGTCCATTTACCTTTGGTACTTCCACCTGTAGTTATTGGCTATTTACTGCTAGTGATGATGGGCAGGCAAGGTATCATAGGTTCGTGGCTCAATGACGTGTTTGGTATTGTATTCAGCTTTAGCTGGAAGGGCGCGGCACTCGCTTGTGTGGTTGTGGCGTTGCCGCTGATGGTTCGCTCTATTAGATTGAGCCTAGAAACCGTAGACAGTAAGCTTGAAGAGGCGGCTGCTACATTAGGCGCTTCACCTCTTCGTGTGTTTTTCACGATCACTTTACCCTTGATGATCCCAGGGGTCATTACCGGCACCATGCTTTCATTCGCAAGAAGCCTAGGGGAGTTTGGCGCGACCATCAGCTTCGTTTCAAATATTCCCGGTGAAACTCAAACCATTCCTTTGGCTATGTATACCTTTATTGAAACCCCTGGCGCTGAAATGGAAGCCGCGCGTTTGTGTGTCATTTCTATTGTGATAGCGCTGGGTTCATTGATGCTATCTGAGTGGCTCAACAAAAAGTCAGCACAACGCTTGGGAGGCAATGCATGAGTGCTTTGATCCTCCAATATCAACAACAACTTGGTGAAACGTTCTTTGATATCGACTTGGAATTACCAAGTCGCGGCATTACGGCAATTTTTGGTCGTTCTGGCGCGGGTAAAACCTCACTTATCAATGCAATCAGTGGCCTTAAACAGCCCGATAAAGGTCTGATCAGCGTATCTGGAACCACACTGTTCGATAGTGAAAATGGCATTAATTTGCCGACTCACAAACGCAACGTCGGTTATGTGTTCCAAGAGTCGCGATTGTTTCCACATATGAAGGTGGCAGCGAACCTTAAATACGGTATGAAAAGCGTCGATCAAGCGCACTTTGAGCAAATAGTCTCGCTGTTGTCTTTGGGTTCATTGCTTGACCGATACCCAGCTCGTTTGTCTGGCGGTGAGAAGCAACGTGTGGCGATTGGCCGCGCTTTGTTATCAAAGCCGAGCATTTTGTTGATGGATGAGCCTTTAGCGTCTCTCGACTTGCCTCGTAAGCGCGAAGTGATGCCATTTCTGGAAAACTTATCCGAAACCGTCCAAATACCGATCATCTATGTCACCCATAGCCTCAATGAAATTTTACGCTTGGCAAATCACCTTGTGATTATTGACCAAGGCAAAGTGATTTCGTCGGGTGTGACGGAAGAGGTTTGGGCATCGAGAGCCATGCAACCTTGGCAATCTTTCTCAGAGCAAAGCTCGTTGTTTGAAGCGACATTAGCGGAACACAATGACGATTATGCGCTGTCTCGCCTGATGCTAGGAAAGTCGACGTCGTTATGGGTTCAGAAAGTATCGAGTGAGCTTGGTACGACAGTGAGGCTGCAAGTTAGGGCAAATGATGTCTCTATCACGCTAGAACGGCCGAAAGGGACTTCTATACGTAACATCCTTCCTGTCACCATTAAAAGCGTAGAGACGCACCAACAAGGCACAAATAAGCAGAGTGTCCAGGTCGAGCTAGAGTTAGAGTCTGGGTGCTACCTATGGGCAACCATTACATTGTGGGCGCTGGATGAGTTAAATCTAGAAATCGGGCAGCGTGTTTACGCTCAAATTAAAGGTGTGAGTGTCGCTCAAAGAGATATCGCGGTAACGCATTAAACCTGACAAGGTCAGTTTTTCGATATTGCCGCGATACTGCCTGTTATAGGTTCTGAAAATTCGGTCTTGATTCCATGAATGGATACATGCGTCATTTTTATACGGTATAACTGCCAGTTTTGCGCCACACTATATGAGTGTTAAAGCATATGATTTGTCGAATCATATGAACATTAGCAACAAGAACATACAGACGTAACGATCGACGAACAGAAAATAGCGGATATAAAAAAGCCGCGTGTTTAAAGAAACATGCGGCTTAATTCTAAGTAGTACTGTTAGCGCTTAGCCTAGTTTAGGCGACTAGCGACTTACTTAGTAAAAACTTCTTTGAAATCACGCTTCAAGATTGCATCACGACGAGCTTTCTTGATTTGTTTAACCATGTCTTTTACACAGTTGTGTAGAACTTGGTCTAGCAGTTGAGCACGGTACTCTTCTTTTTCTTCGTCAGACATGTCTTCTGGAAGTTTAAGAGTAGGGAACTCTTCCATCACGTTAACACCAGCGAAAGCTTGGCTAACTGAGATTAGAGCGTGGAACTGCTCGAAGTTGTCTAAAACATTTTGTGCGCTTGCTGGAAGACTATCCCAAGCTTCGCGTACTGCTTCTTCAGACACTTCGTGAATAGAAGTAACCATAAAGTGCATCTCTTTTGGTACGCCATCAAATTCGATAACTTGACGAAGTTCTGGTGAGATGGTGGTTAAATCGATTTCTTGTTGTTCGTTGTTTGTAGCGTCTGACATAGTATTTCTCTTTAAAAAGAAACAATGCTAAAAAGATCTGTAAAAAAGTCAATATAATATAGAGATTAGGGCATGATTTAAGCCCAAATTTGAGCTACTTTGAATATTCAACACTAGATAAAGGTGATGTGATGATAGAAAAGGGATCTTCAATGCGCATATTGCTGGTTGATGACGTTCAACTAGACAGGATGCAACTTGCTATCCGACTCAAGCAACTGGGTCATATTGTAGAAGCTGTCGGTAGCGGAAAAGAAGCCCTGAGTGTTTATTCTGATTTTGATCCTGAACTCGTGTTACTTGATATCAGCATGCCTGATATGGATGGTTTTGAAGTGGCGAATGAGGTTCGAAGCCGATTCCCAGAATGGGTTCCCATCATCTTTCTTAGTGGTCACGAAGAACCTGAGATGATCGCAAAAGCGATTGACGCTGGTGGCGATGATTACCTGATCAAGCCAGTAAACAAGGTTGTTTTGAATTCTAAGCTGATTGCGATGCAACGTATCGCGCAAATGCGACGAGAATTAAAACAGAGCACAGCCAAACTCGAAGAACTGAACATCCTTCTGCAGCAACAAGCCAACGAAGATGGCCTGACCAAATTGTATAACCGTCGATATATGGATACTAAGCTTGAAGAGAGCATAGCGTGGCACGGAAGACGTAATATATCCATGACAGTTATATTGCTAGATGTAGACTTCTTTAAGCCTTACAACGATAATTATGGACATATTCAAGGGGATAAGTGCTTACAAGGGCTTGCTAATACCTTGAAACAGCTGTTTGTTCGGGCGGGAGAATTTGTCGGTCGTTATGGTGGTGAAGAGTTTGTTCTGATTCTTAGCGATACAGACAGTGAAGGCGCTAAGGTACACGCGACTCGAGTTAAAGAAGCACTGCACGAGATGAACTACGCTCATGAACACTCAACGGTATCGGATAGAGTGACAGCGTCACAAGGTGTGTTGTCATTTGTGCCAGAAGGTGGCGAATCTATTGCGTCTATTTACGAAAAGGTCGATCAAGCGCTTTATCAAGCGAAGCAAAGTGGTAGAAATACCTTTGTACAACGCAACATTTTGGAGCTTGCTCGTTAGTTGGCGAGCTCTTTTAGATATTTGAATTTATACTTCTAATAGCGTTTGAGCTAGGAAGTGCTTTAAGTGATAAAAGAAATGCCACATTCGAAGTCATTTTCTATGACTAACACATCTTGGACGCTTGCGGTTCCTCTATTTTTTACCGCTTTGCCGACCACTGTTAATGCCAATACGCTATCTGATCTTTTTCGAAAGGATCTAGAGCAGAGCTTTGCCACCAGTGTATTGCTCAACGACACCGATGTTTTCACTTTTGGTATCAATAACTTTGACCCCAATAAAGTGTTTAGTTTGGACAATGAAGACATCGGTTCGAATGATTCGGTAAGTCGTCGCCAAAACATCACCTCCCTGAGTTTGCCTTACACATTTGAATTACCAAGTTACATCGAAGACAACCATCAAGAGGTGACGCTACGCTTGTCTGCATTGCGAATTGAGAACGATGTTGAGTACGCTGCAGCAAACAAAAACGATTTTCAAAAAGAGTCGGTAGTGTCTGGCTACGTCGAATTCGCGAATGTGTCCCAGCTAGACGAATATTGGAGCTTCAGCTCTGCAATCGGTAACCACATCTCTTACTACCGCAATGATTATGAATATCGCGCTTCGTTGCTAAAGCCTATTCAAGACCAACTGGATGGCGTATATCTCAATACTGATGCTTGGGCTTACATCATCGAGCCTAAAATCAAGCTGATGTACGAAGATAAGAATGACTGGGGAAAGTATAAATTGAGCACCAGTTGGCATTACTTTAATGGCATCGGCTGGGGCGAGGCGAATAATGGCAATGTCGGTCATCCTGAAGGGTGGTATATCGCCAATGAAGCCAAGGTTTTCTATGATCTCGTGCGTTGGGATAAGAACATCACATCGATGTACTCGAGTATAAGACGAATTGATATTGGTGGTGACACCGTGGCCTCTATGGGCACCACATCTTACTACGAGGGCAGTGTTGGTTGGTTGCTTAACCCAAACCTGTTTAATGAGTGGGTCGATAACGTGGGAATAGGTTTTACGATTAACTACGGAAGTAGCTTAAAAGGTGGCAGCTTGGTTATCTTCTTCAACCAAGATTAAGCTCTCTTTTTCCAGTTGAGCTATACGGCCTCAAATCAATGAGGCTTGTTGTACTTGAAAGAGATATTTATTGGAGCAGAGTGCTATTAACGTCTTAAGCTATTTAGATCTCTAGCACTCAATATCTTTCGCTATCAACCATTGTTAACGGTCAATACATAGTTTGTTTCGACCGGTTTCTTTCGCTTTATACAGCGCTTGGTCAGCAAGCTTCAACACCTCTTCAGGATGTCTGGTGGTTGTGCTATCGGAAAGTCCAATACTCACCGTCACATTCACCACTTCCGATGGTTTACCGTTCTTGCCACGCTTTTTCATACCCACTTCATGATCGTCGGGGCGCTCATGGCTATTCCGAATCGTCATGTCGTAGTTTTGAACTTCGGAAATCAGAGCTTGAAGGTGCTCTTTAACTTGTTCCGAATGTTTGCCTTTGAAGATAATCGTGAACTCTTCTCCACCATAGCGATAAGCTTTAGCGCCGCCTGTGGTTTCCCTCAGAATGCGTGCCACCAGTTTTAACACATCGTCGCCAATGTCATGTCCGTAGGTATCGTTGAATTGTTTAAAGTGATCAATATCGACCATCGCCATCGAATACTTACGCCCCAAGTGCTTCATATCGACTTCTAAGGCGTGTCGACCGGGAATGTTAGTCAGTTGGTCATTAAAGGCCATATCATGACTAGCGGACATGACATAGACGATGATCAACGTGCCTGACAACGAGAACATGGTGCTCGAGATGTACTGAACGTCGAAGAAGATGAACGTGCAAGAAGAAAGCAGGATAGCGCTATAAACCACAACATCGATAGAGCGGTTATACACCAACACGAGAATGGCAGTAAGGCCAAGTAAGCAAAGGCTATACAACACCAAAACAGAAGGCAGTTTGGAGAAGTCTCTGACAATAAATAGAAGACCATCACTCCATGATTCAAAACCGCCGGCATGGAAGTGAGAGACGATCAATTGTGCCCAAACCATAAACAGAACAAGAACGATGGCGTAGAGCAGCATCGACTTTGAGTTTACGCCGTTATCAGGGAAGGCATAAACAAGTAAGCAAGTGACAGGTACTAATGCCGCAAGTAACGAGAGCTCTAATAGCGTTGTGCCAGTATTGAGAGGCGTTTGTAAGCGAACTTGGATGATCAGATAAGCGACAAGCATGGTCACCGATACCATCGCCATTCGACCTTGTCTGAACGTATGGCATAGCAGAACCGCAACGCTCAATAAAATGTAAGGGAGGTTGCTAGCAAACCCTAAATTTGAGTCCGTCACGAGAATGACGTTGTCCATACCAACGAGCAAAATTGTTAACAGGACTAAAGGGAAGCAAAATCGAAACATGCTCGACGTTACAAAAGATGATGCCATTTATGTGGTGAGCCTAACTATATTGATGATCTTATTATTTAATACTATGCGTAGGATACGGTTAAACAAGCGATTGCCAAGCTTTTTGCCTAAATTAGAGCAAAAACATAGTCATAGGTCGCTATTGGTGCAATCATTTTTATATGTATTTGAGTTGCTATTAACCTTAGAACGAACTACACAGTATATATGAGAAATTAATTAGTCGTTATAGATACTTAACAAAATCTGCTCTGCTGCTCTTACGTTGGCGCTGTCACTTAAAGGGCTTGATGATCAGTTATCATTGAGTGACCTTTTCATTAAGCGACGAAGATCTGTAATGAAGTCAGAGTAAGATTAAATAATGCCTAAGTTTCAACTATGGACAGTAAAACCTATAACTGAGTTATAGAAAGCTATTAGGAATTGCATGGTTTCAAGTGACTTTAGAAACGACTGCGACTAGAAAAACCGCTACAAATGGAGGTGTGGTATGCAAATTAGTGTTGATGTACATAACTATATGGAAACTCTGGTAGGTCATGTATTGGCTACCGAGGAATATGTGTCTAGTTATACCAACGAACAGTTGGCCGATCTCGCGTGCTTGGCTTTGGGTCAGCTAAAACCTATCTATATTCGTTTTGATATCGATTTTCTGTCAGCATTGCCAGAAGACAAATTGGTGCTCTATAAACGCAATAGTGAGATCGCGGTCAAAAATGCAGAAAGTATGATTATTGACGATCGAAGACGTGAACGTGATGACAATGTGCCTGTTATATTTAGTCAACACAATTTTGACGATGACGTAGAATTGCAATGGTATGAAAAGCCGTTGTTGAACCGTAAACAGTCATGATAGTTTAGGGTGAATACGGTCATTTAAGGAGTAAAAAACGTGGGATTCTTTTCTAGATTATTTGGTGGCAAAGAAAAAACCGAACAAAAAGTAGAGATTGAGCCAGTCGAATATAAGGGTTTCAATATCTATCAAGATGCCATTGCAGAATCTGGTCAATACCGTGTTGCTGGGCGAATCGAGAAAGAATTCGATGGTGAAATCAAAACTCACCGTTTTATTCGTTCAGATGTTGTTTCAAACAAACAAGATGCCGATGAATTGATGCTCAAAAAATCGCAGATGTTCATCGACCAAATGGGCGACAATATATTTAGCTAACCAATTAGGGTTAGAATTGATGTTGGTCATAATTTAGAGAGCTTTCAGTGTATATGCTGAAAGCTCTTTTTAGTTTTAGGGATAAAGAACAGCTAGTGAGTTGTTATTAAAAGGATTATTTGCAAGTGGTTTGACCTCTTGGTTCGAGACGGTCGTCATTTATCCAAATGAAGCGCTCAAACTCCATCCAAATCGTTATAAGTAATAACTTTTCCTGTTCTTTGAACAAAACGCTTGAAGTATTAGTTGTCGTTAGATACAAACGAATAAGTCATTCGTGCCAATAGTCAAGGAATAGCTATGCAAATTGGTGTACCAAGAGAAACGCTCGCTGGTGAAACGCGAGTCGCTGCTTCGCCGAAATCGGTAGAACAGCTTCTAAAATTAGGATTTGAAGTTTGTGTTGAATCACAAGCAGGTGCGTTAGCAAGTTTTGAAGATGCAGCTTATGAACAAGCTGGAGCAAAAGTTGTCACCGCAGATGAAGCTTGGAAATCCGATATTATCTTTAAAGTTAACGCTCCGATCGTTGACGAGTCTAAAAATGAAATCGATCTTCTTAAAGATGGCGCAACATTGGTCAGCTTTATTTGGCCTGCCCAAAATCCAGAATTAATGGAACAATTGTCCAGTCGTAACATCAACGTGATGGCGATGGATTCTGTACCACGAATTTCAAGAGCTCAGGCGTTAGATGCATTGAGTTCTATGGCAAACATCGCGGGTTATCGTGCTGTTGTTGAAGCGGCGCATGAGTTTGGTCGATTCTTCACGGGTCAGATTACGGCTGCGGGTAAAGTTCCGCCAGCAAAAGTACTGGTTGCAGGTGCTGGTGTTGCTGGCCTAGCGGCAATCGGCGCTGCGGGTAGCTTAGGTGCAATCGTTCGTTCATTCGATGTTCGTCCTGAAGTTAAAGAACAAGTTGAGTCGATGGGTGCTGAATTCTTGGAAGTGGATTTCAAGGAAGATACCAGTGCTGGTGACGGCTACGCAAAAGAGATGTCTGAAGCATTCAATAAGAAAGCGGAAGAGCTTTATGCAGCTCAAGCAAAAGACGTTGATATCATCATTACAACGGCGCTGATTCCAGGTCGCCCGGCTCCGAAGCTGATTACCAAAGAGATGGTAGACAGCATGAGTGCAGGTAGTGTGATTGTAGACCTTGCGGCGGCCAATGGCGGTAACTGTGAATACACGGTTGCGGATCAAGTCATTACAACGGCTAATGGTGTGAAGGTGGTTGGTTACACTGATATGGTTGGTCGACTGCCGACTCAATCATCTCAACTGTATGCAACGAACCTAGTTAACCTTCTGAAACTGCTTTGCAAAGAGAAAGATGGCAACATCAAAATCGACTTTGAAGATGTTGTTCTGCGTGGTGTTACTGTGGTTAAAGAGGGCGAGGTCACTTGGCCAGCTCCACCAATTCAAGTTTCAGCTCAACCACAACAAACTAAGCCAAAAGCGGCCAAACCAGAGCCTAAAGTTGAAGAACCTGTTTCTCCAATTAAGAAAGTGGCGGGTATGGCGGTAGCTGTTGGTGCATTCGCTTGGGTAGCTTCGGTTGCTCCAGCTGCGTTCTTATCTCACTTTACCGTTTTTGTTCTCGCTTGTGTGGTGGGTTATTACGTAGTTTGGAATGTAAGCCATTCTCTGCATACGCCTTTGATGTCCGTGACTAACGCGATTTCAGGCATCATTGTAGTAGGTGCACTGTTACAGATCGGGCAAGGAAGTGGCGTCGTCACGTTCTTATCATTTATTGCCGTATTAATTGCAAGTATCAATATCTTTGGTGGCTTTACCGTGACCAAACGTATGCTTGAAATGTTCCGTAAAGACTAAGGAGTAACAGATGTCTGAAGGATTAGTACAAGCAGCTTATATTGTTGCTGCTGTATTTTTTATTATGAGCTTGGCTGGGTTATCGAAACAGGAATCTGCGCGTGCAGGTAACTATTACGGTATCACGGGTATGGCAATCGCGTTGATCGCAACGATCTTTGGCCCTCACTCTGCTGGTATTGTGTGGATCACCATTGCTATGGTGATCGGTGGTGGTATTGGTATCCACTACGCAAGAAAAGTAGAAATGACTGAAATGCCAGAGCTGGTTGCAATTCTGCACAGCTTCGTAGGTATGGCTGCAGTACTTGTAGGTTACAACAGCTACATCGATCCACCTGCTGCTGTTTCTATCAACCCTGCAGATATTCATGCAGAGCACGTTATCCATCTAGTGGAAGTGTTCCTTGGCGTGTTTATCGGTGCGGTGACGTTCACGGGTTCTATTGTTGCGTTTGGTAAGCTTCGTGGCGTTATCTCTTCGTCTGCATTGAACATCCCTCATAAGCACAAGTGGAATCTAGCGGCTATCGTAGTTTCTACACTGCTGATGATCATGTTCGTTAAAGCAGACGGCAGCATGTTCGCACTAATGGTGATGACACTTATCGCATTCGCATTCGGTTACCACCTAGTGGCATCGATTGGCGGTGCAGATATGCCAGTAGTTGTCTCTATGCTGAACTCGTACTCTGGTTGGGCAGCAGCAGCGGCAGGTTTCATGCTTGCAAACGATCTGCTTATCGTAACTGGTGCATTGGTTGGTTCGTCGGGTGCGATTCTGTCTTACATTATGTGTAAGGCGATGAACCGCTCTTTCATCAGCGTTATTGCTGGTGGATTCGGCCAAGAAGTGGTTGTGTCTGATGGCGATGAAGAGCAAGGTGAACACCGCGAAACATCAGCTGAAGATGTGGCTGATATGCTGAAAAACTCTAAGTCAGTAATCATCACTCCTGGATACGGCATGGCAGTAGCTCAAGCACAATACCCAGTGCATGAAATCACTGAGAAGCTACGAGCGCAGGGCATTAATGTTCGATTTGGTATCCACCCAGTTGCTGGTAGGTTACCGGGTCACATGAACGTACTGCTTGCTGAAGCGAAAGTGCCTTACGATATCGTTCTAGAAATGGACGAAATCAACGATGACTTCGATCAGACAGATACTGTATTGGTAATTGGTGCGAATGACACCGTAAACCCTGCAGCACTTGAAGATCCAAACAGCCCAATTGCTGGTATGCCAGTACTTGAAGTTTGGAACGCTCAGAATGTTATCGTATTCAAGCGTTCGATGAACACAGGTTACGCCGGTGTGCAAAACCCACTGTTCTTCAAAGAGAACACGCAGATGCTGTTTGGCGATGCTAAAAAGAGTTGTCTAAGTATCTTAGAACATCTATAGAGATCACCTCTAAACAATATGTAACAACTCGATAAGGAGCTCATTTGAGCTCCTTTTTTTATCTTACGAAAGCGACTCTATGTGTGATCTCAGTTGATACGAAGTTGACGAAGCCTGATGCAAAACTTGTCGCAATTGAGGTTTGGCTTGCCAATCAGCCTACTAGTACATATGTACAATGTGGCCGTAATATATTGGCCTTTATCTCTGTAGCTCGCCATTCTCAATGTTTTTCATGCGGTTAAAAATTTATCTTTGATAGCGAATGGTATATATTTGGTTGATCTATATGAATTTGCGTTGGTTTGTGATCATCAAAAGAACATTTACTCTTCTTATCGCTACGTTGTCTGTGTCTGCAAACGCATTTGCTGACTCTTTACCTGAGCGTATCGATAATTTCACCAAACTCTTTGATCATGAAACGGCAATCGAATCTTACGATATTCGAGTGCTACAGGCTGATTATCCAACAGGTTTGATCATGCCGTCTTCTATGCTGCCACAAACAGCAGAGTACCCGTTAAAAGACATTCAGCGCTTGTACCAGTTATCAAAAACCTGTAGTGGTAAACTGCCGTTAAGCCCTTTGATTACTGAGCCTTTAGTTTTTACTCGTGCAATGTGTAAAGGCACCAAGCTTTCTGACCGTTGGTTTAGCCGTAGTGGTTTGATTCACCCTGGCGGCGGTTCTTATGCGGCACGATACGTTGAGAAGTACCCAGAAAAATTCGACTCTCTGAAGCGCTTTATGCATATTCAAGAGCGACCAAACACCGAACACGATGAACTACTGTCTCGCTTGCAACAAATGGATAGCGAAGCAATCACCGCGCTGTTAGCGGGTGACAGTATGTTTGTTGAGCTTGATGAGATGTGGGTAAAACGCGGCGACAGATATTACCTGTATAAAAAATCAGTCTGGAACGAAAATGCCACGCTTGCTGGGTTATCGTTTAGCTTGTCTTCAGAAGGTAAAAGCTGTTTTGTCCAGCGTGGTAATGTGTGTTGGGAAATAGAAGATCATTCAGAGCTTCTGCAAGTCGCCATGTTTATCTTGGTTATTGCCAACATCATGCTTGTCTTAGGTTGGGCGATTTACCGCTGGAACAGCAAGAAACAGGAGATGAAGAGTCGCATGCTGGTTCTTCAAATCCTAACGCACGAATTAAGAACGCCGATTGCGAGTTTGTCATTGACGGTGGAAGGGTTCAGGCGTGAGTTCGAACACTTACCAGAATCGGTATATGATGAGTTCCGTAGGCTGTGTGAAGATACACGCCGTTTAAGACAGTTGGCGGAAGCAAGTAAAGATTACCTGCAATCAGATAATCAACCGCTCGCAACAGAGTGGGTGCCAAGTGTTGAAGAGTGGCTCCAATACAAAGTTGAAGAAGACTTTGCGCCGGGGATTGAACTCCGTGTAAACAAAGATATAGCTGCAAAAGTGAACGTATATTGGTTGGGAACGTGCATCGATAACCTAATCAGAAATGCCGTGAAATACGGTGTGGCTCCAGTAATTCTAGAACTGAATACTTCTGACAAGAAGCTGACATTCAAAGTTATAGATAATGGAGACTTGTCTCGCAAAGATTGGGGGCAACTAAGAAAGCCATTCGTAAGTAAGAGTGGACTCGGTTTAGGTCTGACGATAGTGGAATCTATGGTTGGAAAAATGGGCGGTCACATGACGCTTATCGGCCCCCCAACAACATTTATTTTGGAGATACCTTGTGAAACAGACATTGCTTCTCGTTGAAGATGATAAAAATTTAGCTGACGGTTTATTAGTTAGCCTTGAGCAAGCTGGATATGAATGTTTGCATGCAGAACTGATCTCTGAAGTTGAAGGCTACTGGGAACAAGCGGATCTAGTGATTCTAGACCGTCAACTTCCTGATGGCGACTCAGTAGATTCACTTCCAGGTTGGAAGAAAAAGAAAGATATCCCAGTTATTTTGCTGACGGCTCTCGTGACAGTAAAAGACAAAGTAGCGGGCCTAGATTCAGGTGCAAACGACTACTTAACAAAGCCATTCGCAGAGGCTGAGCTATTTGCTCGAATTCGTGCTCAACTTCGCCTGCCAGATTCTGAAGAACAAGATGCATCAAAAGTTATCGCTCAGAATCTTGTTATCGATAAAGCGACACGTGAAGTGTTTTTCAATGAACAGGAAGTAACGTTAACGCGCACTGAATTTGACCTTCTACTGTTCTTGGCAAGTAACCTTGGACGTGTGTTTACACGTGATGAACTGCTTGACCATGTATGGGGTTACAACCATTTCCCAACAACACGTACGGTAGACACGCACGTTCTGCAACTAAGACAGAAACTGCCGGGTCTAGAAATTGAAACGCTGCGTGGCGTTGGTTACAAGATGAAAGCGTAATGAGAATAGCCTTACTTCCACTATTAATGTTTTCTTGCGTAGCGAATACCGCGCAAGCAACGGATTGGTTTAAGAGCAGCGATGCTCTGACTCAAGTTCATAAACATCTGCTAGATAATGATTTACCTCAGATGTTTGACTCATTAGTGGAAGTTTGGCAAATCAACTCGTCTCAATCACGAGAAGATCACCTCAATGAACTGTTCGATCAAGCATTGAACAAAGATTGTGGTAAAACTCTCACCAGAAAAACACTCCCAGATTGGATTAGTTCAGTCGTCGTTAAAAGACACATCATTCAAAGCCCTGGCCGAGATACCTTTCGTGTATCGATTAATGTTGAATCCGAAAACAACATTCAAGACATTACCTTCGAGAAGTGGGTCGATAAGATCGTTTCTTCGGACAGTGAGTTAACCAAAGACAGTGAAGTGGTTAACAACGCATCGGTGAGTCTATACCGCAAGCGTTACAATTTAGCCTCTCAACTTGAATCCGGTTTATACCGTTTAAGCGTTAAAGGTGATGGCGGAAAGTCTTGGAGCACTTGGGTTGTTTTGGGTGAAGTTGCCATGCGTCAACAAGTTCGCTGGGCATCAAAAGACACGTGGCGAATCGATAAAAAAGAACTACTCAATCCTTATTGTCCGCTCCCTAAGCTCGAAATCGGTTTGTACGATTACGTTGATGAACACTATGAACAGGTCTGGGGCAAGAGCTACGAATCTGATTATCCAATGAACCTTACTGGTGAAGAACTTCCTAATGATCGCTATGTTTTAGCGGTTTCAATGGTGCATTCACGCTGGCAAGGCGACATAGCGATAGAACAAGCACAAACTATCAGTAAAACTTATGATATTTCTAGCGAAGAAGAGTTAAAGTAATTTAAAATTGTGCCGTTAACTATGTAAGGGATCTAACAAAGATAAACGGCATGAAAAAAACTACAAAACTACTCGCAGCGTCAATTGCATTCGCCAGTCTTCCTCTTTCAGCAGCAAACTACGCCATTGAAGCGCGTGGTGATGCGATGGGTGGTGTTGGTGTTGTTTCAGCAAACTTCCTAACTGCTCCATTCTATAACCCAGCACTTGTTGCGATTTATCGTCGTAATGATGACATGGGAATGATCACGCCAAGTTTTGGCGGTAATTATAATGACCCTAATAACTTAGTTGATGATATCGATAATTTAGTTGACAGCATTGAGTCAGGTACTGTGACTGGTTCTGATCTAGATGCTCTTAATGGTGATAGCCTGAATGTTGATTTAGGTGGTGTTGTAGCATTCGCTCTACCAAATCAGTATATTGCAGCAAACGTATTTGCAAAAGCATACACTGAATCATTTGTAACCCCTGATACATCTAGTGACGCTGCTAATAGTGACTTGGTTAATGCTGAGTTAACTGCTGTTAAAGCTGTTTCTATTGGCATTATGGAAGCTGGTATATCATTAGCAAAATATCAAACGTTCATGGGACAACATTTGTCGTTTGGTATTTCTCCAAAACTCCAAAGAATCTATACGTATAACTACATTGCCTCGGCACAAAACTACGATCTAAGTGATGTTCGAGAAAACGACACCGCGGAAACTACATTTAATATTGATGCAGGTGCGCTTTGGTTTTACGGCCCATTTAGAGTGGGTTTTTCTGCAACGAATATTATAGACCGTGAGATTGAAACTAAATCCGTTAGCCAACAGCTAACAAGCAGCACAGGGGCTACAAGAACAGTAACATCGAGTCATTCTTATAACCTGGGGCCTGTCTACACTGTTGGTGCGGGGATCGTTTCTGATTACTTTACGTTGAGTGTTGATTATGATTTGAATGAAGCAGAGAAGTTTACTTCGTTCGAAGACAACGAACAGATGATTCGTGTTGGTACTGAAGTCGACCTGTTACGTCAGCTTAAGCTAAGGGGAGGGTATTACAAGAACCTGGCTTACTCTGATTCAGAAGGAACAGTGACAGCTGGTGTTGGTATCTCGCCATTGAACTTGTTTCAGCTAGATCTAAGTGCTAACTACACGAATGAAAATGCAATGGGTGCATCCATCAATTTCCTTGCTAGTTACTAACAGTCCTTATATAGTTCTGCTCCTAAATAAAGGAGCAGAGCATGCTAAACGACTTACCAACCCTTTCTCACGAAGAACAACAGAAAGCTGTTGAACGAATTCAAGAAATGATGACCCAAGGCATCAGCACAGCACAAGCTATCAAAATCGTTGCTGAGCAAATCCGTGAAGAAATGAGTAATAAAGAAGAGTAGGGCATCAGCCCTTCTTTTTTAATACGATAGTGCACTATAACTAAATATATTACCCTCTAGTATATTATCTCGTACATACCTACTCTTTAGTTTCTCTAAATCCCGACCTGTCCAAAACTCTTAAATACTTTTTATTCAACAAGTTACGTCAGAGTAATTAACTTCTCAGGCTTTACTTGGCTTTGAGTTGTAATTAAATTACAGCAAGATCTGAAAGTAAAACAATCGCCACTTTAGGTGTCAGTATTTGTGTCACCATGTCTAAATGGCTAAATATATGGTGTTTTTACGGCTAGTGACGTTGTGACTTGTATTTTGAACGGATGAGAATCCATGAATGTTCAGAAGCAGACAAATGAGGATTTTATCTAAGAACAGAGTGAAACAATCCACAGCGGTAATGTTCAAAACCGATATCGCGAATGGCTTACCACCGCTTAGAGCAAGCTTCGTTGCCACATATGTGCTTTACAGAATAAGCTTACGAGGCGTAAGGTGTTGTGTAGAAGTCGATTAAGGAATGCGGCGCGTATCAATTTGAGAATGCTAAATCGATGTGTTTTCTATTGGGGAATGATAAGTCTAAGCGATAGAACTTGTTAGAAATAGGGTCGCTTTGAGCGCTGTAGTTGTCGTCGTGGTTACGTATGTAGAATCGAAACCTTGGCTCCTCTTGACCTTCATATTCTATATTGATGGTGACCGAATCGAACGTTGAGAGATCGAGCCCTTTATTTTGGGTCGATCTCTTAACGTACTCAATTTCACAGAAGGGTAAGCTATAGGTTTGTTCAAAGTCACGCTGTAACTTAATTCCATCTTCTGACTTATGTAATGAGCCTACGGTGCCACCATCGTGGTCTCTGTCCGTATTTACGCGCGTAGGCTATCTGTCAGGTGTGATGATGTAGTTCTTATCCATGAGCGTATTAAAAGAGATCAACGACACTAGCGTGATTGCTAGGCAAAAATACGCGGCCAGCGACAGATATATGCCTAAATAGCGTTGTTTTTGTTCGGTATTTATACGAAAGGTAACGTTTTTAAGGGGATAATAATTTAACTGTGTAAATATACAGTTATTATTTGGGTTCTTTATTTTGTGTTCCATAGGACCAAGCTTTACCTGTACAGCTAGCTACAGTGTCACTTTACTTATTGATTACATGTGTCGATAAACATTATAAGCTTTCTAATCTCAGGCGGTAACACCATTGCGACTTCAAAGCAGGCATATCAGTTAGAGAAAACAAGTAAAGAAAAACTAAGCGCAATGGGTTTAAAGTAACTCTTAGGTTTATTACCAAAGCTACCTAAGTCCAATTGAACGTAATTTCAGGGCAAACCGTGATTATGGATCTCCCAAGTATCGGTGTTGTGTACCAGCAATAAGTGTAATGAATCTATGCAAACTGAACACAAAGTACTAACTCTAGAGAGAATCGTTAAGAAGGTTTGAAAAATGTGTGTGCGAATCTACGTAAGACAGACGAACTTTATTAGCTGATGGATTTGAACGAAAGCTCAGCATGTGCAGTTGATAAAAAACATTGGTCGCGTGTGTGAGATCTGAAAAAGAAACAACAGCAATGCTTACAAGAATTGCACACAGCGCAGCGAACCGTTAGTGCAAACAGAGAAGTGGCAAGATAAGTTAAATCAGATGGACAAAGTTTCTCGTCAATTAGATTTGCTGAATGAAGGTTGGATTGTGTAGATGTTGGCCGCACATATAATTATTTGATTTCAAATGCGCTAAGAAAACCCTGAACGGCGTAAGAAGCGTGAGAGTCAGTTGGAACAAGGGTTTTAAGGACAAAAGATGAGAATACTACCTTTGGAATTAACTATACGAGACTGCGTATTATGTACGTTATGTTAAATTGATTTTGATGTTTATAAGGCAGGTATCTTTGTGTGATGCCCTGCCTTTGTATTGTGCCGATATTCTCTAATTTATACTGTGTATTTAACCAAACTGGCTATTTACCATAAAATACCTAATAACCAGTGATAATAATCTTCGATTTTAACCCTGGTATTAGTTAGAGATTAACCGCCAGCAAATTTAACTTTGTAGCCTTTCTTTTCAAGGTGCGCTTTGATCTTGTCGCGCGCGTCACCTTGAATTTCGATGTTGCCATCTTTTACTGAGCCACCGCAGCCGCAAACTTTCTTGAGTTCTGCTGCCATTAGTTTTAATGGTGCGTCATCTAGGTCTAAGCCAGTTACGACAGAAACGCCTTTGCCTTTACGGCCTTTGGTTTCTTTTTGGATTCGAACGATACCATCGCCTTTAGGACGTTGGACTTTCTCTTCTTCAGGCTTAATGCGACCTGTTTCTGTTGAATATACTAGGCTCATAATTTACTTCTTTTGTTGCTCTGCTTTTTGTTTTGCGAGTAAGTAAGCTTCTATATGGCGTTGGATTGCAACCTTGCCGCCTTTGATTAAGCGACCGTTAAACATGCAATACCACGCATTAGGCTCACCGGTGTCATTCTTGATTTGGTAGCCGTTGAAGTTTTCAGTCGAGCCACCAGTTCCTCTCGACTTATTTAATGACATGAATTCTTTTGGATCAATAATAGATGCGGTATCAATCCACCAATCAATACTCTTTTTCACGGCAGCTAGGTTGCCCTGAATAACGTTGTTTTTTAACTTAGCACGCCAAACTGTGTTGTTAGCATCTATCGATTGAAGATGGACGCTTCGGTAAATTGAATTAGCCATATCTATTAATCATCTTTCTGTTTTCACTGCATTAATCATAAGTATACTAATAATGATATCAAGCATAATATGGTAAAAACACCTGTCGAGGTATGGTAATTTGAGAAAAAAAGTCCCTATTTTAACTGACTCTGTGATAATTAATTCATTTGTTGAAAAATTAAACAGCAACGCGACAATAGAAATTATAGATGAGTTGACAGGATTTCAATACTCTCGCAATTCACTATTAGGCATTTACAGTGATTGGAATCGCTATCATGCGTTCTGTACCAAACATCGTATTAACACACTTCCCGCATCTATAACCGCTGTTCGTCGTTTTCTTGAAACGGAGTCTAACGATAGAAAATACGCATCGCTAAAACGTTACACTGCAACGCTTAGCATGTTACATACTGTGTTGAGCTTTGCTAACCCCATCAAGCACAGGCAAGTTCGCTTTACCCTACTCCACTTACAATCTCAAATGGCCGGTGACGCTAAACAAACCAATGCTATGACATCTGTGCATCTCACTGATTTGAATACGTTACTCTCCCATGAGAAAGCAAACCTGAAAGAGATCAGAGACATTGCTATTTATAACGTGATGTTCGAGTGTGCTTTAAAGCGCTCAGAGCTTAAGTTGTTATCGATGAGTGATGTTGAGTACGTTGAAGATCATTACCAAGTAACAGTCAAAGATTCGGCTTATCAGTTGTCACAAATAGCCAGTGTTGCACTTCAACGTTGGCTTTCGTTTACTGGTATACAAGATGACTTGCCAGTATTTCGTGCGATAGACAAGCATGAGAATATTGGTTTGCAGCCTTTAGATGATTCGTCCATCTATAGGATATTGAGAAGAGCTAGCGACTTACTTCAACTGCCAGAAAATCACCATTTCTCTGGAAATTCGATTCGTGTTGGTGCTGCACAAGAGTTGTCGAAACAAGGTCTTAAGGTGAGAGAGATTCAGGACTTTGGTCGTTGGCTTAGCCCGGCAATGCCAGCTCAATATGTCGGTTTCACGGGAACGGCTGATAGTGAGAAGATGAAGTTTAAGGCGTTAATACCTTGGCAATGACGGGTCGCAGATTACTTGGATATTACTATTTTGATATAAGTTATGGTTAAAACGATATTTGTAAAAACGGTTAGCGTTAAAAACAAAAAGCGCCTTGGCGAAAGCTCAAGGCACTTGTTGGTTCAGCTCTAAGTGAACGAAAACGAGTTAGAAACCTAAGAAAGGCTTGTTCTCACGCAGTTTTCTAAGAACTGGCTGAATTTGTGGCCGTCATGTTCAACCATTTTAGGGAACATGGAGATTGGCGTCATACCTGGGAAGGTGTTGACTTCGTTCAGGTAGATTTCGTTGTCTTGCGTTAAAAAGAAGTCGATACGAGACAAGTGACGAAGCTTCATCTGGGTGAAGACTTTTCGTGCGCTGTCTGCAATCAATTCACGCTGTTCGTCAGTTAAATTACTTGCTTCAACTTCAGTGATCGAGTGGCTGTCTGCACTGTACTTCTCTTCGTAAGAGTAAAATGCGCCATTCGGTGCAATCACCTCACCCGGCTTGCTGATGTGTAGCTCGCCATCGATTTCATAAGCAGCAATTTCTAGCTCTCTAGGCACCACTGATTTCTCAACCAATACTTGGTCCGAGAAAGTGAACGCCTTGTTGATAGCCTCGCTTAAATCTTCTACTTGGTTAACTTGGTAACAACCTACAGAAGAACCTTGACGAGCCGCTTTCACAAACACTTTACCCCACTTTTCAAATGCTTGAGTTGCTTGTGAGTGAGCTTGATCATTGTTGTCTGATAAGAACAGGTACGGCGTGTTTGGAATACCAAGTGCGTCGTACCAAAGCTTTGACGTGATTTTGTTAAAGCTGTTGTTGCTTGCTTCTGGACCACAACCTAGGTATGGAATTTTAGCCATTTCAAACAGTGATTGAATGTCACCTGTTTCACCTGGGAAACCGTGTATGCAAGGCACAATGAAATCGACTTTAGATGCTAAATTGTCACCGCGTAAGGTTTGGTCGTTAATATCAAGATAAACCAATTCACCTGAATCAAGACACCAGCCTTCGTTCTTAATTTCAACTCTTACAACGTTAAAATCTGCAACGCTATTAAGTTGTTCAAAAAGGTAATTGGCTGAAACTAAAGATACTTCATGCTCTGAAGATCCACCGCCGCAAAGTAGAAGGATGTTTGTGGTGTTCATGGGTAAATTCGGTCCTTGAAACTAGGAGTACTGACTTCAATGATAAACAAAAGTCGAGATAGGTACAGTGTTTTGATTGTTAAAATTGCGTTCGAAAGATCGAGCGATTAACTATTAAACAAAACAGCGAGTCTTAAAACAAAAGAAGGAGCATTTGCCCCTTCTTTATGAATCAAAACTTAGTTCAACTTGTTAAGCGTTGGGTATTCAGAGTTCTTGATGTCATCAATGCTCTTAACGAACGGCTTCAAGTTTTGGAAAGTGTTCGGCAGTGTTGAGATTGCCTTTTTAGCTTCTAAGCGTGTTGCGTAGTCACCATAAAGTACCGTGAACCACTTAGTGCCGTTAACCATTTTGTAGTTTTCCCAAACTGGTTGAGAAGTCGTAGGTAGCATTTTCACGAAAGAATCGACTTTACTTTGGCTGCCAACAGCAACAACTTGAACTGTGTAACCAAAACGTTGGTTCATGTCTTGTTGTTTCTTGGTTGGGCCTGTCACTACTGCAACTGGCTTAGCTTTAGTCGTTTGAGCGACTTTCTGTTCAACAGGTTCGGTTCTGATAACGTTGACAACATTTTCTTCAACAACGCTTGTTTGCTCAGATTGAGATACAACTGGAGCTTCAACTTTTGCCGTTTTGTACTCTTCTTGATAACTATCTGAAGTGACATTGGTAACGTAGTCGTCAGATACACACGCAGCCAAGAGCAGTGGCAAAGTCACAATTGCAAATTTTTTCATGGAAAGCTCTATATCCTTAATAATAATTACTATAAATCATGCCGATACGTCGGTTTAGAATCAAGTTAACTTTGGGATTATACACCATTAGTGGGTGACCTATTTCACAAACTTTATGCAGTGTTTGCTTATTCATCTGAATTCGGTGAATTTGCCATCAACCTGTGAGTGCAAAGTAAGTTACGATGAACTTACGTGCATTGCTAGGATATGTCTATGAATCATCTTGATCCCCTACTTAAACCCCGTTCAATCGCTGTTGTTGGTGCTTCTCAACGAGAAACACGCGCAGGATATATTGTTATGAACAATTTGTTGCATGGGGATTTTAAAGGTGCGGTGATGCCGGTTACGCCGAAATATGATTCAGTGGCCGGTGTGCTTTCTTACAAGAACATTTTGTCGTTACCGATTGTTCCTGACCTCGCAATCTTGTGTACCAATGCGACCCGTAATGTCGCTATTTTTGAAGAACTGGCTGAGAAAGGTATAGCCTCTGTCATTGTGCTTTCTTCAGACATGCAGCAAGAAAGCGATAATGGTGAGACGTATGATGAACGATGCCTAGCGATTGCCAAAAAGCACAACATTCGAGTGTTGGGTTCCAATAGTTTGGGGGTGATTGTCCCTTGGTTAAATTTGAACGCCTCATTCTCTCCAGTGACAGCATTACCCGGTAAGATCGCCTTTGTTTCTCAGTCGGCAGCTGTGTGTACCACTATTCTCGATTGGGCTAATGACAAAGAGATCGGTTTTTCGGCGTTTATCTCTATAGGCAATGGTAGCGATATCGAATTCTCGGAGTTATTGGATTATCTCAGTACCGACTCTCACACCGAAGCGATATTGCTTTATGTAGACAGCATTACTGATGCGAGGCGCTTTATTTCTGCAGCGCGTGCGGCTTCGCGTAACCGACGAATTTTGGTGTTGAAAGGCGGTCGAACGGCGAAAGGCAGAGCCGCAGCAATGGCTCACACTGGCGGTGCCGACACATTAGATATTATTTATGATTCCGCAATCCGACGCAGCGGCATGCTACGAGTTAAGAACTTACATGAACTGTTTGCTGCGGTAGAAACACTGACTCATTCAGTACCATTGCGAGGCGAGCGCTTGGCTATTGTTACTAATGGTGGCGGCCCTGCGATTATGGCTGTGGACACCCTATTTGACCGCGGTGGTAAGCTCGCAGAGTTTTCAGAAGAGACACTTGATAAGTTGAACAAGGTTTTGCCATCGAGTTGGTCTCATAGCAATCCTATCGATATTGTCGGCGACGCTGGTGATCAACGTTATATCGACACTATAAACATCTTACTCGATGGCGATGAAGCAGACGCGATTCTTATCATGCACAGCCCTTCAGCGGTCGCACATTCCGCTAAAACGGTAGAACGAATTATTGAAGCGATTAAGAAGCACCCTCGCCACAAGCGCTTTAACATCCTGACGAATTGGTCTGGTGAGCTAACAGCAAGGCCCGCACGAAAGCTGTTTACCGAAGCGGGTTTCCCAACTTATCGGACCCCTGAAAGCTCTGTGGTCGCATTCATGCACTTAGTCGAGTACAGACGTAACCAACGTCAGTTAATGGAAACGCCGACCACTGCAGAAAAAGTACACATTGAAGATCTAGCAGATGCGAAAGGTTGGATAGAAAGAAAACTACTGGATAAAGATACAGTTAGCCTTGATACTCACCAAAACAGTCAGTTTTTCAAGAGCTTCAACCTCGATGTGTTACCAACTTGGATCGCTTCTGACCCAAGTGAAGCGGTACACATCGCTGAAACGATCGGTTATCCCGTCGCAGTAAAATTACGTTCGCCGGATATTGCACATAAGTCAGACGTACAAGGCGTGATGCTCAATTTGCGAAACAGCAGTGAAGTTGCCAATGCGGCTCAGGCAATTCTCGATCGTTCTCAATTATCCTTCCCTACAGCAAACATCCACGGCTTGTTAATTCAAGGTATGGCTAAGCTCGCGGGCGGCCAAGAGTTGCGTATTAAGGTTACAACAGACGAAACCTTCGGCCCAATCATATTACTTGGACAAGGTGGTTCGGAGTGGGATGAGTCGATTGATGCCGCAGCTGCTTTTCCACCGCTCAACATGACACTGGCGCGTTACTTGATTATTCGAGCGATAAAAAGCGGCAAGATTCGTCTACAAAAACTCCCTAACCCCATCGATATAGAAGGTTTGTCTGAGTTATTGGTACGTATATCGCAAATGGTAGTGGATTGCCCTGAAATACATGATTTGGATATCCATCCAGTACTGGCCAATGGTGACAAGTTCACGATATTAGATGCCGATATCATCTTGAAAGCGTACGAAGGCGATCCACAGGAACGTCTTGCGATTCGCCCTTATCCGGTCGAGCTTGAAGAACGTATCCAGCTAAAAGATGGAACCGAAGTGTTGTTACGCCCTATTCTTCCCGAAGATGAACCGCTTCATGCTGACTTCATTAACCGTGTGTCTAAGGAAGATCTCTATAAGCGTTTCTTTAGTGATGTCGGTGAATTCAATCATGAGGCGTTGGCGAATTTCACTCAAATTGATTTCGATAGAGAAATCGCCTTTGTGGTCGTTCGCGAGGAACAAGGCGTTCCAGCGATCATCGGCGTGTCCCGTGCGCTGATTAACCCTGAGAACACAGACGCCGAATTCGCAATATTGATTCGTTCTGACCTTAAAGGTGTTGGTCTAGGTCGCATTCTTATGACCAAGGTTATCGATTACTGCCGTGCGAAGCAGACCAAGCAGATGTCGGGTATGACGATGCCAACCAATAGAGGGATGCTGACACTAGCTCAAAAGCTCGGTTTTAAGCTAGATATCAGTTTTGAAGATGGTACTGCAGATATGGTGTTACCGTTACTTTAACGCCCATGTCTTTTTAAGATGTTGGATACACCAAGACTTGGCGTCGCCCATTTTGTTGCGTCGCCAAGCCATAACAATATCGATCGGTTGTGGTTCTGTACCGGAGATCTGCTGTAGTACGCCAGATTCAATCAAAGGTTTAGCGACACTATTCGGTAAGGTGCCAATCCCTAGTCCTGATGTCAAAGCCTCTACTTTCGCAGGAAAGCTTGTCACGGTTAAACGAGGCTGTTTCTCTAGAATATTGATGCTTAGTGCTGGCTGATCGCGTGCGGTGTCTGCAATGGCAATAACCCTGTAACTTTCTCTCGCCTTCTGATCGAATTCACCAGAACGCTTGTGAACATAATGGTTTGATGCTGCCACCCAAACCATTTCTATTTTACCTATTACGTCACTTTTAATGTCGTTTGGAATCGTATCAAGCTTTGGGCACACAAGTAAGTCAGCTCGGCCATCGGCCAGAGATTCCCAACAACCCGCTAAGATTTCTTCTTGTAAACGAACGCGTGTTTTACTGATTTTACCTAGTTCATCAACCAGTGAGAAAAAATTACTAATCGGAATAATGCCATCAAAGGCGATAGTTAGATCTAGCTCCCAACCATTAGCAAGAATACTCGCATCGTTAACGAGTTGTTCAGTCGCACCAAGAATTATCCTGCCTTGTTCTAGTATTAACTGCCCCGCTTCCGTGAAATTTGCACGATGCCCAGACCGATCAAAAATCATGATGTCTAGATCTTGCTCCAACTTCTGAATTTGGTAACTCAATGATGATGGCGCTCGGTCCATTTCATTCGCTGCTGCGGCGAAACTTCCACGACGATCGATAGCATCTAGTATGTGTAATGCTTCAAGTGTTATTGGGCTATGCATAGCTTTCCTACTATAAATTGAGATTTACATCACAAAAACAGAAGCATTCACAAAATGAATGGAACTGAATAAGTCTTTTTAATACAAGTGATTAAGAGCATTAATTATGAATTAGTTGATAAAGTTGAAAATTAATTAAATGCAAATAATAGTAATTATCATTTAGATCCAATATCATCTTCGCAAATCAAGATAATACTATGGAACTAAGGTAACTATCAGATGTATAAGCAATCCCTACTCTCTGCTTCAATCGTTTTAGCGCTTTCATCAACGTCAGCCTTTGCTGAAGATTATGCCCTATTTGATGAGGTTGTTGTATCCTCGACGCGCACGAATCAAACACTTATCAATACAGCGGCTTCTGTTGCAGTCATCTCCGATGAGCAAATCGAAGAGAACATGGCAAAAAATGTTAACGAAATCTTCGAATACACTCCAGGTGTAACGATGAACTCGAGCTCTCGACAAGGTGCACAAACCATCAACATTCGTGGCATGGAAGGTAAGCGCGTAAAGATTTTAGTGGATGGCTCATCGCAACCAGGTTCATTTGATGGTGGCCCTTACGCATTTATTAACTCTAGCGGTATTTCAATCGATCCCGATATGCTGAAAAGTGTCGAAATTATCAAAGGTGCGGCTTCAAGTTTACACGGAAGCGACGCTATTGGTGGTGTTGTCGCCTTTGAAACTAAAGACCCTTCTGATTTCTTAAAAGATGGAGAAGACTTTGGCGGTCAAGCGAAACTGTCTTACTCTTCAGAAGATAACTCTTTCAGTGAGCACGTTGCATTAGCTAATCGATTCGATGACCTAGAAACATTGGTAGCCTACACTCGTCGAGATGGTGAAGAGTTGCAAAACTTCCGTAACCCTAACGACTTAGAGAACTACGCTGTAGAAGGTCAAGATACTTCAGCAGATAATCTTTTGGTTAAGTTGCAATATCAGTTAAACGAAAGTCATCGTATCGAGTTTTTAGCTGAGCTAATCAAAGATACTTCAGACTCTGACATCTACCACTCAAGCTACGATAGCTATACAGGTGCTGATGACACAACGCAAAATCGATTCGCTATTAAGCACATTTGGTTCGCTGATGGCACAATTGCCGATACTGTAACGAGTAAAGTATCGTACATTTCTAAAGAAGAGAATGGTGTAACTAAGCGCTTTAAACCTGCAGGCCCAGGTATGCCACCTTGGGTACCAGCTAACAACGACAACTTACAAACAAAAGACTACGAGTACACTGAAGATAAGCTTGAAATCGAGACTCAGCTAGATAAAGAAATTAACAACCATTACCTAGTGTATGGTGCAACTTATACACATAGTGACATCAGCAACACCAATATGGAGTATAACTCTGATCCTGCTACTGATAACCAACTTTATGTATATACTCCAGATGCTAAGGAGCAAAAATTTGGCTTGTTTATTCAAGACGAAATTAGCTTAGTGAATGACAAACTTATTGTTACCCCTGGTGTACGCTTTGACTATTTCTCAACTGATCCTGGTAACAACACCACTGAGACGTTGAGTGATTTCTCAGATTCTGCGGTAACTGGTCGTTTAGGTTCAACATACAAACTTACAGATACAGGCACTATTTTTGGCCAAATTAGCCAAGGCTTTAGAGCCCCTTCTTTTGATGAACTTTACTATACATATGATAACCCTGGACATGGGTACGTAAATGATCCAAATCCAGATCTTAAATCAGAAACCAGTATTTCATACGAGCTAGGCTATCGTCACAACACTCAAGCTTCATCATCTGAAATCGCGGCCTACTACAGTGACTACGATGACTTTATCGAGACAGTGGTTACGAAAAAGGTTGGTGGAACAACGCACTATTCTAACGTTAACTTGGATTCGGCAACGATAAAGGGGATTGAATTCTCGAACACGTTACTTTGGGATGTCTTGGTTGGTGCGCCTAAGGGTATTTCAACTCACTTCGTAGCTTCATACACAGAGGGTGAGGACGGAAACGGAAATGCACTAAATAGTGTTAACCCTTGGAATGCGGTGTTAGGTCTTAACTATGATGCGCCAAACCAAAATTGGGGTACTAGCGTTAAGTTAAACTACACAGCTGACAAATCTGGTTCAGACATCAACTTCGATGACGAAAGTGGCGGTAACGCAGGCCAGGCTGAGCTTCCAAGCGCAACAGTTGTTGATTTAACAGCTTACTACAAACCAATGAAGGATCTGACGATTCGTGGTGGTGTGTTCAACTTAACTAACGAAGAGTACTACCGTTGGAATGATATTCGCGGTGATGATGAACTTTACAAAGAGAACACTCAAGCGGAAAGAAACTACGGTATTTCAGCTAAATACGAATTCTAACTCGTTAGAAAACTTAACGACAGAATCTGATACAGCAGAAACTAAAAAGCCAGCTTAATTGCTGGCTTTTAATTTATTTCACTAAAAAATTGTATAAAAAAGGTAATAAGTGAAATTACTTCTCTGCCATCTCTTTTTTAACCATTACTGCAGCAGCAACGATGAAAGTGATGATTAGGCCTAGTTCCATGATTAACTCCAAAGAAAATTAACATTAAACATATAATTCGCGAGCATAATAACACAGCGGATACAGAATGATACTTTTTAACCACTAATTTACTTTTTATTCGATTAAGATCAAAAAAGATGCCCGAAAGCATCTTTTAATTTTTGAATCATTCACGAAACCACTAGGTTAACCAGGGAATCCATTCGGGTTTGTTGACTGCCAGCGCCATGTATCTTCGGTCATTTCAGCCAATGTGCGGCTTGCATTCCAGCCCAGTTCTTTCTGAGCTTTAGCTGGATCTGCCCAACACTCTGCGATGTCACCAGGACGGCGTTCAACTAGCTTGTAAGGGATCTCTTTACCGCTTGCTTGTTCGAATGCTTTAACCATGTCTAACACACTTGAACCGTTACCCGTACCAAGGTTGTAGATATGAAGACCGTCTTTGCACCCTACTTTCTCAAGCGCTGCGATGTGGCCATCAGACAGATCCATTACGTGGATGTAATCGCGAACGCCAGTCCCGTCTTTTGTTGGATAATCGCTACCAAATACAGATAGGAATTCACGGCGGCCCACTGCTACTTGAGAGACAAATGGCATTAGGTTATTTGGGATACCTTGCGGGTCTTCACCTAGCTCACCACTTGGATGTGAACCTACAGGGTTAAAGTAACGCAGCAGTGTAATGCTCCAATCAGGATTGGCTTTTTGGAAATCGGTTAAACACTCTTCAACCATTAGTTTACTACGACCATATGGGTTGGTAGCGCTTGTTGGGAAGTCTTCAGTAATTGGCACACTTGCAGGATCACCGTATACCGTTGCTGAAGAGCTAAATACCAAGGTTTTTACACCCGCATCACGCATTGCATCAACAAGAACTAAAGTGCCGTTTACGTTGTTGTCGTAGTATTCAAGAGGCTTTTCCACAGACTCTCCGACGGCTTTCAGACCAGCAAAATGGATAACCGCTTCGATGTTGTGTTGCTTCATAGTTTCAGTCAAAAGCGCTTTATCACGAACGTCACCTTCAATGAAGTTGGGACGAACGCCCGAGACTTTTTCGATGCGCTCTAGAACGCTTGGTTTGCTGTTGTACAAGCTATCAAAAAGTACAGGTGTCATACCTGCGTTGATCATCTGGATACTTGTATGGCTACCAATGTAACCCATGCCACCTGTAACTAAAACATTCATGCTTAGCAGACCTTTTAATTAAAAATATTCAACCTATCACTTATGATACAACAACTTAGGGTGAGCTCACAAACACCGGTGCCTATTTACCCTCACGAGCGAACACAAACTGACCTTTTCCTTTGCGTTTCGCTTGGTACATAGCCTCATCAGCAACCTTTAGAATCACGTCAATATCACGCTCTGAGCCATCAACTAAATTGATACCTAAGCTCGCCCCAACATGAAGTGAACGCTGTTTATAATTCACTTCTTGCCCGATCAGATCCAACAATCGCTCGGCTAACTTCGCTAATAAGACTTTGTTTGTCTGTTTAATAATAAGAACAAATTCATCACCCGACAAACGTGCAACCAAATCCCCCGCTCTTACCTGAGATAATAACCGGTTTGACACTTCTTTAAGGATTTCGTCACCCGCATCGTGACCATAGTTGTCATTCACTTCTTTGAAGCCATCCAAATCCAAGTAAATAACCGCAAAATGCTGATTTGAATAGTGGCTCGACGTGACAACATCATCCATAACCTTATACAGCTGCGCTCTATTCGCTAACCCGGTTAATGCATCGTGATGAGCCAAGTGTTCGAGTCTTTCCATCTCTTTAACGTTGGATAAATCAGACAGCGTTAATACCATATCAAACTCGTCTTTCTCGTTGTCTGAGGCAATTCGATTCACTTTGACAAACATTGGAACTAACGTGCCGGACGCGCTTTTCTCCCACACTTCGCCTTGCCATTGACCATAGTTGTCTAACGAACTGCGAATTGTCGGCATCAATGATGAAAATTGCTGCCACGAAAATACTTCAAATGGTGTTTTGCCCACCAGCAGATCAGAGTGATAACCGAGAAGTTGTGTGATCGCTGGGTTAACCATGGTTATCACATTGGATGAGTTGAGCACGATCAAGCCGTCTTTACTGTTTTCGAAAACGCCCGCAGCAATACGTTGGCGACTCATGGCCGTTTCTATGTCGGTGACATCTTGGATTGCATAAAGAATACGACCATGTTTTGTCAAAGAACGACTGCTCACACGAAGCCAGCGTTTTGATTGAAAGAGATCGGTGGTTTCCAGCAATTCGTCATTAAGTTCAATATTGGCATCAATAACATCTTGTAAGTAACCCGTTTGCTTGGTCGCGATCAACTCTTGGATCAACAAATTCTCAAGAAAGGCTTCCGAGCATTTAAAAATATCCCGAGTAGCTGCGTTCGCATGAAGAATGAGCCCTTTTTCATCCACCACCAACAAAGAGTGCTGAACGGTTTCAATGACCTCATTTGCGAATGATTTTTCTTCTTGTAACTTGTCTAACGTAAAATTGATTTGGTTATCGCGATGTTGAAGCCTTTCTAACATGGTATTGAAAGCTCGAACCAGATCGCCGATTTCATCGCGGTTCGTTACGACTAATTTAGGCTGCTTCGAACGACGCTCAACAAAGGCTTGCATCGCCTCATTGAGGTCAAACATCGGTTCGATAATCAAGCGTTGCACCAATTTGACCACTACTCCGCCTAACATCACCAGAAACAACAGGTAGACGACCGCAACCTTGAAAATATTCGTTAAGATCGAATTAAACGTCTCTTTCGATATTGTTACTCTCAAGTTCGCGATCACTGCGCCATCCAGTGTCACTGGAACGAGCAAGAAGATGAAATGCTCAGAGATGGCAAATTGATGATCGGCGATATCGTCTAATTCTTCTGCGTTTGGCCTTGGAACCAGAGTGTTGCTCACCTGATAGCTGGCAAAAAGCTGTTCGTTGATGTCATAGAGCTTCACTCTAACAATATCTTTATCTGCGACGAAAGCTGACAATATTTCCTGAGCCGATGACTTGTCTTCAAATAAAATCGCGGCTTGCAAGTTATAAGCAACACCTTGTGCTAGCACTTTAACACGCTGAATAAGACTCTCTTTCTCTCTCTCAAACGTGACAGTGTAATTTACCGATTGGATCGTGACAAAAGTGACTGCGATGAAGATGATAATGGGTAATATCAGCTTGTTTTTAATCGATATGTTATTAATGAAAGACAACATTATTGGCCCTCCACTATAGCGATTCGTAACAGGTTCGAGCCAATGACGTAGTCACCGCGTCTTGCATTCACTAAGTTGATCTTAGGCTTTAGCTTATTATCGATGTGCGTTAGCTCAATGACTCCTCCCATGTCCGTAAAGTTTGGGATATCGCTAATCGTCACAGTATGTGGTGAGTGGGCTTTACGGCTAAATTCATCATTATCGAGATCAGATAGATAAGTGATATCACACTTAGGAGTCACCAATTGATGTACTTGAATAGCGAGAGAACGAATAGATTTCCCTTGTGTAATCGACGTCAGTGCTTTGCTTACCTTCTCATCGCCAATCACACAGAAGTTAACCGTATTCATGGTGCTCTCGTCGTTCCAACGAATAAAGTTGGCAATTCTAAAAAGGTACACCGCTTTCACTTCATAAGGCTTGAAACTAGCCGCCGATGTATTCAAAGGCACAATAAACATAGCTATAGTGGCAAGGCTGAGTTTCGTAAAACCGAGCTTAATACGGTACTTGAGCCACTTAGAATTCATGAGAGATCCTCACATATACGGACTCTTGGTTGACACAAATCTCGGTAAGTTTTTGTGTCACTTTCGAAGCCGTTTCCATTTCAACATCTAACATAGACAACTCTTCAAGGCTCATCGACATGAGCTGGTCTAGAGAGTTTTCTTGAGCAGAGACAAAAACAGGTATCGTTAATGCTAGTCCTAAGCAAACCTGGCGGGATATCATGTGCTCACCTAATATACAGTTAGATATTAATCCTTTAATCAATAGTTCAACTATATATGAAATGCCATACTGGTAAATCTACGGTGTCGAAAGTTTGAGTTAGGTCACTGTTTATTTATGGTATTTATAAGACCGTCATTACTTACCTCAACGTAAAGGATTAGCACCACGTGACAACGAAGATTTTGCTTAATTGCGACATGGGAGAAAGTTTCGGCAATTGGAAGATGGGCGATGACGAGTCGGTCATGGAATGGGTCGATATGGCAAACATCGCTTGTGGCTTCCACGCGTCTGATCCGCACGTTATGTCCAAGACGATAAAACTGGCGCAGCACTATCACACCCAAATTGGTGCTCATCCCGGTTATCAAGATCTCGTTGGTTTTGGTCGCCGTTCTATTCCACACACCATGGACGAAATCAGTGAGCTGGTTTGTTATCAAGTCGGTGCATTACAAGCCCTTTGCCGCTATCACCATACCACTGTTGGCTATGTGAAACCTCATGGCGCTCTTTATAACGATATGATGGCAAACATTGATGTGTTCAATGCGGTAGCCCAAGCCGTCGCTGAGTTTAACATCCCGTTGATGATTCTCTCTTCATCAGACAATCAACAGTATTTGGATATTGCTGACGACCATGACTTGCCTCTCTTGTTTGAAGCGTTTGCCGACCGTGCTTATTTAAATAACGGACAATTAGCGCCACGTACTCAAAAAGGCTCGGTTTACGTCAATCAAGACGATATCTATAACCAAGTTATGCAAATCATTAACTATGGCTCGGTTACGACTTTAGAGGGCGAAAGACTGCCTATTGAAGCTGATACTATCTGTGTTCATGGTGATAACCCTCAATCCATCGCATTAATTAGAAAAATCAGACAAGACCTCAACGCTTTTAATTAGTATGAAGCGTGTGATTGGTATGACGCATGGTCTAATCGCTCGTGAGATCTAATTGACTTGTATTGGCTTGGACACGGAAGTGAGACACGCCAAGTAAGCTAAAAAAGGCAAGATAACAAACGTATGGAAACGAAATGACGACGAATCAGATTGAATACAATATAGCGCCAATCGCGGAATGCAGCGTTTTGGTGACCTTGACGCTATCGCCTTCAAATAATCAATCTAGCGCCGAATATGCGCAATACATAGCTCACTTTTCCGATGCCATTCGCCAAAACTTAGCATCGGTGTTGATGAATGTGACACCGGCTTACCAAACAATATTGGTCGACTACCTCCCTTATCGAATATCAGAACAGCAGCTCATTGAACAGCTCAATAATTTGTTGAGTCATACTCTGTCGTCCTTTTCTAGTGTTAGTAAAACTCGCGATACGATTGAGCTTCCTGCCTATTACTCACCAGAAACGGCGCTCGATTTAGACCGATATCAAAACAAAGGCCTGTCGCTCGACCAGATAATTCAACATCACACCTCACAGACATACAGCGTCAGTGCGATTGGGTTTACGCCTGGCTTTGCCTTTATGTCGGATGTGGTTAATGAGCTTGCCTTGCCCCGTCACTCCACACCCCGCTTAATTGTGCCCAAAGGCAGTATCGCCATCGCGGATACGAAAACAGCTGTGTACCCTTCGGATTCACCGGGCGGTTGGAATATTATTGGCAATTGCCCACTTCCGTTGTTCGATCATAGCCAGTTGAAGAACGCCGATATCACGCAAAGACCACTGTCTCTGCTTAATGTTGGTGATACCGTCCGTTTCATAGCGATTTCAAAAAAAGAATTTGTAGAGTTGGGTGGAGGCATCGTAAATGGCTAAGACAAAAACTAAACCAACACTGACAGTGATTAAGCCCGGCCCGTTGAGTTTGATTCAAGACTTTGGGCGATTTGGTGTTGCTCATCTTGGATTAACGCAAGGTGGACCGGTTGATGACTACTCTTATAGCTGGGCTAACCATCTATTGGGCAACCCAGTCAACCAAGCGGCGTTGGAAATCACGCTTGGGCAATGTGCGTTGAGAATCGATTTTGATTGCGAGATGGCACTATGCGGGGGTGATTTACAAGCGAAACTCGATGGTAAACCACAGGCTAACTGGAGCAATTTTCAAGCTTTTAAGGGGCAAGTTCTCTCATTTGGTTTGCCTAAAAATGGTCTAAGGGCGTATTTAGCCATTAAGGGCGGTTTCGATGTTCCATCAACTCTTGATAGCTGCTCTACAGTCACTCGTGAAAAGATTGGTGGATTAACGCAAGATGGAGAGCCATGCCAACAAGGGCAACAAATAGCTTTTACCCAGCACCAACTATCACATTCATTTAAAGCGGTAAGTGTTACCTTCCGATACACGCCTGATTACAATCTACCCGTGAACCTACGAGTGATTGAAGGCTATCAAAGCGAGCTATTCTCCGAGTCAGCAAAAGAGACTTTGTATAACGCGCAGTATCACGTTGACCAAAACTCAAATCGGATGGGTTATCGACTCAGTGGCGAACCCGTCGACTCGCCTGACATTTCGCTATTGTCAGAAGGCATTGCCTTAGGTGCGATTCAAATTCCACAAGATGGACAGCCTATCGTGCTGCTTAATGATAGACAGACCATAGGTGGTTATCCGAAGATAGGATGTGTCGCCAGAATCGATTTACCACGCTTGGCGCAAGCAAAACCTGGACATGCGATATCGTTCAGCAAGGGCGATCGCTTGGGCTTACAAGATGTTTGGTGCCAATGGGCTCAGTTTTTCGGCTATTAGTTTTTGCGATGTGTTATGTGCTAAATGCTATGTAGCTGAGAATAATCAACTAGGAAGATGTCATTTAGATGAGGTTCGGTATCTAAGCAGATGTTGAAATGAAGATTCGGCTTACCTATTACAGTAAGCCGAATTGAAGAAATTAAACGCAGTCGATGATGATAGACTAATTATAGGCTATTAAGCGTGATCTTGACCTGACACCTTGGCAAGCGCTTCTGGGTATCCACGTTCTTGTGTCAAATCTATCGCTCTGTTTTCAATATCATTTAGATTAAGTGACATTGTCACTGAGTGTGTGTCTTCAATAGATGCCGCCTCTGATACATCAAACCATTGCTCAGCGACCTTTTGTGCCGCTTCTAATGTTGAAGAAGCTTTTACTACTTCAAGTCGAGCATAGCGATCCCCACAGAATGAAACGTCTGAAGCTCTTAAGCTTGGATCGGTTCCCGGAATCTGTTGTGCACCAAACAAAGGTTTACCACCGACCAATGCAGAACTGAAACTTGGGATGAACTGAGACATATGCGTTATTGCCGCGCGAGTTCTTAATTCAAGCTGATCTTCACTCCAACCCGATACGATTTTCTTAAGCAGCTTCGAAGGCAACTGTGGCTGTGACGAGTCTGTTGACGATGAAACAAGCCCACCCTCAAACAGAGTAATCCCTTCTGTCATGCCGTGAAGTTGGAACACACCATCAGCATACGGCGTTAATTGCGCCATGCCTTGCGGTGTGCCTCTCGGGCCATGGAAGATAACTTCTGGCCACTCTTCCTTACATTCTTGCGAATATGGCCACTCTGTAACGTATGCAGCTTTAAACTCAACAAGTCTTTGCTGCTTAGAGCCAACAAAGTCATCTACGATACCCGTTTCAAACCCACTCGCATTAATCAAGTAATCGGTCGTTAGTTGGCAGCTTTGGTTTTCGGCATCGGTATAAGTCAAAGACCAACCTTGACCTGTCGACTCAACAGATTGTAATCGGCTGTTGGTTAACACAGTACAGTTAGCTTGTTGCCCCAAAGAGAGTTGAGCGGTCGCAGAAAGTCGGAATACGCTCCAGCCATACTCTTGGACCATCGCAACAGGATACTTTAGGGTCTCTAAATCCGTATGCTTGGCGAAAGGAATACACCAATCATCAAGCGATGTTGGTTTCAGAGGCTGTGTTTTCGCAGAAAGTGCTAATAAATCTTCTTTGCTGTACAGCTTATAATACTCTTCCGGATCACCGAGCACTTGGTTGCTTTTATCTTGTTTAACAAGATCGGCATAAGCGCTTTTGATTATCTTGAGACGAGGAAGCAGATCCAACGGCTCTCCACCATCACTGTGCGGAACGGCGATGATTGTCGGACGAATATTGATCGTATGAGGGAATAAGCGGACGGTATCAATTGACTGTGTGAGCAATTGAAGACACTGCTCTACAGAAATATCTCGATACAAATTGCCGCCAGCGTGCAGGTGGCAAATTGGTGGACCATTAACCAAACTCGGCCCTTTTTCTAAGATAGTGACCTTAAAACCCAACTCACTAAAGTGAATCGCGCTCGTTGTTCCGGCAATACCACCACCAACAATGGCAATAGAAGGTTGATTTGTATCCGTTTTGTTGTGGTTCATCGTGTTCTGTAGAATAAGATTAACTGCCTCTATTCTACTTTTGTTCTGCGATGAATTAAAACACATTTTTATCAAGGTCTTAGATAGGCGGGATTTAATATCTATGTAAAAAACATAAATAATCTCTTGACTCAATAACTCCAGATAGGGTTTTAAAGGTTATTCTAACAGTCAAATTTGTCCTAAGTGACGCCACATAAAGGCTGCCTCAGTACTCTTAAAACATAGCGGTTAACTTATCCCTAAAGTTATCCACCGTTTTTGTGGATAACTGTTGATAACGTTCTTGCTAAGTTGCGCAAACCCTTTGTTTACAGGGACTAACCGCTGTTCATTAAATCGGCATTATTGGGTAATTAGTTTTAAAAAATGCTAAAAACAGTGGAATCTAAGGTGCGATATTTTTTACTTATGCTACCGGTTGGTTAAATAAAAAACGGTCTAAAGCGACGTATTATAAATAGTGCATGACTAAGTATAAATAATCTCACTTTTAGACCGTTTTAAGCGCTTGGCTAGATCTCGCTAACGACTAGCCAAAATCCTTGTTTACTGGTGCCAACAAACGTTTGATTAAGCTATTCACTACCGCGGCTAATGTGATGAACGTTAGCACCGGTAGCGCTATCCACAACATCGGGTGAAGTGAAGGTTGTAACTCAAAACCAAAGTTCATCACTCCTGCCACGCTGAGCTCAGAACCAAGGGCTGCAATTGAGCCTGCGACTAACGCCATTAAACCGTACTCACACCAAATAGTATTGAGAATTCGCTTCTTACTCGCGCCTAATGTTCGATACAAGCGTATCTCTTGTTGTCTTTGAGATAAGCTCAATCGCAATAGAGTGAAGATAAGCAACAGCCCCGCCACCACACCTAACGCCGCAAGTACCGTTATCGACCAAACAATCTGCTTAAGCAACTCTTGGATCTTGCTACCCATCTTACGAATATCCATCAAACTCACGGTTGGATGATTTCGAGAGAGTTCATTGAGCATCTGATTGTGTTGTTCTTCTAATCTGAAGCTCACGAGCCAAGTAGAAGGGATTGAACTCAAGACATCTGGAGTAAAAATGAAGTAGAAGTTCGGCTTCATTTCTCGCCACTCGACTTTGCGGATGCTATTCACCTTGGCAGAAACATTCTGGCTGTTGATTGTGAATGACAGCTCATCGCCAATCTTTAGATCCAGTTGCTCCGCGACATCCGATTCCACAGATACGCCATGCTCTTGCGTCCAGTTACCTTCTAACACTTCATTGTACTCGGGTAAGCTATCTCCCCAAGTGAAGTTGATCTCTCGACTTAGTGCGTCTGTTTCGCCTGAGGTATCGCTGTATTCCGACGCTTCAACACCGTTTATCGTCGTCAGTCGTCCTCGGATAATTGGAAACGCTTGAGTACGCTCTACTTCGTTTGCATCAATCGTCTCGAGATAACTGTCTTTCTCATAGCTTGCAATGTTAAGTGCAAACGCATTCGGTGCGTTCTCGGGTAAGGTTTGTTGCCAATCTGACAGTAAATCACTTCTTACCAACCAGATGATAGACAGCAACATCAGTGAAAGCGCTAAAGAGCCAAATTGAATCCCCGTTGCTAAAGGTGTGCGATTAATTCTGCTCAATGCTAAACGCATAGACGTAGATGTCGGTAACTTGCCAACCAAACGCAGAACAAGCGTACTAACGACCGCAAGTACTAAGAACAGGCAAGCGATACCCGCTAGAACTATCCATACCAATAGATTGTCGCCATACATCAGCATCATTGGAATAATCGGTACCAGTAACAACAAATATTTCTTGTAGCTTTCATTGGACTGGTGACTTGATTGGATAACGCTGATTGCCGAGGTATTGACCAAGCCAATTAACGGGATACCAAGAGCAGGAACACCAATTAAGATGCTTGATAAAATCGCCAAGATTGCAGGTTCAATACCATAGCTAGGAAGTGGCGTTGGTAATAAGTCACCCAGAGGTATACGAAGCAAAAACTCTAAGCCGATACCGATAGTTATTCCCAGTACTGCACCGATAACCACTAATAAAGATACCTGTACAGACAACCATTTAACGATCCACTGCTTGCTTGCACCCAAACTCTTAAGCATCGCGATGGTTTTACGGCGACTCGCAACATAATGTTGGCAAGTGAGTACCAAAGTGGTCGCAGCCATGATCACAACAATAGCAACGGTTAACGAAAGATATTGAGTCGTGCTTTCGAACATGTCGTTAGTACGGCTCGCAGAATCTTGAGTACGCCAGCGATCGCTTGGTGTTAATTCTACGCTGTCTTGCGCGGCTTGCAGTTTTGTATCATCACCGTTGAGAAACAGCCTAAAACTAACACGACTGCCCGGTTGAATCGCTCCCGTGGCATCAATATCGCTTGTATGAATCAGAACGGCTGGCATCTGTTGGAATGGGTTAAAGCTTAAGCCTGGTTCTTGAGTGATTCGTCCAGTTATCGCTAAATCGGCATCGCCAATAGTGACAACGTCACCAATCTCAACCTCTAACTGTGCAAATATACGCTCGTCTAACCAAAGTTCCCCTGGCTCAACATGGTTACTTGATGCTTTATCAGCACCCACTAAGATCATTTCACCGCGTAATGGATAATTACTTTCAACCGCTTTCACCGTCACTAACTGCATCGAGTTGTCACTGAATGCCATGGTTGAAAAACGAGTCAACTGAGAGCTTTCTAACTGTTCAACTTGAGTGAGGTCTAATAAGGATTGTGGAACTGGGTTTGCTGAGATAAACACGATATCGGCAGTAAGCGCATCTTTGCCCTGCTTAACAATTACCTGCTCCATACGTTCGGCCAGCGCCGACAATGCAAATACACAAGCAATAATAAGCGTTAAAGCGATTGAAACTGGCCACAACTGACCGTGTCGAATCTCTTCGATACTCCATGAAAACAGGCGTTTATTCAGTCCGTTTGATGAATTCAATTTAGACTTCCTCTATCTGACCGACATGCATCTTAAGTGTTCTTTGGCAACGTTGTGCAAGCTTAGGATCGTGTGTCACCAAAACTAACGTTGTGCCATGGGATGAGTTCAATTCAAACAACAACTCGACAATTTTGGCAGCAGTTTGTTGGTCTAGGTTGCCTGTGGGTTCATCGGCAAAAAGAATTTTTGGCTTAATCATAAATGCGCGCGCCAACGCGACCCTTTGTTGCTCACCACCCGATAGTTGAGACGGCAAGTGATCAAGCCTGTCTTTCAAGCCTACTGATTCAAGCAGAGCAGTCGCGCGTTCGATGTCTTCGTCTGCTCCCTTCAACAAACAAGGTAACGTGACATTTTGCAGCGCAGAAAGGCTTGGAATTAATAAGAAGCTTTGAAATACAAACCCTACCGATTCACTGCGGATCTTCGCTCTTGCCTCGTCATCAAGCTGTGAAAGTGGCTGTCCTAATAAACTGATTTCGCCTTTCGTTGGTACATCAAGACCAGCAAGCAGCGTCATTAAGGTCGATTTACCCGCGCCAGACGTGCCGACAATCGCGACAGTTTCGCCTTCACGAATATCGATATCGACGTGCTCTAGGATTGTTAAATGTTCTTGATTAGTAGACACTGTCTTCGAAACAGCTTCTGCTTTAATGATGGATGTATGCATGACTCGACTAATTTCCTTTTTATTCTTTATTTTATTTTCAACCGCTTCTTTGGCTCAAGATACCCGCTTAGATTCTAAGTTACTGGTCCTTGGTGATAGCCTGAGTGCTGGTTACAACATGGACATCAAACAGAGTTGGCCAAGCCTGTTACCAGACGCGTTAGCAAAGCATGACAAAACGGTAACCGTGGTTAACGGGAGTATTTCTGGTGATACAACGGGCAATGGTTTAGCCCGCCTACCACAATTGCTTGAAGAACATGCTCCAGACACCGTTCTTATCGAACTTGGTGCGAATGATGGACTTCGTGGTTTCCCACCTAAGCTGATGTCTGCAAATCTTGAGCAGATCATTGAGCAGATAAAAGCTGCGGGCGCCAAACCTATAATGATGCAGATTAAAATCCCACCAAATTACGGAAAGCGTTACAACCAGCAGTTTGAATACGTTTTTGCAGCGCTTGCTGATCAACAAAACGTGCCACTTTTGCCGTTTTTCCTAGAGCATATCATCCTCAAACCTGAGTGGATGATGAACGATGGACTGCATCCAAAACCAGAAGCTCAACCTTGGATTGCTGAATTCGTCGCCGAAGAATTATATCAGTATCTTTAAGTTTTAATGGTCTAGCTCAATAAATTTTACACAGCTTTACGTTAGCCTGAGTGCATATCACCGTTAACTGTAAGGTTATTTATGCTGATCGAACCTGTTATCAAGGGTGTGGTAGCCAAAAGCGCTCACCCTCTTGGCTGTCAAGAAGCCGTAAAGCAACAAATCAAGTTTGTTAAGAGTGCGCCGCAAATCAAAGATGGCCCTAAACGAGTACTGATTATCGGCGCTTCCTCAGGCTTTGGCCTTGCCGCTCGTATTGCCCTTACCTTTGGCGGCGCAAAAGCTGACACTATCGGCGTCTCATTCGAGCGCGGTCCAAACGAAAAATCCCTAGGTAGTGCTGGTTGGTACAACAACATCTACTTCAAAAAAGAAGCCGAACGAGAGCAACGCACTGCTATCAACATCGTTGGCGACGCATTTTCGCAAGAAACACGCTCACAAGTTGTCGAAGCCATTGAAACCTACTTCGAAGGTGAAGTGGATCTGATTATCTATAGCTTAGCTGCAGGCGTTCGTCCTAAACCAGATTCCGATGAGTTTTGGCGCTCTGCCATCAAACCTATTGGTGAAAGCGTAACTGGCGCAACCATTTCTCTGGAACACGACAACTGGGTCACCAACACGCTTGAAGCCGCGACGGAAGAAGAAGCCGAAAGCACACTCAAAGTGATGGGAGGCGAAGATTGGGAACAATGGATAGATGAGCTCATCAACGCAGAATCTATTGCTCCGGGTTGTAAGACAATCGCGTTTTCTTATGTGGGTCCAGAAGTCACACATCCTATCTATTTAGACGGTACATTGGGACGCGCTAAGATCGACCTTCACCAAACCAGCCACGCTCTTAATCTAGAGTTAGCTAACTTTGATGGCAACGCTTACGCGGCGGTATGTAAAGCCCTAGTCACTAAAGCGAGCGTTTTCATCCCTGGATTAAGCCCTTACTTACTTGCTTTGTATAAGGTGATGAAAGAGAAAGAGACCCACGAAGGTTGTATCCAACAAATGCAGCGTCTGTTTGGCAGAAAACTTTATGGTCAATCCAAAGTACCACTTGATGGTGAGCGATTGATCCGTATGGATGATTGGGAATTAGACCCAGAAACCCAAGCGCACGTAACTGAACTGCTAGAAAAGATGGACGAAAATAACTTCCAAACCTTAGGGGATTACCAAGGGTTTAAAGAAGAATTTCTACAATTAAATGGGTTTGCTCAACCATCGGTAGATTATAGCCAGAAACTTAATACAGAAGATTTTATAAAGTTAAAGCCTTAATCTAAAATTATCTCATTACTGAGACCCGGATTCACATTTGAAAACCTCTGCATAATTGCGGAGGTTTTTTCGTGCAACATTTCTTATACTTAGTTAACGTAAGATTCACAGTTTTCTTTGGTTCATCATAATTAACACAGGATGTGTTGATGCATTTAGCATAATTGACTCGGAGTCATATGAAGAAAATAAAAACTCTCGATTTAGATATCCCAGACGATATGGAGCACGGTTGGCAGAATATTGTCGATCTCTTAGCTCAAATTACTCAAGTGCCCGCAGCACTAATCATGCGTGTTCACGCCAATTACATTGAAGTTTTTTCAACCAGTCGTAGCGAGAACAACCCATACAACAAAGGTGATTCTGAAACGCTGGGGAATGGGCTGTACTGCGAAACAGTGATGGAAACTCAACGACAGCTTCTTGTGCCTAACGCGCTTGCCGATCCTAAGTGGGACAACAACCCAGACATCAAACTCGGCTTAGTCTCCTATTGTGGTATTCCATTACTTTGGCCTAACGGTGAACTGTTTGGCACCATTTGTATCTTGGACTCGAAAGAGAATCACTACACCCCTACTTATATCAAACTGTTAGAGAGCTTTCGGACTTCGATTGAATCTCAGCTTAAAACCCTATTCCAACACGCCAAGCTTACCCAAATGAATCGCGACCTAAAAAACCGCGTTTACAATCGCACTAAAGATCTCGCGAGCCTTAATTACTCGTTGAATCAAGAAATTGATAAACGAAAAGCGGCTGAACAGAAGATTAACTTCCAAAAGAATCACGACCTCGGCACCGGCTTTTTAAACCGAAACGCATTTGAATCTCGCTTAAACCACAAGCTACTGTCACAGAGAAGGCTGACAGACAGCTCATTTGCAGTCGTTCATATTGGTTTTACCAACGGTAGACGCATACAAGCACGCTACGGCTATAACGCGTTAGACCAAGTGCTTGTTGAATACCGAAAACGCATCGACTGTATTTCTGATATCGATGTATTAACTGCACGCCCTACTTCGGTTGACCTCGTATTGGCGTTTAGTGTTAAAGATTTACACCATCGCCTTGAAGAACTTTGCCAGACGCTCGTTAAAGTTGGTCATTCAGAATTCGACATCGAAAGTGACAAAGTGCATTTGCACGCGTTTATTGGGATTGCAATTACGAACGACGAAGATGACGCGGAAAGCATTCTGCAGAAATCTTCTGAAGCGATGTTAGCCTGCAAAGATTCAGGACAAAAGTTCGCTTACTACTCTCAATCCCATACCGAAGAACAAACTCACATTAATAAGATCGAAGGCTATTTGCTTCAAGCCGTTCGTAATGATGACCTTATGCTCTACTTTCAACCCAAAGTTAGCCCGTTGACGCATCGCTGGGTCGGTGCTGAAGCTTTGCTTCGTTGGCGACATCCTGTTTTGGGTGATATCTCTAACGAAACCCTGATCCACATGGCTGAACAAAACGGTTTGATTTTCGAAGTGGGCAGCTTTGTTTTACGCAATGCGATTGAAAAAGCCAAAGAGTGGTCCGAATACGTTGAAGATTTCAAGATGGCTGTGAATGTGTCTGCAATTCAACTCAAGAACGTACACTTTGCGGAACAAGTGGTTCACCTACTCGAAACCTATCATTTAGAGCCTCGTTTCTTAGAACTTGAAGTTACGGAGAGTGGACTGATAGCAGATGAAGTGGTTGCCAAGAATACCTTGGGATCTTTGCACGATATTGGCGTTACATTGTCACTAGATGACTTCGGTACGGGCTACGCCTCCTTCAGTTATCTGAAGAAGTTCCCATTCGACACCATTAAGATTGATAAGAGCTTTATCGACCAAATGCTCAACTCACACGAAGACTCGGAAATTGTTCGTTCTATTGTCCAAATTGCCAAAAAGCTCGACTTAAAAGTGACGATTGAAGGCATAGAAACGGAGGTTCAGGAGCAATTTATTATTAACGAAGGCTGCGATGTGGGCCAAGGTTACCTTTACGGAAGACCAATGCCGAGCCAAGAATTCGAACACAGCTTAATCAATCAAAACTATTTGGGGACAACTCGTTACGCTTAAAGCGAAAAAGAGCAGTTAGTTTTGGATTTAGGCCTACTTTCTCTTTACTCTAAAGGTGGTGATTTTTATAATCGCCGCCTTTCTGTTTTTATCTTTCCCCTTATATAGGCATTCCTCGTTATGGATCAGTTGACTGCAAAGCTTAAAAAGCTCGAAAAACAAAACTACCGTGCATATCAACAAATTAAAGGTCAATACGACTTTGCTGATTTTGAATTACACATCGACCACATCCAAGGTGACCCATACGCGTCAGCTTCTCGTTTTCGTGCAACGCGCGCGTGGTCTTTGACCGGGTTAGATTGGCTGAAAGAAAAATCTTACGAATACCAAGTAGCCGCTCGTGACTTTATCGCACGTAGCTTCTCTGAGTTCGCGAAACAAGAGTCGACCGTTTCTATCGCGCTGACGGGTCAAACCGTATTAGACAACACAGCTGTTGTATTCACAGACCACGGCATCGAAATTCGTTTCCGTATTAATTTACCAGCTGATGGTCGTAGCATTCTTGCTAAGAAAGCGAACAACATCATCACTTTCTACTTACCGAAGTTTATTCGTCGCGCGACGCTTGAGCGTGAGTTAAACATCGATGCAATGATCAAACATTGTGAAACGATTGAAGACCAAGAAGCGCTGCGTGCTCAATTGGATGAAAACAACCTAGCCGCTTTCGTTGCAAACGGCAGTGTGTTACCTCGTATCGCGGGTAACTGCGACCTTCCAATGAAAGACGCGGTACCTTTCGCGGCTCCAGAATCATTGAGTGTTACGTTAAATACTCCAAACCAAGGTGACGTGACCGGCCTAGGCATTCCAAAAGGCATTACGCTGATCGTTGGTGGTGGTTTCCATGGTAAATCGACACTGTTGAACGCCGTTGAACGTTCTATCTACAACCATATTCCTGGTGACGGTCGCGAAGGCATTGTAACTGCGATTGATACGATGAAGATCCGCGCTGAAGATGGTCGATGTGTGCACAGCTTGAACCTGTCAAACTACATCAACCATTTACCAATGCAGAAAGACACATCTGACTTCAGCACACAAGATGCGTCAGGTTCTACGTCTCAAGCGGCTTGGTTACAAGAATCGATTGAAGCCGGCGTTCAAACTCTACTTATCGATGAAGATACGTCAGCGACTAACTTCATGATTCGTGACGAGCGTATGCAAGCGCTAGTGTCAAAAGGCGATGAGCCAATCACACCACTTGTCGACCGCATTGGTCAGCTTCGTGAAGAGATGGATATCTCTACCATTGTTGTAATGGGTGGCTCTGGTGATTACCTAGATGTCGCGAACACTGTGATTCAAATGCACGACTACCAAGCGGTAGATGTGACTGAAAAAGCAAAAGACGTGATTGCTCAGCACCCTACTCAGCGTACTAACGAATGTGAAACTGCTTTAGAAACGTTTGTACCGCGTTCATTGAACCGTGCTTCACTGATGAACATTCTGACTGACGGTAAATTCCGTGTTAATGCTAAAGGCAAAGAGTCACTGCGTTTTGGTAAAGAGTTTGCAGACCTTTCTGCGCTTGAGCAATTAGAATCACCGTCTGAAGTGAATGCGATCGGTTGGGCTTGGTTCCAATTCGCACAAACTCCAGGTTGGTCAAACAACCCTGCTAAAGAGTTTAACGCTATTTTAGAAAACGAATGGCACGCTAACATGCCTAACTACGGTGACCTAGCGAAACCAAGAACGTTAGATGTGATGGCTGCTCTGAACCGTATGCGTAAATCTCAGTTCAAGCCTTCGAACTGATTTCGTTAAATATCAGATTTATTGTGCTTCTAGGTTTTTGAAGTTTTAATCTTCTAATTTACTAAAGCTTCTAAGCCACTAAATAAGCAAATTAACCTTCTACGGCTCTCATTCTGAGGGCCGTAAATTTATCTAACCTCTTTTGACCTAACCTCTAGTGTCGTCAAAACTCTTGAACTTTATAAATTCATAAAACCAATCTTTACATCAATTACTTATCATCTTTTGTAATGAGAAAATTAAAGGCACTGTTTACCGCCATCTAATGCTGTCGATCCCTCAAAACATGACACAGCTTTTACAAAACCCTAGTGATATTCAGATAAAGTCCCGATTCGACAAGTGTAACCAAATGTAACAGACCCTTGAGGCTTCAATGAATCATAAACGCGTTAAGATGCGTGACCATAAAATCGAAGTGAACCTATTCAAAAACCGCGTAATCGTCGCGTTTTGTGGGATCTTGATGTTCACTCTTGTCTTAGTCGGCAATCTATACCGACTTCAAGTTGAAAATTTTAAAAGCTATCAAACTCGTGCCGATGGCAACAGAATCAAAGTATTACCTATCGCCCCTACTCGTGGACTTATTTACGACCGTAACGGCGTGTTGCTTGCAGAGAACAAGCTTGTCTTTGATCTAACCATGATTCCTGAGCAAACCGATGATGTCGATGCAATGCTCACCAAGCTAGACAAATATGTCCCCCGTGATGCAGAGCAGATCGCTCGTTTCAAAAAACGCTATCACAACACCCGCCGTTTTAAATCTGTGACTATTCTAGAGAACTTAACGGAGGAAGAGATCGCCAAGTTCTCCGTGCACCAGTACCAGTTCCCCGGCTTATCTATCGATACCAGCTTAAAGCGTTTTTACCCGAATGGTGAGGTGCTTACCCATGTTCTTGGTTACGTGGCGCACATCAATGATAGCGATCTCAGAAAGCTTGAAGAACAAGGGATAGAAGCGAATTATCAAGCTACAACAATCATAGGAAAACTGGGTGTTGAACGTTATTACGAAGATATTCTGCACGGCACCAAAGGTTATCAAGAAGTCGAAGTAAACAGCCGTGGGCGAATAGTCCGAACCATTGAGTACGTGCCGCCAGTAGCTGGTAAAGATATCGTGTTAAATATTGACCTTGAGCTGCAAAAATACGTCTTTGAGCAACTTGATCACCGAACTGGAAGCGCGGTTATTCTCGATCCGAAAGACAACAGCGTGTTGGCGATGGCATCAAGCCCGAGTTACGACCCTAACCTATTTGTCGACGGCATTTCGAGTAAGAACTACCAACGTTTATTGAATGATCCGGCTCACCCGTTGGTTAACCGCACCACTCTAGGCGTTTATCCTCCTGCCTCAACCGTTAAACCATTTATGGCTGTGGCAGGACTGCAAGAACATGTCATCTCTGAAGATACCATCCGTAACGACCATGGCGTTTGGAGAATTCCTGGCTCTAAACGAAACTCTAAATCGTGGCGTGACTGGAAACGTTGGGGTCACGGACCTGTCGATGTCACTCAAGCCATTGAAGAGTCGGTAGATTCATTCTTCTATCAAACCGCTTTCGATTTGGGTATTGACCGAATTTCAAGTTGGATGAACCGATTTGGATTTGGTGAACCGACAGGCATTGATATCTATGAAGAAAGTACCGCCAACATGCCGACTCGAGAATGGAAGATGATGCGTTATCGCACCCCTTGGTATCAGGGTGACACAGTTCCGATTGGTATTGGCCAAGGTTATTGGACATCGACACCTATGCAACTTGCTAAAGCAACGTCAGTATTGGTTAATCATGGTAAGGTGATGCCACCTCATATCTTAAGAGCCACCTTAGATCATGGTGAAGATTTCAGTACACAACAACTTGTCGAACCGGAGCCAATGCCCTCAATCACCGAAGTACCGGATAGAATTTGGGATGTGCCAATCAATGCGATGCGACTCGTAAACCACGGCAGCCGAGGTAGCGGCAGGCGCGCATTTAAGGGAACTAGCTACACTAGCGGCGGAAAATCAGGTACGGCACAAGTCTTTGATCTTGCGAAAGATCAGGTCTATAACTCGAAAAAGTTGGCTAAGCATTTACTCGACCATGCGCTTTACACGGCTTTCGCACCTTATGAGCACCCTGAATATGTCGCGACGGTGGTCATTGAACACGGTAACGGCGGTTCAAAAGTCGGCGCGCCATATATCCGTAAAGTACTCGATTATGCGTTTGAGCATAAAAGTGGCCAAAACAAAGATAACTCCTAATACCAAGAAAGCCCCACTCTAGATTCATAGTATGGGGCTTTTTATTTTAGAGTTGCATTAGACGTAGACGTAGCTAGAGACTTCGTTAGGTTACGAGCTTCGTAATACATTCCATGCTTCACAGAGCGTCTGAAATTTCGCCGTATTTCCCTCGTCCCGATCTGGATGCCAGCGCAAAGCCAATTGTCGCCAGCGCTTTCTAATTTCATGGTGTGTCGCGTCTAAAGGTAACTCAAACAGGTTCAATGCTCGACTTCGATCCATATCGAGTTCATCACCACCCACATACTTTCTATACCGAGTCCAAAATTCGTTCAACAGCCTTTTGACTTCACCTTCATCCGCTTCATAGTTAACCCAATTAATGTAGTATTCTCGAAGTGGGTCTTGATGATCGATGCTGTGACTGCTTCCGTGATAACGACCATTCATCAATTCGATGTCCATCGCTTGGACTTGGAGCCAACCATCTGGGTGTAAGGTTTCTTGAAGCTGATAAAGCGCATTCATGATAAGGAAGTTCTTTTTAAACAACTCTTTCTCAGGCACAGCATCCAACACTGGCACAAACCCAAGATCGTTCAGATGAGCTGCCAATGTGTGTACTTTCCATCCGCTTGGCTTTTGCTTAAGCACTTCCATTATCGGCCAAAGCAATGGGTTTTCCATATGGCAATGAAAGTTTGCTCTCACATCTTGATAATTCGACATAGTTGACTCAGTTAGCTTCTCTGAATTAATGGATTTCTAGAACTGTGGATACTATAAGTAACCTGTTTCGCATCCGTTGCGTATCTTCTTTAATTGAAAGCGATTTTCTAAGATTTGTCGAGCTTAAGGACAAACAACTTTCTAACGTTTGGCTTAAAGGCACCTTTTATCGTCAAAACTGAGTACCATTTCGTTGAATACAACCGTTAGTAATAAAGCCGCAATTCTTTGGTACGGATACAAAAAAGGTCAGCGACTTAGCTGACCTTTCACATCTATCCCAATTTTAGGGACGAAGCATTGAACTGACTAGATAACGCCAAGCTCTCTTAGACGTTCCATTAGGTATTCGTTTGCTGTGTACTTTTCAGATAGCACTACTTCTGGTTTCGGGTGAAGGAATAGAGGCAAAGAGATACGAGACTTCTCTTGGCGTTCACCTGATGGGTTGATTACACGGTGAGTTGTCGATGGGAAGTAACCACCAGATGCTTCTTGAAGCATGTCACCGATGTTGATGATCATGTTACCGAAGTCACATGGAACATCTAGCCACTCGTCATTTTGAGCTTTAACTTGAAGGCCCGGCTCGCTTGCAGCAGGAAGAACCGTCAGTAAGTTGATGTCTTCGTGTGCCGCAGCGCGGATTGCACCTGGCTCTTCATCACCTTGCATTGGTGGGTAGTGAAGAACACGAAGCAGAGTCTGTTCACTGCCGTTGATCATTTCTGATAACGCTATAGAGAATTTATCTTGTACTTCTTTAGGAGCATGAGCTTCAACCCAACCTAGCAGCTCTTGAGCAAAAGCATTCGCACGTTGGTAGTAATCTAGAATCTGTTCTTTCAGCTGTTCAGGGATTTGGCCCCAAGGGTATACGTGAAAGTACTCTTTGATGTCTTTTACAGTGTGGCCTTTAGCAACTTCAGACACTGAAGGTGGAAAATATCCATCTTGTGTTTCAACATTAAAGTGGAAGTTCTCTTTTTCTTCAGAGATGAAGAATTGGTACCAGTTTTCGTAAATTGACTCAACAAGCTCTTTCGGGATTGGGTGGTTCTTAAGAACACCAAAACCAGTTTCACGTAGAGAGCGAACAAATTGTTCTGCTGCGTCGTCAGCAAGGTAATCGACAGTTTCCAGTTTCATGACTTTCTTTCTTGTTATGTAGTAATAGAGCGATTTTAAGGATCGCTTTGTTGTAAATCAAACTTTTGTGAAACTCTAGCAACCGTTTGTCTAGATACTGGGCGATAACACCACTTTTCAACAAATCTGGTGATTAAGACCCAATTGAACACTGTTCATTATTGTGTAACACTATTAAAAACTTCGACGAGAGATCTTGATATGACAATCACGCCACTTGCTCAAAATCGACCATTGCTGTCATTGACGACGCTGTATCTGACTGTGTTTCTATTTTCAGCGTTCGCTCCCTCTTCAAGAGCGGTATGGATTGCCGAAATTGTCCCAGCGCTTGCGATATTGGTGGGAATCTGGTGGTTATCAACAAAGCTCACCTTCACTAAGACAGCTTACGTTTTAATGTTTATCTGGCTAATTTTGCATACGATAGGCGCGAAATATACCTTCGCAGAAGTGCCATTTGATTGGTTCAACAACATGATAGGTTCTGAGCGTAATAACTTTGATCGTGTCGCGCATTTCTCAATTGGCCTTTATGCTTACCCACTCGCTGAGTACTTGATTCGTAAAAAACTGGCTCAACCGGTGCTGGCATGTTTCTTTGCGCTATTTGCGATCATGAGTGTGGCTGCAGGTTATGAAATTATCGAGTGGTGGTACGCGGAGATTGCAGGTGGTGATGAAGGTATCGCGTTCCTTGGCTCACAAGGTGATATTTGGGATGCACAGAAAGATATGCTGTGTGATACCACAGGCGCAATTGTTTCGCTATTACTTCTTAAGCTTCAAGGGCGTGTCAGAGCTTACTGAGCTCAATTCTTTACTCTGAGTATCAAAAGCAACGTTGAAATGCCACACACAAACTGCGCTGTGGCATTTTTAGTTTCAGCATTGTTTGCTCGTTTTAATGTGACACGTTATTTCATCGTTACCTTGCCACCAACAAACTTGTAGGCTGGCGTACCTCGAACCAAAGTGTCTCGCGCAAATTCAATCCCGCATTCAGGGCACACACATGGTTTTTTCGTGAAATCTTCAACGATACGCTCCTTAAAACATTTCACGAGTGCACCTTTGCCACCTTTCCGATACTTAAAAAGCTGCGTTTTGCATTTGGCACAGAAAATCTGAACCGTCTTGGTCGGTTGTTTCTTGTTTGGTTTAGCCATAGAAGTTAATGATTGAACTCTTTATTTCTTAAGTTTAGGTGCGACAAGAACCAAGCTTATCCCAAGAAGTATAACGGTTGATGAGACTATAAATTGCATAGTGACAGGTTCAGATAACAGTAATACGCCACCAAGTGTCGCGATAACTGGAACAGAAAGCTGTGCAATAGACGCAACCACGGTATTCAGTTTTTTCACTACGTAATACCACAAACTATAACCGATACCAGAAGCCACAGAGCCCGATATAACCGCGTAAATCAAACCTTGCTCAGTGATAGACACTTGCGTTAATGCATTAGGTATTAAAACTAATAAGCTCAATGCCACAAGGATAACTAGCGAGCTGAATCCAAAGTTAGCGGTGGTCGATTGCAGTGCGTTTGACGATTTCTTTCCTGCCAATGTGTAAATGCCCCACCCAATTCCGGCCAGATACATCAAGATAATAGAAACTAAGTCGGGTGCTTGAGTCGATTCCGTTGGCATTAACAAATAAACAAGCCCTGCCACAGATAACAAACACCCGCCCCACTCAATGAGCGACATTCTGTTTCCAGAAAACAGGTGCGCGGCAATCATCGTAAATTGCACTGCGACAAACAACACCAGAGCACCAAGACCTGCGCCGAGCTCTAAGTAAGCAAACGAGAAACCAAACATATACACGAGCAGTGACAGTATTGACGTGAATTGAAACTGTGATTTTAACCTTGTGTATAGCGATGTGTTGTTTGTTAACACACGTCTAGCTTTAGATTGGGAAGACAAAGTTAATAAAATCAGAAGCGTAAGCGCACCAGATAAGATGCGAACGATCGAAAAGCTCAAAGGATCGATCGTTTGATCCATTAAGGCCCAGCGACACAAAACTGAATTCGCAGCAAATGCCACCAGCGTAATAAATGTAACCATCAGAGTTTGCATCGTTTTTCCTAAATGAGTTATTTGGTCCTAATTGAGTTTTCTTGGATTTCAATCAACGTCAGGCTTCACCCAAACTTGGCTAAAGTCGAACCAACCTAATGCATTACATTTCGCGTTTTGCAACGTACCACATTGATCTTTATTAACGCCTAACCAGCAATGGAACATCGGGATCAATTGATTGCTTTGGACCAGTTGTTTACCTAACTGTCGTGCTGGGAATTGCTCGAATTCACCAGAACGCCAACGGTCAATCATGTAACACCATTGGTCGAAGTCCTCTGCCGGGCTAGATTCATCAAGAAAACTGTAGTCCATTAACCAGCCAGCCAAGGCGTCGTCTCTGTTATTGGCGATGCCCATAGGGTTAATCCAAACATCAACATCATCGGCGTGCGGAGGATCGGTTTCGTAACCGTAAAGATCAACATCGACGTTGTATTGCTTCAGCACCGTGACAATCGCCTTTGCAAGCGTTGGGAACATTGGGTGTTGGCATTGATACGCTAATCTTATGGTAGGCTTCGAATCTGCTGGTGGACAAACGGGCACTTTTAACTTTATGTCATACCAACCGGGTTTTATCCCATAAGCGTGTAACACGCCCAAATCGATAACAGTCTCTTTTGGAATATGAACAAACAGATCCGCCGCATTCAACGCGTTAGATAAAAACTGTGCCCATGCGGGATCTTGTGCAATACCTTTCTTTCTATTGAGCAGTAAATACGTGCAGCCAGGATCGAGTTCTACTTCATCGCTATCGCCACGGTCGGCCATAACAGGCTTAGATAGGCTTGGGTAAACCATTGAAGAATAAGCCTCATCCACCACCCAAACTTCAACGCGATCAATTAACGGTCTAAAACCAAAGTACCCATTAAAAGCGGTTAACACGAGTTGTTTCTCGTCGTTCTTTTCAATGCGATAAGGTCCCGTTCCAATCGGTCGAATATCGTAGTCTTCACCACGTAAAGTGATCGGTAATGTGACTTTAGCGACCGATTCCGTTAGTGCGAGGGGAAAATACTTGTCTGGACGTGTGAGAAAAACATCTACTACACAATTTGCAGGTGAAGAGACATCTTTGATATGCGAAAACATGTTGAGAGGTTCGAGTGCAAGCAGTGTATCCACAACATGATTGGTTAACAGAGGTTCCCCGTTATGGAAACGAACACCGGGTCTCAAGAAGAATCGCCATTGGTAATCGCTAATCTGCTGCCACGAGTGCGCAAGATCAGGCTGGAGCTGATCGTTTTCATCCAAACGCGTTAGACCACTGAAGACTTGGCAGGCGATGTGTTGCTCTGAACGACGCATAGACTTTGTCGGATTAAGCATGGATAGCGGACGGTAATAAGGCAAACGAATAACTTGTTCGCCTTCTTGATACTGTACACCCAAGTAGTTTTGAATAACTTGGGTGAGTTTGGCAGCATTGTGATCAAGCACTGACAGCGCCTGTCCAATTTTGCCTTCTTGTAAATAGCGTCTTGCTAGGTTCTCGCTGACATCACAACGATTCTGTTTAAAGATAAGTTGAGATAACTTCCCTCGACCAGCTGCAGGTAACCATTCTACCCACCCTTCTTCTTCAAGCTTGTTGAGTACCATTCGGGCATTACGACGGGTACAACAAAGCACATCCGTGATGTCGTCGAGTTGAACATCAGAATCTTTACCATCGAAGTATTCAAACAGGGTTTCAAATTGAACGCGAAGTCTTGGGCTGCTCATAAAGAGGAAAACTTATTCAAAGGACATTGAATTCAGTTTCCCTATTTTATGGCGTAAAATCAATATTACGGACACGATTTTATTGTGAATTATTGAGTACGACATCCTAAGGTGTTATTCAATTTGAAGGGTTAAGTGCTTTTACAGTAAAGGATTACATCACATCGCAGCCAATTTCATTGGCGATTTCACGGAGCTGCTGTTCATCGTCTAGTTTTATCGACCATTTACACTCAGAACCGTTGGCTGAAATGACATTTGCCCCTTTTCCAATCAGTTGAATTGCGTCAACTTGAGCTTGCAAAGTGACTCTATGCTCACCATCTAAACGAACAACCAACTCATGTGCGGTTGCGATGACTTTTCCACTTTTAAACGTTATGACCATGGGCTTCTCGGGTTACTTCTTTAAATACGAATTGCTTGTTCTAAGTACTGATTACTTCTTCTAAAGACAAAACCAGCGTACGACTGCCTAGTCTGTTATCGCTTATGTTTCTTCACGGCAATAGTTAAGCGGCTGGTACAAACTAAGCGTTGACGATCATCAGTGATATTGATCTGCCATACTTGAGTAGAGACGCCCAAGTGAATAGGCTCAGCAGTACCGATGACGTGTCCTTCACGCATTGACCTTACGTGGTTCGCATTGATATCGAGCCCAACGCAATAATAGCCTTCTGGTACGCAGAAGTTTGCAGCCAATGAGCCAAGCGTTTCTGCTAGCACAACCGATGCGCCGCCATGAAGCATACCCAGTGGTTGGTGCGTAAAATGACAAACCGGCATGGTTGCCACCAAAGAGTTGTCATTTACTTCGGTGTAAACAATGTTGAGGTGTTCAATTAAGGTATTTTTTGAGGTCGCGTTGAAGGTATCTAGGTCAACGGGCTTTTTCCAAATACTCATGTGGGTTCCTTAATTATTGATCTTGTTATCGCGTGCATAGCTTTTTTCTATATTACTGGCTGTTAGTTATCTTACAGCCCTTAGTTATTACGCAAGTTGATGTTAACATGCATAAAAACCGAATACACAGAGGATATTGTATGACGTCATGGATGAAGTTTGCCTCGCTTCTCACACTTGCAGGCCTAACCGCGTGTAGCGCTTCTCCGACAGGCAGAAACCAATTGCTGCTTTTTTCAGATAAAGACATGTCTCAGCTTGGAGCACAGTCTTTTGAACAAATGAAAAAAGAACAACCCATCAGCAAAGATGCCAAAACTAACGCTTATGTACAGTGCGTAGCGAACAGCATCACTCAATATATTCCTAAACAAGGTTTTAGTGAATGGGAAGTTGTTGTGTTTGATAGTGATCAAGTGAACGCATTCGCCCTACCTGGCGGAAAAATCGGTGTATACACAGGGTTACTCAATGTTGCAGTAAACCAAGACCAACTCGCGACGGTTATCGGTCACGAAGTGGCACACGTTTTAGCGGACCACAGTAATGAGCGCCTTTCTCAGTCTCAAATCGCTAATACGGGCTTATCTATTACTAACGTTGCGTTAGGTGCATCAGAATACAAACAGTATCAAGGTATGACGATGGCCGCGTTAGGGTTAGGCGTTCAATATGGCGTTATTCTACCGTATGGGCGAACTCAAGAGTCTGAAGCCGATGTTGTTGGTTTAGAGTATATGGCTCAAGCAGGTTTCGATCCAAACCAAAGTGTCAACTTGTGGCAAAACATGGCGAAAGCATCAGGGGGTAATCAACCGCCAGAGTTGCTTTCTACGCACCCTTCCCACAGTACGCGTATTAAAGATCTACAAGCAACGATAAAAACGCTTCCTCAATCAGGTTCACCAAGACCAAATTGCAAAGCGTAATCTAAGTAAGAATCGCCTAGCTGGTGTAAATACAAAAATGCCCTATCCATATTGGTTAGGGCATTTTCAGTTTCTTGCTTGCTAACAGTTCAAGTGCACTAAGCAGCTGGATAATTCCAACAACAGAAACTCACTCGTTAAGTACCAAGAATTTGTAATGGTAGGCTTAATAGCTGATCACCAGTCGATGCAAAATACCAGATAACACCAATCAAACTGCTCACTAAACCTACATACCAAACGAACGACACGACTTGCCCGTATTTGTCTAACGGTAACAAGTGACTGTGATGACGTCCTTTCCATTCAAACAGTATTTCAACACTGCCCATGATCAATAAGAAACCAAACAGGGTTAAATTCAACTGATAACTCAATACCACACCAGCAACGGCAGCCGCGACACAAAGTACAATGCCAAGCACACTGTTCATCGAGAAACTGATACTTTTAAGAACATGTCCGCCATCGAGAGGCAAAATCGGCAATAGATTGAACAGGTTTAATAGAGCATTAAATACTGCAAGGCCGGCAAAGAACATTTCGCCAGTCGCCCAATACAGCACCATAAATACTAACGACAATATCAGGCCGAACAATGGCCCCATGATTGAGATAACCACATCTTGCCAACGCGTATTAATCTTTTCATCGGATAACGCCAAGCCACCAAGAAATGGTATCAAATAGATCCCTTTGGTTTTCATGCCGAAGTATTTCATCGCTCTAATATGACCGTACTCATGGAACATTAAACAGGCGATTAAGGCCAAAGCGAACTGAATTGAAAACAACCATGAATAGGCCGCTAAACTCGCAGAAGCAAGTACGACCTTGATTAGCTTGGCGCTTTTAAGGGCTTTCATACCAAGCGACACCAACCCAATTAAGCTAAAACGCTTCTCTGTTTTAGGAGCGACAACAGGAGTTTGTTGTTCAATATCTTTGGTGTTTCGATTGCCTTCGGTAATGGTTTGCCCATTCACCGACGCTTTATACGTCATCTCAAACGGTTGCCACTGAACGGTCGATTCAACGTGACACTGCAACGTTTCTTCGCCAGCGCATAGTGTAAATTCGTGTTTTCGGGCGTCTTCTTGGTCTGTGGTCGCATCTAATTGAGATACCAAAGTGTTATCCCAATACAACTGTTGCCACCCTGCCATTGATCCTTCTAAACGAAGCGGTTTACCAAGAAACTCTATCGCGAGTAATTCCAAACTTAAAATTCCAATTTAATGACTTCTAACGAGTGTCGATATTATGCCGATTTAGCGAATGGTGGTAAACAGAAACAAAGTTGTTACATATTGAGCTATTGAACACTATTTATACCGCAACGATGCATAAACACTCTGGTCACACCTCCAACCATGAATAAATTATTGATTATACTTATATTATCGATGTTAAAGTGCCGCCCCTTTAAAACATAACCTCACAAAATAACAACTCTTTCTTTGACTTTATATAAAACATGAATTTAACATGCCATTTACATTAGAGCTTCAACACCAAAAATGCTCAGTGTGTTTTCAAACCAAAATAACGAAATTCGATGCCCTAGGAGGGTCAAGGATGAAAACAATACAACGCTCTCTCGTTTCACTTTCAGTACTATTTGCATGTAACTCACTTGCGGCTGGTTTCCAAGTTGCTGAGCATTCTGCCTCAGGTCTTGGTCGTGCCTTTTCAGGTGAAGGTGCAGTAGCTGATAACGCGAGTGTACTAGCGAGAAACCCCGCCGCAATGACCCTATTTGATACAGCCCAATTTTCAGGCGCGGTTTCTATCGTTGATCCAGAGGTGGATATTACTCAAAACAATGTTCCAGGTTCAGGCGGACAGAGCCAAGTATCCAAAGACGTAGCGCCACTGCAAGTCGTCCCTGCTGCTTACTACATCAGCCCAATCAACGATAAATGGGCTTGGGGTATCGGTATGTTCTCTAACTATGGAGTTGCTACCGATTACCCAGATGATATTTATGCGGGTGATCTTGCTGGTGATACTTCACTGATATCAGTAAACGTAAACCCTAATGTCGCGTATCGTATTAATGATCAATTTAGTGTCGGTGCGGGTGCAAACCTTGTTTACGCAGAAGCTGAACTTAATCGTCACCAAGGCTCTATCTCTAACATTACTGGTGACTCTGCCTCTACAAAACTGATCAGCATGACAGGCGAAACATTTGCATTTGGTTGGAACGTGGGCGCGTTATATGAACTGAATGAAAACAACCGATTCTCTATCGCTTATCGTTCAGAGGTAGACCTCGACTTTGATGACGGTGACTTTACTGATTACACGGGCAGCATCGTGGAAGGCAGTGCTACGACAACAACAGGACGTCTAAAAATCACGTTGCCTTCGATTATTGAAATTTCAGCTTTCCACCAATTGACCGACCAATGGGCAATTCACTACGGGTGGCAACAAACTGGGTGGAGTAGCTTCAAAGAGCTTAAAGCGACAAGTTCAGATTGTGTAAGTGGCGAGTGTTTTAAAAAGACCGAAGACTACGACGACAATAACCGTTACTCACTGGGTGCAACTTATCAGTTAAACCAAGAATGGACCTTAAGAGCTGGTTTAGCTTATGACGAGCAAGCTGGTGAAGCGACGTTGAGTATTCCTGATAGCGACCGTTTCTGGTACAGCGCAGGTTTAACTTACCAGTACAGCCCTAACCTTTCCTTCGATGCTGGTTTTGCCCTTGTACAAAGTAAAGATGGTGACTTCAAAGAAACTAATGAACTAGGACAAGAACTTGAATTCTCTGGTGATGCAGTCGCTTACCTATCTGCAATTCAAATGAACTACACCTTCAACTAAACGGAATTAAAACATGAAAAAGTTATTTAATGTTTCGCTGCTCGCTTCAGCAATGTTTCTTGCTGGTTGTGGTAATGACTCTTCGAGTTCAGGTGCGTCAACAGCGATTCAATATGAGCAATACATTCAAGATTCACTCGGACAAGCGACGAGCATCAAGTTTCAATTAACGGGTGCTGATATTGCAGTTCCTCTTCCTAGTTTCGCGTTGATGGATGCTAGCGACGGTACACTTGGCTTGCCGACTGGCGGTGATGACTCATTAACCAACCCTATCGCAGCAATGAATACAATGGATGGCTGGTCAACTTCAATGCCAATTATCATGGACTTTGAAGGTACTGGCTTAGCTGACGGTGTAGCTACTGGTGGGGTTTACCTATTAAAACTTAGTGGCTCACTCACATCTGAAACTGCACCTAGTGTCGCTGGAATATTGACTTTAGGCGTTGATTTCAACGTTCTATCTAGTGCCTCAACTGACACCTTCACAATTGTGTTCAATGATTCCTTAGATGCTTCAAGTGAATACGTGTTGGCGCTGTCAAATGAACTCACGGATATTAATGGTGATCCTGTTGGCATGTCGGCAAGTTATGCTGCACTGAAATCTAGTGCGGTAACGTACACCGAAGGTAGCCTAGCTCAAGCACAACAAGTCACTCAAGGTGTTGAAAAGATCTTTGCTGGAGCGACGGCTGCAGGTGCTATTAACCTTGATACTGAAAACATCATTTATTCGACGTGGTTTACGACTGAGTCTATAGGTGATTCCCTTTTCGCTACCAAAGCGGCAACAGCTACAGGGTTGGCTGCAGCAAACCTCAATAGCGTTTGGGCAGGTAGCGCAAACCCTAACTCTGTTGACTTGTCGACAGCTTATGCGATGCAGTTTGGAACGTCAGAACCTTTCAAAGATGCACTTAGCGGTGACACTGATTTTGATAAGTATATTGGTGGTGGCGACGCGACTAAGATTACAAAAGCAAAAGTAGCCATCGAGACGATGTATGATGCTTCAGGTGCTAACGTCAATGTTAGCCAAGGGTTCGTTCAACTTCCTCATTACTTAGAGAAAGGCAGTAATGAATGGAACTCTCAACCTTTTGAATCGGGCATGCCGAGCCTTGCCAAAGTTTCAAATGCTTTAAGCGATAGCGCAGAACAAGCCAATATGGCTGCTCAATTAGTTGCTGCTGGTATCGACACCAGTGTCTTAGCGACAAGCCAAACAGAACAACTTAAACTGGTAGGTTTGAACCTTACACTAGCTGATGGCTCTTCGCTTGATAGCGAAAGAGTTATTACGAAATACTCTCCTGTTCCTCAAGTTAAGTCATTAGAAAATGTAGAGTTCTTGTTATTTACTAAGAATGGGGCAACACCAAAAAACGTTGTTATCTATCAACATGGTATTACCTCTGCTAAAGAGAATGCTTATGCGTTTGCTTATAACTTAGTGGGCGATGATACAGCGGTTCTAGCAATAGATTTACCAATCCACGGTACACGTAGTCTAGATGATACACGCTCAGCAAATGCAAACGTCTTAGCTTATTTAAACCTAACTAACTTGCCAGTAGCGCGCGATAACGTTCGACAAAGTGCGTTAGATGTAATGGGCTTGAGAGCTTCGTTAACCGCTTCTTTGCAAGCTGGTTTACTTGCTAGTTCACCTTTGAGTGCATTTAATCTAAATACAGGTTCACAGGTTAAATTTTTAGGTCACTCTTTGGGCGGTATTGTTGGAACGACAGCTGTTGCTGCCTCTAACCGTACGTTAGGTAGTCCAACGGCTGATGCTCTGTATTCGTTTAGTTCGGCAGCTTTTGAAAACTCTGGCGGTCAAATATCTAACCTTCTACTCGGTTCTACGGAGTTTGGTCCTCAGGTTAAACACAATGTTGCGTTGAGCGCTTCAACGGAATACGCGAGTTTCGCAAGTGCGACCTGTTCCAATCTATCAGACAAAATCTGCTATGAAACGTTTGAAAGCAATGCAACCACTGCACAATTAGCAGTGATGACGGCAGCATTTCAGCAATTCGCGTATGCAGCTCAAACCGTGTTAGATACCATAGACCCGTTCACTAACGCTGTCCACCTGTTAAGCTCTGGTTCACCTGTACTACCTATTTATATTGGGCAAGTTCAAGGCGATGATACAGTACCTAACTCTGTAGCAAGCGCTCCATTCGCGGGAACAACACCGTTGGCAACCAAGCTTAACCTAACTGTTGTTGATTCAAGTAGTGCGACACCTAGCAGTGCCGGAACTAACGAATTTGTGAAATTTAACAATGTTGCAGCGCACAGTACCTTTGTTATCCCACAAGACGATACAACACCATTACCTTTAGATTCCGCTCACCATGCAGAAATGCAGGCACAAGCAAAAGATTTCTTGGTAAACAACAAATTGAGTACAGTGTCCAACGCAGCCTCTGTATTGGAATAATAACGAGCTCTAAATGAAACCAAATGCCAGCCTAACCGCTGGCATTTTTGTCTCTGTCGTTCGAACAAGTCCCCTAGTTGACCGTTTGCATAAAACTTTAAAACACAAATGGTTGATCTCAGCTAAAATTAATCAAGACAGAATACCGTACGACCTCTTTCTTTATTGTAAATAAAGTGGATAATAGCCCCGTAATTTAATACCTAATAAATGTGAGTCCATTATGTCTTCTGAAGCTACTATGCTAGAACGCTGCCAATCTAAATGTGAACTATGTGGTTCTGATTCTTCTCTTACTGCATACGCAGTGCCGCCACACAGCCACGTAACAGTGGATCACGGCATCATGGTATGTGACAAATGTCTTGGTGAGATTGACGATCCTAAAGATATCAACCACTGGCGTTGTCTGACTGACAGCATGTGGAGCCAGGAAGCGCCAGTTCAAGTAACGGCATGGCGTCAACTTACTCGTCTGAACACAGAAAGCTGGGCTCAGGACGCGCTAGACATGATGTACCTTGAAGAAGAAACATCAGTTTGGGCACAAATCGGCATGTCTGCTGATGACAAGCCTCTTGATGTGAATGGCGTTGAACTTAAGAAAGGTGACGACGTAACAGTAATCAAAGACCTGCCAATCAAAGGTACTAACCAAGTGATTAAGCAAGGTACTGTTATTCGTGGTATCAGCGTTGGTGACGATCCTAAGCTTGTTTCTGGTAAAACAAACGGCGGTCAATCAATGTACGTAATCGCTGAGTTCTGCCGTAAGAAGTAATCTTACTGTAAGAAAGTGATAGAAAACGAAAAGGCGCTAATTAGCGCCTTTTTTCTTGGAAAAATTTAACCTATTCCGTTGTTCTAGAAACCACTGCCTACGTTAAAGTAGATAGCGCGTTCTTCATGGCTTTGCGCATAATCCATCCCAAGGTGCAAACCGTAACGTCTCGCGATTTGGTATCGAAAGCCGACACCTCCGGCATTGACGGTACTGTCGTGGCTTATGCCGTTATCTTGCTTTGCAACCCCTGAACCGTAAAACCCAGACACCTTCCAACGATGAGTGATGCTATACGTCAATTGGCCTTGGATTGTTTCAATCTCATCTCCTTGGTACCGATAAGATGACACCCCGCGTAACGACACGTACGGTTTCGCTGTGGGTGATACAAACAGGTCTTGCTGTTCGAAGCTTTGATAATTTGCAGCCAAGCCTAACGTCCATTTATTGGTAATTGGGATATAGGCTTCGCCATCTATGTTCAAATTTCGGTAATTGTAATCACTGCCAATCGCATCGTCGTACACCATGTAATCTGCAGACAATTTGTAACCTTTGGTTGGATAAAATAAATTATCTCTTGTGTCATATTCAGCCTCCAACCCTAAACCAGAAGTAACCGATTCGTTACCCAAAATTCGGTCTAAAACCATGTTATCAAATTCAATCTCAGACTTAGCTAATAACTGCTTTATTCCCAACATCCAAGGCGTATGCCCAATCCGGAACTGCACCTTTTGTGAAAGTACGGCTACCGAAGTTGACGTGCCTATTCTAAGGTCATGATCTATGGGGCCCCAGTTGATTGATGTGTACAAATCCAAATTCGCAACACCAAAGCCGCCGCCTCCTGTGTAACGAATGGAATCATTCATCCAAGATCGTCTATGGCCACCAAATACAAACCAAGTTTCGTTCTCTGTCCCTACTGCGCCCACTACTGACATTGCTGAGGGTACTAACTGCGCACCACCATCTATGGCAGAAAGAGCAGCTTGCTTTCTTTGTCGCTTTTCCTCATCCGTCTCATGTAAAAACAAACCAGCCACACCGCCGCCGTACCCCACCGCAGGCTCGGTAATCAAAATTGGGATAGGCAAAAAGCCATATGCGTTTTCCGCAAGGTGATGCCCCATATCAAATTGACCATCAACAGGATCATAAAACGATGCGAAAGAAGATGTTGTAAATAAAAAGCAGGAAAAAAGAGCAAAGCCGCCGCAGCGATTCATAAGATTGGCCTCAATAAAAAAGGCCGGGTAATAAAACCCGGCCGAAAGTTTGCTTCCTTGCAATAAACATAGAAATTAAACACTTATTGCCAATAAAGGGGTCCTTAATCGACAAGGTTAGAATAGGTCAAACTGTGGTATTGCCCTACTCTCATATGGAGGATCTAGCCCTACAAAATCAAATCATTCTAAAGATGACAAATACGAAAAAGGCTCATATAAATGAGCCTCTGTGAACAAGTAAACTGTGTTATTGGTTCATTAATCTCGCTTTAGCAATCGCTCTACGTTTTCTTTGATAACTGATAATACTGATGACTTAACTTCGCTAATTTGTTTAGAATGAGGGCACCATAGTGCAAAGCCAAATTTAAATCCTTGTTCCATTTCAGACGATTGTATAGGTTCGATGTCGTAATGCGAAAATTCAGAATGAGCGAACGTTTTTGGTAGAAGTGCCCATCCTAGACCTGCTTCAACCATTTTGATAACTAGCGCTAATTGGTCGACTTCTTCATTGTCAGAACTAACGGTTATTTTTTCGGACATTCCTTCTTCAATGAAGGATTTTAAGACAAACTGCTTCGCATTTCTTAGCGCTAAAAGTACATCTTCTTTTGCCAAAGATGAAAACTCACCATTTTTTTGAACGAAAGGAAAAAATTCTATATGGCCTAAAAAGGTGGCATCAAAACTGTGTATTCCACGACTGTCATGCACGTTGACCAATCCAAAATGATACTCACCGCTCTGAAGGCCTTGCTTAATGTCTTTTTTATTTCGTACAAGAAAATTCACTCGCATCATCGGGAAATCACGACGCAACTTCTTTCGAATATCCACAAGGATTTGATGAGGTATCACACTTGAATAAGCAAAAGTAATGTTTTCCAAACCGCCATAAGACAAGCTCAAGGCTACCTTGTCGAAAGTGCGTGCCTGTTCAATCGTTTGCTTAGCGTAGTGGTAAAGAAGATGACCATCTTCTGTCGGCTTTACAGAGCGTCCAACCCTTTCAAATAGGCTTACCGCGAGTTGGTCTTCAAGGTTAGTTATAACCTGCCCGATTGTCGTTCTGTGCTTGTTAAGCTTGACTGCTGCCTTGCTGAAAGAGAGTTGGTCATAAACGGTAACGAACGCGAGAAGTTGTTCAATGCTGAAATTCATGTTGTTGTGCTTACTTTTAATCGTTATGTATTTAAATTATCACAGGTTGGCGAAATATCTACTTTGTCAGAATAATATTAGTGAAAATAATTCCTCAATTTGAAACAAAAAAACCTACGTAAGCTAGTAGGTTTTATCGTTGATGTCAAACGAATAACTTAAATGTATTCGATAACTCGAGCTAGATAGTTAAAGTCCCCAGAATCACCGTGGTAATTACGGTAAACATCGACACTGAAATATCTAGGTTGGTCCACTTGAATATGCTCAGCAATTCGCTGCTCGATGGATTCTAGAGTTTCACCTGTTTGCGAGTAAATGTATTTCTTGGTGGTCTTTTGAAGCTGGCGTTCTTTAGCTTCTTTGTGTGTGACGTAATTGTTCACGTCAACCCACTGACCAATGTAGTCAATCTCCACGTAGTCTGAATTTTCTTCAACCATGAACAACGCCGCTTCTTGTTGAACGTCGGCCAGTTGTAGCATGTCGTTATCGACTTTTTGCTGTTCCATTGAGGTCACATTTTGTGCCATGGCAGCGCTAGACGTTGCCATGATAAGTAGCGCTAAAGCTGTTTTATTCATTTTACGATATCCCTAAATTAAGGTAATTCTGTTACCCAAGGTTTGCCCTGAGTTGCTTTGTGATAACCATATTCGTATATGGTTAATAAATAGTGTTCATCAAACATGTCTTTGGTTCGTTTGGCGTAACCAAAGTCGTGCTCGATGTAAGTAAATTGCATATCAATGTTGTTGATTTCACAGATGTATTTCATTCGATATAAATCACCACGTGTTTGAGCAAGAGTCAGGCTTGATACGCTCTTTGCTACTAAATCTAGACCCTTATCTCTCAGCGAGTGGTACGGCGCTTTCAGTGCTCCATTTCGAATAACATCGAGCTGTGGTGGTTTTTCTAACCCAAGAGCATCTGAGATCTGCTGATAGTCGAAGTTAGATGGATTGAAAAATACTTGAGCGGCTAAACCACCATCGACGTGAAGTTCTTCATAACTTTTACCTTCGTACTTCACATTGATAAACTGCGGTGGGAAGACTCCAGGAATAGAAGCACTTGCTGCTAAAACCTTATATATAAGTTCAGACTTATCTGGCATGTCACTATTTGCAATTGCGCCCACATTCCAAATGACAAGCTCTCCAGAATCAAAGTGTGTGCTACCAATAAACAAACGCTTACCGTTGCGGTGTCGCGCAGCAATTTGCTCGATCATCGGTTCAGGGAACGCCTGAGCGATAAATTGATTCAAGTTTTTACCGTCAGTAAAAGCATCTTTAAACACGGTGTTTAAAAAGTTCTTTTTGCCGAGCACTGATTTGTCATTGATGTTTAACATCACCTCCTTCATCTTCGGAAATGCATCTCCGCCGATGAATACAAATGGTGCCATTAGCGCTCCTGCACTGATGCCAGTAACTATTGAGTAGTCTTTCAATTGGCCAGATTCTTCCAGCCCTATCAAAATACCGGCTCCAAAGGCTCCGTTCGCGCCGCCTCCTGACAAAGCTAAGATATTTAGTTGCTCACCTGACACTTTAATTGGCGTTGTTTGATCGATTGGAGAGTATAAGAAGTCTGGGTTCTCACTCGCCCACATACGCAATGGCTCTTTTACTGATATCGCTTCTTCTACAACCACTTCTTTGTAATTGTCTTTGTGTACGCGTACATCCAACGTGTGGGGTGAGCTACATGCCACTACAAGTAATGACAAAGCAACGGTAAAACCCGAGGAAATTAGACGGTTCATAATTAGGCTCATTTAATGTTCTCTAAAATGATTCAGAGACTCTGTTTAATCAAAAGAACAGCTATAAACAGAGAAGTTAATAAATAGGGATAAAGTGAAGTCCGTCTCTTTCTGGGAGTAATATAGCTAGGTTTAGTCTTAGCTCGTAATCTCGTTTGTAGGATGCGACCCATCGAATAGGTACACCCTCCACCACTATCGGAGTTAAACGCTCTACCCGATTTTGACCACGTTGAAATCGTGGGTAGGCTCTACAAATTCATATTGTGCATTGATTGTTTGTAGCTCCCAAGTGCCATAGCTTTTAGTTAGCTCCAACACACCATAGACCGCGTTATTTGCATGTCGGAATGCAGCTACGGGAGACATTCTCTTTATTAACCCTGCGGTAAACAGGCCAGAGATAAGGTCACCGACACCAACCGGTTGTTGAGCAAATTCAATGTTCGGTCGTTGGGCTAAATAACATGCCTTTTTCGTTGCTAAAATCATACTGAACGCGTCATCGGGTAATGAGTGAAGATGCTTCACGAGCACCATCTTTGGACCAAGCTCCAATGCTTTCTTACATGCTGTAACCGCGTCATAAAGGGAGAGGATTTTAATGCCGGTCAATTCACTTAGTTCAAATTGGTTTGGCACTATAACATCGGCAATAGGAAGCAAGTGTTTAGTAATGGCGGTTCTAACGCCATCCTCAACGATACAACCTTTATCTGGGTCACCCATTACAGGGTCACAAACATAGAGTGCACTGTGGTTCTTTTCTTTAACTAAATTAACCGACTCGGCAACCGCTTTACATTGGTCTGCGCTTCCCTGATAACCCGATAGGATCGCACCACAGTCTTTCAGTACGTTGATGTTGTCTAAGCCTCGAATCAAGTTTCGAATATCATCTGAGCCGAATGTTTGACCGGTCCAACCTTGTTGATATTGAGTGTGATTAGAGAACTGAACAGTGTGGATTGGCCACACATCGAGTCCCATTCTTTGGATTGGAAAAACCGCAGAACTGTTTCCTGCATGCCCGTAAACCACGTGAGATTGAATAGAAATAATGCTTTTCATGCGTCGCTCTTTCAGTTTGAAATGGATTTGAATACTTGGATAAGACGACTAAATAAACACAACGGAACATCAAGATAGGAAGTTTTATCGATCTAACCACTGTGCTTATTTGGTCGGAATAGCCTCGACATCGCCGAGGCTTATTCTTAATGAGTTGGACGTCATCGGCTTTAAATCATGTATTTGATTCTAAGCCAGACTTGAACTTATGCGTCTTGAAACTCAGCGAAGTGCTCGTCCAATACCTTGCGAGTTGCGCGGCCAATCAGTTCGTACTCATGGTGAGTCAGGTTAGCCAGAGATACGCGAACCGACGCATGTACAGTATCGAAGCCATTTCCTGGTAGTAAAATAACACCAGTTTCGTGAGCTAGACGGAATAAGAAATCTTTACCTTTACCGCTTGCTTTGAACCATTCAACGAACTCTTGACCGTAAAGTTTGCCACCTAGCGTGTCTAGCTCTAGGAGTGTGTAGTAATCCACACGGTCTTTGTTCTCTTCGATTTCTACACCCATGTTTTTGTAAAGCGTTGTGTAGCGCTCACGGATGATGCGTTTGCAAGCGGCTTTGTAGCGACCTTCTGAGTCCATTAGACAAGTTAATGCAAACATCGCCATTTGTACTTGTTGAGGTAGAGACAGACCTGCTGTGTGGTTCAGCGCTACGCTGCGGCTATCAGCAACGATACGGTCGATGAATTTGATGTCACGTGGCTCTGGAGTCAGTGTTTTGTAACGGTCATCCAATTGGCACTGTGTCTCTTCGCTGAATGAGCGAAGTGTATCGTCGAACACGTTCTCATCGTGAATACCGATAGTGCCTAGACGCCAGCCTGTTGCACCGAAGTATTTAGAGAATGAGTAAACACATAGTGTGTTGTACGGTAGTTTTGCGAACAGAGAAACAAACTCATCTGCGAATGTGCCGTAAACGTCATCAGTGATGATGAATAGGTCACTGCGTTGCTCATTCACAAAGTTTGTTAGGTTCTCTAGAGTCTCATCAGAGAATTTCACTGATGCTGGGTTTGCAGGGTTAACAACGCAAAGCAGTTTGATGTCTGTATCTGCAAGTTTTTCAATTTCAGACATTGGTAGCTGCCAAGTCGTCTCATCAAGGCGTAGCTCAACGATTTCCAGCTCATACTCTGCTAGCTCTGGGATTTCTAGGTAAGGTGTAAAGATTGGCGTGATTAGCGCAACTTTGTCACCTTTTTTCAATAGACCATTGTTGAACATGGTTGCGAACGTGTACGTCATTGACGCTGTGCCGCCTTCTGTTGCGAACAAGTCAAAGTTAGTCGTCATTGGCATTGGGCCGTACATCTCTTCTGCGATGTATTGTTTAACCACTTTCTCGATGTTCACTAGCATACGTGGTGGTACTGGGTAGTTACACGCAAGGTAAGCCAGTACTAGCTCGTTTAGGAACGCTTGTTTTTCGATACCTAGACGGTCTTTTGCGTAGCTTAGTGCACGACGTAGGAAGTCAACGCCTTTGTCTGCTGCATATTGGCTTGCGAACGTGTCGAAACGCTCAACGATGCCAACACCATCAGGGATACCACCGAAATCACCACCTAGGTAAGCGTAGTTACGCTCTGCTTCTGCTACCGCAAACTCACCAAGACGGATGAAGGCTTTACGAGGTAGCGTTGCTAGGAAGTTAGGGTTACCACGACCTGCATCAAGAAGTGCACGATCTGGCACAGCTTGCGCCACTTCAATCAGTTTGTCTTTTAGCTCGAATGGGCTTAGGTCAGCGAATTTTGAAAAATCGATAGTTGGAGTTTGAGTAGTCATAATATTTACCTAATAATTTAATATTAAACACTTGTAATTAAATAAAGTGTTTTACTTAAGCGTGATTATTCAGGCCTACCCTATTTTTGATTGGGTAGGTCTGTTAATAAGTTGATGATTTTTTAAATCTATAATGAGTTGTAGGTTTTAATTACATACCCGCATTAACGGTAATAATGCCGACGATAATTGGACCCCATAGAGTCAGTAACACGTTGGCTACGGCGTAAGTCACAGTAAAAGAGAATACTGGCGTTGCGTTGCCTGTTTTTTCCATCAATGCAGCGAACGCTGGGTTTGCACTTCGACCACCTGTTACACAACCTAAAGCTTCTACCGGATTCTTTATCTTCAATACAAAGTACGAGAAGAAGAATGAAATAATCTGTGGAATGATGGTTACCGCAACACCCAAGAATAGTAGGCTCATACCGTGTTCTTTGATGGTGTCTACCGCTTGAGGGCCAGCCTCAAGACCAACGATACCCACGAATGCTGCTAGACCGAAGTCGCGAATAAAGCTTGCTGCTGATTCTGGGAATTGCGCCACATGTGGGTTACGGCTGCGTAACCAACCAACAATCAGACCTGACACTAGACAGCCTGCACCAGAGCCGATAGTGACCGGAATACCTGCAATTTTGAAGTTGATTAGGCCAATCAAAAGACCCAATACCATACCCATGCCTAGTACAATGAAGTCAGTCATTGTTGCTGAGTTCATTGGCTTACCGATTGTACCTTGAACACGATTAATATCGCTTGGTGAGCCAGTTAATTGAATAACATCATTTTTCTTAACAACAAGGTCAGCGTGAACTGGGATTGATACACCTTCGCGAAGGTAGTCAGTCACATAAACACCACGGTAAGTGCCTTTGTTCGCTTCTGATTTGATTTGACCTAGTGTACGGCCAATCAGTTGTTTGTTGTCTGCGATAAGCTGACGGTTCTCTTCAATGACTTCGTACTCTTCTGGAAGCACAACTTCAGAGCCAACAGAGTCACCTTTCAACTGACCAATGGCTTTACGAGTACCTGTGATAACCAGAACATCGCCTTGTTGAAGCTTAGTAAATTTGTCTGCTTCAATCGCTTTGCCATCACGCTCGATAACTTCGATGCATGCGTCTATTGAATCTTGATTGATTTGGGCTAGTGTCAAACCATTCAGTTTGCTCTCTGCTTTGATTTCAAAAGCGCGAGTCTCAAGTTTTGTCATCGCATTGAATTCACCAGCACCAAGCTCTGCATTACCATCTGAGTTCGCTTCTGCCATTTTGATTGCTTCAGCGCGGATATCCCATTTCATTAGTGTTGGGAATACCCATGTCACCATTAGGATTGGACCTAATGAACCAAAGATGTATGTTACAGCGTAACCAACAGCAACGTTAGTTTGCATCAGATGTTTGGCTTCTTCAGACACACCACCCAAACGGGCGATCGCATCGCCTGCAGTACCAATGATCGCAGACTGAGTTAAACCACCGGCAGCTAGGCCCGCAGCAGTACCTCTATCTAAGTCAAACAACCACGCAGCGGCAAGTACACACAATAAGCCTGAAACCGTCATAACAACCGCAGACAACAGAATGTTGATGGTTCTAAAGTTAAGCGCTTTAAAGAATTGTGCGCCGCCTTGATAACCCACAGCATAAATAAAGAGCGCAAAGAAAATACTTTTTACGCCGGGATCAATCTGAACACCAAATTGCCCAATAATTACGCCCATTAATAATGTTCCGGCCACACCGCCTAAAACAAATCGGCCGATAGTAATTTTACCAACCATATAACCCAATGAGAGTGTAATAAATAGTGCGACAAATGGTGCCATGTCAAACAGATTAGAAATAATGTCCATGACAAATTTACTCTTGTTACTAAATATAAGGAGTAAATAATCTAACGAATAACTTAATAATGATATTTGTTGGATTATTCAAAATAAATAAAGCATCTCGTTGCTTCGAACCGAATATTAAGAACAAAAGGTTTTATTATGTAATCCCATTTGATGGATCAAATCATCACTTTAACTGTTCGCATAGTTTTTGAAGTGCAATTTACATCTTAAGTGATTGTTTTAAATGGATTTATCTTAAACCGGCAAAAGTAGATGATTTTCGAAATCAATTTCAATTAAGTGTTTCCACTTCAAGAACGACAACCTACCTACCGTTGTTTTACTGGCTTACGGCTCTCAACAAAGAGGCAGTTGGCATAATCACCGAATAAAGTTGGATTTTGATGGGTACGATCCTCTATAAGCGATTATCACAATAAATCGAACTCCGTTATCGTTGCATTCATCAAACAAATAGAGAACAGAACCATGAATACCATGCCGCATGAGCTTGTGTGGGATGAAGTCTACTTCCCACCGCTGTTATTGGTTATCGCACTGGCTTACATACTGACAATGCTAACAGGGGCAATCGCGACACGGTTTGGCCTTCATAAGTACGTCGCCTTTCCTGCAATAGCAGAACTGAGCTTGATCGTGATTTTTACTGGCGCTATCGGCCATTTTATTACCATTTTTTGAGGCACTTACTGTGATCAAACGTTATCTCATCACACTTTTATTATTGGCTGCTGCGGGAACTGTGGTTTATAGCTATTACCAGTCGTACTCAAGTAACCCATGGACCAGAGACGGACAAGTCAGCGCTTATATCGTCTCGATTACACCTCGAGTCACGGGTCAAGTCATTGAAGTGCATGTCGAAGACAACTCGAAGGTAAAAAAAGGCGATCTTCTTTTTGAGATCGATCCGAGTATTTACAAGGCGACCTACAGAAAAGCACTTGCGACTCAAAAACAAGCATTTGCCCTACTCGCCAAAGCCAAAAACGAAGAGCAACGCGCGTTGAATTTAGAGAAAAGAACGCCCGGTGCCGTGCCCGTGCTGACACTAAACAACTTGAACAACGCGGTAGAAACCAGCGCCGCAAATGTCGAACTGGCAAAAGCGAACGTAGAAGAAGCACATCTCAACCTTGAGTACACCAAGGTATATGCGCCTACTAACGGCTATATCACCAATCTGAACCTACGTGTTGGCTCTCAAGTTGTCGCGAATTCACCTGTGGTTGCGCTAATTGATGAAGATAGCTTCTGGATTGAAGGTTATTTCAAAGAGACTGATTTAGTCGGTGTCGATGCTCAGGACACTGCTTATGTGACCTTAATGATGCACAACAATGTTCAGCTAGAAGGACATATCAAAAGTATTGGTTTTGGTATCGCGAAGCAAGACGGCAGCACAGGTAATGATTTATTGCCAAACGTGAATCCAAACTTCCAATGGATACGCCTAGCTCAACGCATCCCTATCAAAGTGAAGTTAGACAAAATACCAGAAGACGTACAACTGCGTGTTGGTATGACTGCCTCGATCAAAATAATCAAAAATAGCTAGGTGATTCTTATGTTCACTGCATCGACTAAAGACGCGATTAAAGTCGCACTCTCTATCGTTATCGCAATCTGCCTAGCGTTGTGGTTTGGTTGGGAAAAACCGTATTGGGCTGCGATAGCCGTCGCAGTGATGGCATTGAACGAGAGCTTCGCCCATTCAATAAACAAAGGCCATAACCGGTTAATGGGAACCTTGTTAGGGACCGGTTATGCCTTTTTCCTCATTGCGATGTTTTCACAAGATCGATTTTTGTTTCTAACATTTCTTACCGTGTTCTTAGGCACTTGTATTTTCATGTCTAGTGACGAGAAATACGGCTACATCTTTTCAATAGGATTTACCGTGTGTTCGATTGTTGCTTGTATGGGCGGGTTTGATAACCAAACCACCTTTCACTTTGCTGTACTTAGACTTCAAGAAACACTATTAGGTGTTGTTGTGTTCTCTATTGTGTATCGCATCGTGTGGCCTGTGAATACTGAACTCAACTTTGTACAACGTTTCGAAACCAGTAAACAAGCGTTGTTAGATGCGATGGAAAAAACAGACAACATCGACATTGCCGCACTTGAAAGCAACACCGCGAATATTGATAAGCTGTATCAACTTTTAGATCTGCCACTGACCGGAAGCTACCACCTTAAAGAGAACATCCAAACATGGCGCTTGCGTATCGATGAAATGGCACATATCCAAGATACATTACTCAAACAAAGTAACAGCGAATCAGACTTAGATATCCAATGGGCAGTTCTTACTCACAACTTGAAGACGTTCGATGTATTAACACCAGAACAATCTCTTGTTGAGGGTGAACTCAATGTCATAGGTGATCATAAAGACGTGTCTTGGCATCATGCACATCGCACGTTTGTTGAACATTTGAATGAAGATGGGCGCAAAGTGCTGCAAGGCGTGTCGATGTTTATCACATCGCTGTTGGTTTGGATTTATCTTCCAGTTCCAGGTGGTTTCATATTTCCTATGTTAGCCGGTGTATTCTCTTCTATGGTGCCGACCATGCCACCAAGCGTTATTAAGGACGCTTTTTATGGTGTGTTGGGTACAGGGTCGGTGGTTCTGTTGCAATACATCTTTGTGATGCCATTAATGACAGAACTATGGGAGCTGGGACTATTCTACTTCCTTAACATTATGGTGATATGGAAAGTGTTCGCGACACCTAAGCTCATGGTACACCGAATATTGGGTATTAACTTATTAGTTGTTCTTACATCTGGTGCGCTCAACCTCACACCTGTTTATGGAATTGAAACGCCACTTTTGATGCTCGTAAACATTTTGATTATTCTGATGATAGCGAAGTTGTTTACTGATCTATTTAGAGTGAGGGTAACTGCTTAGAACTAAATGCGCTTAACAACTCACAACAAAACGGTCTGCCAAGTATTTTTACTTCACAGTCCGTTTTTTTATCTATTGAAAATCATTATAAATCAATTGATTAACGCTAATTATCACTAAGTGAGGATAGCGTCCATCAAAAGCGATTAACGCGATCTGCCACCTCCTCTTAAAATCCTCTCATTGATTGACGCAATGCATTTTTAGTCGCGACATTCACACTAGCAATCCTAACGGATAAATACATAACAACTGAACACGACGTTCAGTATTACATCGACTGTTTGAGTCTCGAAGGTTTGAGGCCACTCAGCGTGGAAACCGTCATGAGTTTTTTTGAAATACGCACCAGCGCCTGTAAGACCCATACTCTTTCTGTGTTAGCGAGCGCCCTATTACTTACCACCCCCAATTTTGCGTCTGCGGCAGAAACCAAGACTTACAGCGAAGTTATGGAAAAAGGTCGAGCACTATTTGACAAATATGGCATCAGTCATGATTTACCAAAGCTAGCAATCAGTTCGCTCGTACAGGGCGAACACCTAGTTGAACACGCACATCGAACCATACAAATTGGCGATGAGGTTCGTGACTCAAGCGTCTATCTGATAAAAAACACAGACAGCAAAGGCAACATCGACCTGCGCATCAAATACAACCCGCAAGAGCTGGATGAAAACGAAAAACTGATCGATGAAATTGAAGAGTTTACGCGCACTGAGTATCGACTAAGAAATTATGCAGAAAGCTTCGATCCATCGTCAGTGAAAGTCAATGAAAAAGACAACGGCGACGTGACCATTAGCTTCAACTATTCGAAATACGGCTTACCACAAGACATCGCCTATTTCCGTTTCTTGAATGTTGATATTGAACTTGTAGGCGGCACACCAAAACGCATGGTAATCACCAACGACAAGCCATTTAATCTTGGTAAGTCAAAAGTCGATACCTATTACCAAGTGATTGATTTCCAAACGTTAGACTCTGGTAAAGTCGTTATTGAACGTAAGACAACTAACATCGAGGGTACGTCTAAAACGAAACCGATGACCATGAGCGCTGTAACTGAACCCGTCGCAATTTATGAAGACGACAACGGCGTTAATGTCCTGCATGAAGAGCGTCTAAAAGAAGTTTCAGATCCTCGTATGCAAGAAGCGAGTGTTAAGTTAGATCGAGTATTCCCTTTAATGGGTGACATGGTGCGTCGTCAAGGTATCGATTTGCCATTACCATTCGGTGTTTCAGTTGCTTATCGCAATCAAGACATGAACCTTCCTATGACCGATTACGTCATTAGCGGTGTGCGCTTGAATGACCTATTCGACCCTGAAGATAGCGTTGCAACGGTTAAAGCGGAAAGTGTTTCGATACGTGGTGATGTGAATATTCTGCCGTTCTGGAATGTATTCGGATATGTAGGAAAGGTAAACGTTGACGCGAATGTTGATGCCTCTTACACCGGCGCTGCGGGAGAATATCTACAAGATAAACTCAATAACAAACTACCTGGTCTAGGTGACAAACTGTGCGAGGGCGTATCAGCACTGTGTAACAGTGGGCGTTTAAATGTACCACTGCATCTCGAATATGACTTACGCGGTGCGGGTACAACACTATCTGTTGGTTACAAAGAGTTCTTTGCATCACTGACCGGCACCTATTCACAAACCCGTCTGAAAGGGATGGATGATTGGGGTGACGGCATTGTCACGATTCAGCCAATGTTGGGCTACCAATTAGTTGATTATCGCGCTCAATTCTTCGTTGGTGCTGAATACCAAGGTTTAGATTCACGTATGCAAGGTACTGTAAAGACAGACGATATTGAGTTTGATTACGACGTTGGTGTCGACATTAACCAGTGGGCATTTTTAACCGGAGTCAACAAACAGATTGGCAAGCATTACAACATGACCGTGTTGTACAACAAAGGTGAAACTCGTTCGGCTGTGACATTGAACCTTGGCTATCGATTCTAACGGTCAAACCATCGCTCTATTGTGAATATAGATTCGTTAGAGCGATATTTTCATACGAGCCTCTGAAGCTCAGTCGTCCAGCAAGATGACAACTCAAATATATGCCATGTCGATGCTCCATAGATGGAGCGCAATACCCAATGGAACTGCAGGATTGTCGATACAAGTGCGTTTGATCGTAACTATACCGAATATTATTGTGGAAAATTAAATATGAATATTGCATACCGCTCACTTATCGCATTGTCTATTGCTACTGCCCTTATAGGCTGTGGCGACGATAGCCAACCAACGGTTCCTTTCCCTGATAAACCTGAACCTTTAATTCCAGCACCTTCAGAAACCTTTACCACTCAAATCGGCGATGTGATGATTACTGCGACCAAAGAAGAGCTGGTTGTTACATCTAATACCGAAGACGATAAACTGGCTTCTGTTGAGTCTTTTAAAGGCATTAAGTTTGCCGATGCAGAGCGTTTTGAACACAGCAATCCTGTCGATTTAACTGAACTGATCAATTCAGAAGGCATTGTTGAAGCAACGTCGTTTGGTGATGCTTGTCCTCAATTGAAGACCGTTTCACAGACACAATCTGAAGACTGTTTGAACCTTAACATTTGGCGCCCAGTAGGCGTAGATGCTGATGCAGAACTACCGGTTTATGTATTCATTCACGGTGGTGATTTCGAATACGGATCTGGTGCAGAGCCGCTCATCCAAGGTGATACGGTTGTAGCGCAAGGCGCGGATGAAGGTAACCCGTTCATTTACGTGACATTTAACTACCGTTTAGGCTTGTTGGGCAAACAGTGGGTCGACGGTGGAGACTTCAAAGAAGGTGGCAACTTTGGCATTGGTGACCAAAAGCGTGCTATGCAGTGGGTTAACGAGAATATCGCTCAGTTTGGTGGTAACGCTGAAAACGTCACTTTGATGGGCCAAGGTTCGGGAGCAATGTCGGTTGGCATACTTCAACAAACCGATGGTAAAGAGCCAATCGCCGGTGACAATGGTTACTTCAAACGTTCAATAATGCAAAGTAATGCGTATGGTTTTGAATATCAAAGTTATGATTCAGCAGAAACAAATAGTACTTCTATTTGTGAAGCGACTGGTGTTTCACAAATAGAAAGCGACAGCAATACACTCAAATCAGCACTCAAAATCTTGATGGAATTTTCTGACGACTTCAAAGAAGTATTAGAGCCGATTGTCGATGGGATGCCTGATCAGGTGGATACTACCGTTTGTGTAGACAACTACATAGAACTACAAAAGCAACTACCTCTCAGTTCGATTTTAGAAGCTCAAGATAAAGTATTACTCGATCCAATCAACAAAACACTAGATTGGGTTATCGAAAGTGTATTGACGTTACAAAACGACATTCCACTACTAAGCCATGACAATAATACGCCAATGACAAACTTGTTACCTTTCGCACCCTATGTCGAATATAAATCAATATTTTCTAAAGGTCATCATCTGATCTCACAACCTGCGCTGGATAACCTTTCAGTACCAACCGTCATTGGTAACAATGAAAAAGATGCGGACACGATGGCTATGCTGCCTAGTCTTACATTCTTAATTCCGACCATTTTGGAGCTATTAAAGGAAGATGTAGACAGCGGTACTTTTGAATCGCTAAGCGAAAACAATCAAGGTTTAGAACTCGCGGTATGGCTGCAACTTGATGGCAATAAGCAACGCATTATCGATATGGTGTCAGCAATGTCTGCTGAAGAAGTTCAAGCGCAGATTGAACTCGGTGATGTGCTGAATTTACTACCATCCACCGCATATGAAGCCGTGACCAAGCTATTTTTTGGCCTAGGTAACTCTGACATGAACAACGAATTACTGGAACTTGCAGACTACAAGCCTGAGTTGGAAAATGAACTGGGTGGTGCAACACAGAACATGACTGAGTTCAAAATGCTGATGAATGACATGCTATTCCAAGCGCCAGCACGTAACCAAGCGATTCGTTCAACTGAAAATGCAGACGTATACGCGCCAGTTTCAATGTACCATTTTGCGTTCAAGCCTAGCTTCAACGTTTGGACATACAATACTCAAGGTGAAGATGGCGATTTAGATATCGGTGACCTGCTAAAAACGTTTGCTTGTATCTCCGGTGCTTGTGGTGGTTCAGAACTGCCGTTTATTTTCAACAAACCGTATAAACTAGACGGTTCAGAAGTGAGCCTAAGTTCAAAAGACCAAGCTCTGATGAACGACATGTCTCGCCTATGGTTCAGCGACAATCTGTTTACAGACTATGAGTACAGCCAGCAACAAGATAACGTAATGTTCGTCGATGGTGATGGTCAAATCATCATTGAAGACAATTGGGACGCTCGATTCAACGGAGCTGCAGATGGCAATATGCTTAACGGCAGACTTCAAGGCTTAAATGATCTTGAACTTACCTTAAAATACATGCCTGATTACGAAATTCCTAATCAGAACTAACGCTTAATCATCAATCACTCACACAATGGCCAGTTATCTGGCCATTGTCACCTCTACCCTATTTTTACGGAACATCACAATGTACTTCACACGTATTCACGCGCTGATGGTGCTATTTTTGTCGATCTTAGTTACTGGCTGCGCCCAACCTTACCCCGATGTTGAACCCGACTTCGAAGCTAACTGGCAAAGCACAGAACATCAAGCTCAAGTCTATTTGATCCCTAGTGCGCCTGAAGCCTTTGCTCGCCGCATTGATCTGGTTCGCCAAGCCCAACATTCCGTAGATATGACCTACTTCTCTTGGGAAAACGACACTCTGGGTTTGATGCTGTTAAACGAGCTAAAACACGCCGCTGATCGCGATGTGGCCGTGCGCCTCACACTGGATGACTTGTTGGTATTCAATGACAAATGGCTTGCGGAGTTGGACTCACACGCCAATATTGAGATTCGACTGTTCAACCCTTTTGAGTCACGTAAAGCTGGCTGGATTGGTCGTGCGCTCAACTTCTCTACTCATCAAAAACAGTTAGATAATCGACTGCATGAGAAATACTTTAACGTTGATCACCAATCGATGATCCTCGGTGGGCGCAACATCGGTGATGACTACTTTGGCTACAGCGAAAGTGCCAACTTCTTTGATATGGATGTGCTGTTTAAAGGCGACGTGATTGCTGCTTTCGACCGAAACTACCAAGCGTTGTGGAACAGTGAGCATGTAGTGCCAATTCAAGAACGCATTAAAATCAAAGAGAAAGAGCAATACCAAGCGTTCACCAAAGCGTTGAACAAAGGTGAAAAGAATCAAGCATTGATCACGTCTGAAGTCGAAAGGCAGATAAAGAGCTTAAACCAACCGAAGTTCATTTCAGCCTCTGTCACGCCGGTATTTGACTCACTGGAGAAACTCAATGACAACAAGCCCTACTTTCGCCAACGTATTGAACACTTGATGAAGCAAAAAGTACCGACACCTTCTAAGGTTATTATTTCTACGCCTTATATGGTGCCAAGCGATAACAAGTTTGTATTCGTCGATGCACTTAGAGAGAGCGAAGCCGAAGTCACCTTACTGACGAATTCATCGGCTTCTAATGATTCGGGCTTTGTGCCTGCGTATTACGAAAAACACCGTGAGACTCTACTCGACAAGGGCGTAAGTATATATGAGTACAAAAGCCAAGCGATCAATGATGATCACTACTTTCATGTTGATACCTACTACCACAACAAGACAGTAATTTTAGATGAGCGTGTCACCTATATTGGCTCTTCTAACTTCGATCCAAGATCAGACTTTCTCAACGTTGAGTTTGGGGTGTTGGTTGACAGTGAAGAGTTTGCGAAGCAAGTGACACACTACTTAACACGTCAGAAAGAGGAGTTGTTCTGGGCTGTGTCGCGAGAACAATCAGGTGACACCATCTGGGCTTCAGAGGAACAAATCCATACTAAGAACCCGAACTACAGTTCATGGAACAAGGTACCTGATTGGTTATTTCGAAAAATGAATGGCGAGTTCGAGCTTTAAGTGTTCAGCTTCGAATCTTAATTTTTAATTTTCTCCAGTCCAAATGTAAAAAAGCCGCGTAATTCGCGGCTTTCTCATGTTTCAAATACACGTATCTGAGCTTATAGACGGTAGGTCATCGCTCTTTGGGCTACGTAGTTCACCATATCAAGCGTTGTGAAGATCGAATTAACATCATTAATGTTGTAATCCACATGTCCACGCTCCACATATTGCTCAGCGAGACGGTAAATATCAACGACACGCTCAGCTACCGCTTCCATAGGATCAATAAAAGTGACTGTTGGAAATGCCGTTTCAAGTTGCTTTCTAACCAAAGGAAGTTCCGTGCATCCCCAAATAACCGTATCAACGCCCTTCTCTACGATGGATTGAATCGCTACAGCAAGCAGTGCGGCATTACGCTCAAACTCGCCCGCTTTGATCCCGTTGGTTTCTCGGATTGCTTGTCCACACTCTGTCATCTCACCGGTTACTTCACCATAGATAGCACTATGCACGTTATGCTCTTGCTCAAAGGAATCTGGCTTAACGAACACCAGATTCGCGTCCGTTAGGTAACGATCATAGATTCCCGAATTGTATGTGCCGTTGGTACATAAAATACCAACAACAGATTCAGAGTTCTGCTCTTTGATTTGATCAACGGTGGTTTGAAGCATGTCGACGATATAAACGTTGGTGTGCTTTTGAACCTCAGGTCTAAAGTAATGAGCGGTGTTACAGGTCATCACGCCAAACTGAACATTGGCATGTTCTAAAATGCACGCTGACTCAATCAGTTCAGGCACAGGATCGGTACCGCCTTCGTTAATCACTTCAGATCGATCGGGGATATCTGAGTTTTTCACCAATATCATGGCCATGTGGTCTTAGTCTTTAAGTGCGCCGTGTTCAATTTCTTTCTTGGCGACGATATCTTGGAACAGAGCATCTGCTTCAGGGCCCATATTACCAAATACACCGAATCGTAGCTTTTTCATTGTTTTTACCTTTGTGTTTGCTAAAGCACAAAGGTTATTACGCTCTTTCGATTTACTTGAATCCTATTAGATGGTTCGCATCCTCGCGAGTGCATAAACAGCGTACAAAAATCAGAATTGAGTACCAAAGGAAAAATGAATACGAAATTCGTCGCCTTCAGGCGCATCTAAGCCGTAAGCAAAATCGAGCTTAACTGGCATTAACTGTGAGTTCCAAATCAAACTCACGCCCGTCCCACGCTTCCAATCCGCTTGTTGATCAAATGCATCACCCACATCAAGAAATGCGCCCAACCAAATTGAACGATAGACTTGATGCTGATATTCGAGCCCAGCAGTTAACATATAACGTGCCCCCGTTAGTTCACCATTCTCGTCTCTAGGGGAGATAGATTCGTAACCATAACCTCGCAGGTTTCCATCGCCACCAGCAAAATACCGCAGTGACGACGGCACATCAGATAATGATTTGGCAATGTTGATGCCTACGTTGGAGCGGAAATGGAGCTTCTGCCTGTCACTAATATCCCATGAAAGGACACTGTTTCCTTCCAACCGCAACAGCCTTGAGTCAGAGAACAGACTAGGGTCAGAATACTCGACAGAATAGATGTGTCGATGATTGAGCTCCAACTGATCATTTTTACGATCAACCTGAGAAAAACTGATGCCAGGTAACAGCAATTGCGATTGCTCTTCCTCAGACGCCTGACGGTACTGTTCGTGCAAGTATTTGACATAAATGGTGCTTTGCCAATCACTGTCTAATTGCCAGTAACGTTCGAACTTAAGATCGTTTGTAAAGCTATTGGTGTCTCGATGATCAATTCGTTTCGATTCAAACTGAATACCAAAGTAATCCGTTGTGACTTTCTCTGTGGGGATTTTGTACCCCAACTGAAGTGATTGCTCCTGTTCAGACAAATATGTCTGTGTTTCAAAGCTGTGGCCTCTCCGGTTATACCAAGGCTTTGACCAACTGAGAGAGGCGCGTAAACCGAGATCTGTAGAATAGCCGCCACCGACCTGCACGATATTTCGAGAACTTGGCTCGGCAATGATTTCAATTGGAACTTCTAGGTTGTCATCAAGTTTGTCAAAGTCACCATGTACGATGACACTTCGAAACCATTGAGTGTCTGACAAATCAGATTGCAGTTCACCTAACTTGATGGTGTCAAAGTCATCACCTTTTTTAAAGGTGGGTATTTTCTCGATACGGGTAGGGTCAACCCCATCATCAGGAATACTTATAGAACCGAACTTGTAGCGTGGACCACTTGCAAAATACAAGTGTATATTCGCGATGTTCTCGCTAGGAATAACTTCAATCTTTGACTCGATAAACCTGCCGTCAAAATAACCTTTCCGCTTTGCTAAAGAGAAAATCGCACGCTTAGTTTGGTCATATTCTTGGTGAGACAAAGTTAAACCTGAGCCTAACTTGCTTTGATTGAGTATATTGATGAACTCCGCATCTAGGCTAGCTTCACCTGTTATTTTTACTATCGATTCTGCGATGCGCATGACAGGACCAGAATCGATGTTAATGATCACGTTATCAGAATCATTGAGGTCGATATCGAGCTGTGGGTGATAATAACCATAAGGGTTGAGTGCATCTTGAATACGTTTAGATAGCTTCGTTTTCGATAGCTGTGATGCAGGAACATCGGCTAAAGGTTCTAAATATAATTCTACATTTTCGGTGAGAGTTTTATTAACCCCTTTAACCTCAAATTCAGCAGCACTAGAAGAGTGTTGGGTAAACAGGAAAAATGAAGTGGCCAGCACTAATTGTTTAATCGAGGTCTTCACGCGGTTACCCAATTGCTCAAAACCCGAACAGGTTATAAGCAAAGCGTTAAATCGCTGAATCTCTTATGGAGGACGCTATCCTTCGAACGGATTATCGGGTTGTTTAACACCGCAACAGTCGTTTATTAACGACTCAAATCCCAGCCCTACAGACACAAAAAAGGCGCAATTAAGCACCTTTTGAATGTCTATTACTTATTGATTTATATGGCTTGCTGATTTATATGGCTTGCTGACTCAAGATCAGTTGTTGTTCAGCCACACATCTTGGTTTTTTGGAGCTTTCTTCTTCTTTTTCTTCTTGCCAGTACCGGCCGGTGGCGCAACAGGTTTTAGTGCTGCGATCAGTTCAGCTGTCGCTTCTTCATCCACTTCAAAGCCTTCAATTTGCTCACGCTCAAGACGAATCTTGTTCTTCTTCTCGATGATTTTGAAGTGGTGGTAATCTTCGTGATCGATCAGAGATAACGCAAGACCAACTTCACCTGCACGACCACTTCGGCCGATACGGTGCATGTAGTCTGACGGGCTACGCGGTAAGTCAAAGTTGATTACCACTGGAAGCTTCTCAATATCCAGACCACGTGCCGCGATGTCTGTCGCGATCAGAACGTCAATCTCGCCAGATTTGAAATCTTCTAGGATACGAGTACGTGAACCTTGCCCTTTATCGCCGTGGAATACTTCTGCGATGATACCGCGCTTGTAAAGCTTGTCTGCTAGGTGCTCACAGCTGTTCTTCGCATTAACGAAGATCAGAGCTTGGCGCCATTCATGTTGTTGAATTAGGTGTGCGAGTAACGCTGTCTTGCGACCTTTTTCTACTTCGAATACACGTTGAACCAGTGTGCTCGCATTGGCACTTTGAAGTTGAACTTCAATTGGATCGCTTAGAAGTTCGTGAGTCAGCGTTTTAACTTGCTCTGGGAAAGTTGCAGAGAACAACAAGGTTTGTTTTTTGCTCGGCAAGAGCTTCAAGATTGCATCAAGTTCTTCGGTAAAACCTAGGCTTAGCATTCGGTCAGCTTCATCAAGCACTAACGTTTTCACTTTGTCTAGCTTGATAGCGTTGCTTGAAATAAGGTCAAGCAGACGACCCGGTGTTGCCACCAAGATATCAGTGCCGCCACGTAGCGCCTGCATTTGAGTGTTTACCGATACACCACCAAACACACAAACCGTTTTAATCGCGCCATTGAAATGCACAGCGTAAGATTTAACGCTGTCAGCCACTTGCTTAGCAAGTTCACGAGTAGGAACCAAGATAAGGCCAGAAACAAAGTTACCTTTGCCTGAACGACGGTCCAGAGGGGCATCTTCATGAATCTTTTGTAACAGTGGAAGTGCAAATGCTGCGGTTTTACCTGAACCGGTATTTGCGCCTGCAATTAAATCGCGTCCTGCTAACACACTTGGAATAACTTGCGCTTGGATAGGCGTTGGCTGTTGGTATTCAAGCTCAGATAAACGAGCCATCAAAGGAGAGATTAAGCCAAGATCAGAGAAGTTGGTTGGTGTAGTGGTGTTAGTCATTAATTGCAGGAACTCAAAGCTAAAATAATAGCGCGCTATATTAACGTATTTCAGCAGTATTACGTAACTAAATCGCCCTTTCGCTTCTATTTCACTGATTAATATCCGTCAGAAGCGAAGTTATCGATGTGAGAACCTCGATACTCGCCGTACCAACTTCGTCTAAGAGTATTCCAGCTACACAATTGTCGTGGGTTGCAGTTAGTTCAGCCAACCTGCTACCGTTTGTTCCGGTGCATACGAATTCGGCTCGGTTAACCAAACAGCGACTGCGTCTGGTGTAGCGACAAGTGGCTCAAAATTGATATTAAATTGCCATTCAGACTCACCACGCTGATAACCATCGTAAACCACAACAAAATCATGTTCGAGTTTCTTACCCCTGTTCTCGCCCGCCTTAACGCTGGTGACTTCGTTCATCGCCAGCAAAGCTATATGAGCAACATAATCCCCTTTGCCTTCGTAACTTACGCTGAACGTATCGCCTTTATAGTTGACCGTTAGCTTGGGGTTATTTTGTTGTTTGAGCGAAGGCAACGTTCTGTCTAACCAGTTAAAGTAACCGCGCCACTCTTTTCCATCGACAACAAAGCCGGGTGTGTAAACCCCACTTGTTACTCCATAAGCTTTGTACAAGCGTTGCTTCTGACTAAACGCCTTACTCGCGAACTTGTCGCCCCAACCTAAGTAATCCCAATAATCGACGTGATAGGCAAGCGGAATAACTTGTGTCCAAAGTTTTGGATGGTCTTCAAAAGTACTGAGGTACTGATCAGCAGGTGGACAACTTGAACAACCTTCAGAGGTGAAGAGCTCGATAACCTGTGCGGGCTGGCCTTCATTACTCCAGGTTTGTGCAAGCGACACTGAGGAATAGAAGCCGATCGGTAAGGCAAATAAACAAAGTTTAATCAATGATGAATTGCGGTTGGCGTGTGACATACCGAGATCCTTGTACAAAGCGAATTGAATGGCGCTCAAATACAGACCGTTATGCCTAGGTTTTTCTTTCAGGTGCTTAGTTTACGAAGAGATTGAGTTTATTTCAGATACAAAAACGCCAGCTTTAGAGGCTGGCGTTTTCTTAAAATTCTATATTTACATGTTAACGCTGAGATTAACGGTTAATACCGATATCGCGTTGCATGTGACCAGATAGGTCGCTTGCGTAGTAACTACGTGGAGAGTTGTCTACGAAAAGAATATCGAAAATGTGTGCAATCAATCCTTTGAAGTTAACCGAGTAGGTTTTCTTATCCATAGAGTTAGGAACAGCGATAGTATTCATTTGTACTGCTTGAGCCATGATTGCCTCTCTATAAATTTATTAATGTGTTTCGTTCTGATGACAAGAATAATAGGTGATCTTTTGCAGGTTAAAAAATGACTAAAATTAGATTTTGGGATTAGTTTTTCTAATAAAACAAACCATTAACAATGCCACAAAATAGATATGCAGATTATGTGAGTACAAATTCAACATGGTGTTTAGATCATGCATTTAGTGCAAATACCCCGCAAACAACAGTGGCCAATGTCACAGAAAATTTACATAAATAAATTTTCCACTTCATCAGCCACGTATTCATTATCGACTTTTCGATAAGTTATATTTGTTTTTAATTTACTTGTTCAATGCCTGGCTTCTTCGCATAAACCGACGCTATAACCGCAATCGTCATCGTAGAAACCAATACCGCCAATGACCAGTAAGTTGGGATAGCCCACTCGCTATCAACCAGAAGCATTTTCACACCAATGAACACCATGATGAATGAAAGCGCGGGTTTCAAATAGATGAACTTGTCCATCATACCTTGCAGTACAAAATACAACGAGCGAAGACCAAGTAACGCAAACACGTTAGCCGCAAGTACCAAGAACGGTTCTTGTGTTACCGCAAAGATCGCAGGGATAGAGTCTAATGCAAACATCACGTCCATGACTGCGATCGCACCGATGACCAACATCATTGGAGTGAATGCCCATTTAGCACCCTGTTTAACCATTAATGCAGGGCCATGGAAGTCCTCTGTTACCGGCATCACTTTACGAAGTAGCTTTTCAGGCAGAGTATTCACACTCTCCTCTTCGCCCTTGTCTAATGCCAGCTTAATACCTGTACCAATCAAGAACGCAGCGAACACGTAAAGCACCCAGTGATATTCCGCCAATAGCTGTGCGCCTAGTGCGATCATAATTGCACGAAGCACCAATGCACCAATTACGCCCCAAAGAAGCGCACGAGGTCTTAGATGCTCAGGAACTTGGTATTGAGCAAAGATCATCGCAAAAACAAACAAGTTGTCTACGCTAAGGGATTTTTCTAACAAGTAACCCGTAATGAATGACACGGTTGCTTTTTGCGCTGTGTAGTCACTGTTCGGCGCATAAATGTCCCAAAATAGGTAAATCGAGCCAGCAAACAAAAACGCAAGTACAAACCAGAAAACACTCCAGATTGCCGCTTTCTTGATAGTAACGTTACCGCCACGAGTCTGATAGATATCAATAGAGACGAGAATAACCGTTAGCAGGAAAAAGCCCGCATAAGTCGTCATGATTGGCGATGAAAAAAAGGATTCACTATTGGTAGATAATAGAGATTGAGTTGAGTTCATTATTCCTCCGGGCGGAAGAACTGTACAAAGACCTTCCGCAAACAAAGCATATCAAGCTCCATTACGGATCTTGACTGTGATTGCGTTGGTCTCGTTGAAGTGAAATATGGGATTTCACTTTTACATACCGGATAGACTCTTGGCCTAACGAGATGACGATATGTAAACTTGCGCTAACTACTCCCCAAACGCGTGGATAATAATCCTCTGGTTGTGTTTCGTCTATATAAATTTGCACGGAAAAAGCAAAAAAGGAGCAAACGCTCCTTTCTGATTGATGCCACTTTGTCAAATAAACACGCGAATTGATTCTAAGAATAAATTCGCAAGTCAAACACGCTATTGCACTGCGTAATGAAGTTGCAAAAAGAGCAATTTACAGCCCTGCGGCAGGTATTAAATACACTAACGCTGACCAAACTGATACCCAACCGACAACCGCTACCGCATCTAACCAATCTTTCTTATCCATGCATATCTCCACAAGAAGGCGACCTGCAGAGATAAAGCATAAACAATGCCAATTTTATAAATAACCCAAAGTAATAGTGTTAAATATCAGTATCAGCTTTAGTTATCTAAAACACTCCATGCAATTCAACGGTTCATTGAGTTGAAGCGACTCTGGGTGGTCTTGCAGAAACTCGATGAAGCAGTCTGCCATAGAGTCAGTGGTGACCGTGCCATCACCGATCATATCCAACACAGCGTTATAGCCCTCTTTGCCTTTCATTGTATAGGCTGACGACGCGCCCCGGTAAATACGGTTGCGAGAAACAGCTTGCCAACCTGAATCATCAGAGTGAATTTCTAGATGGTGAATCCTGTGTCCTATAGGCGCTTCTTTGTGGTAACAAAACCTCAAATTATGTGTATAAGGAAAGCTACCTGAACCTGTGCCCACGACACCATTATCAATCGCGTTATTGATTGCACCTTCAAGCATGCCAGCGATCGTTTCACCTTTTACTTCATACACACCAATAGGTACGGCAAACGGTAGTAGTTTTCCGGCAATATCGGCAACAGAGACATCGCCGCTGTTCAGTGAATTTCTTACACCACCGGCGTTGTGAATGGCAAAGTCAACCTGATGCCCTTTCTTGTTCATTAGATGGTGAAATGATTGAGCAACCAAGGGGGCTAGTTGACTCGGGCCTTTAGCATCTGGAATACGTACATGGCGAAGTTTAGTGTCTGCATGAGCAATCACTTGTTGCTGAAGCTTTCGAACTCGCGGCTGGTATTTATCCGTCAGAATGCTCTGCAGCTCAGGATCTTTCTTACACACTGCAATATTAGGGTGATTGTTTAAAAACTCACACGCCATATCGTGGGCATCGTCTTGCCCTACTTCACTCAGTTTCGCGTCTATAAAGAGTCGACGGCCTAATAACAGTTCGTTTTTACCATTGAAGTGCGTCACTTTGCCTTGAGAATCGAACTCGATTTCGCAGTGTCCTAAGCTCATGGCGTGGAAACCCGCTTGCACAACATAGGTATCGCCAATTTTCACACCGTATTCATCATCTTTAACTAAGCCGATATCAGAGAAATCACCTTGTAAGCGATGACTATGACCACCAACGATGACACCAATACCTGTTACGTTGGCTGCTAACTCTAAATCAGCTTCGTAACCAAGATGGCTAAGTAACACAATCTTGTTGATACCTGCTTGATGGATTTGCTCAATGGTCCCTTTTGCTGTTTCCAAAGCATTTTCAAACGGTGTATCGATATCTGGGTTAGCGATGCCTGCCATCTTGTCGATGCTTAAGCCGAATATTGCGACCTTCTCGCCATCAAACTCTTTCGTTATAAAAGAAGCACTTCGTGTTTCAGGCCGATAAGGCTTAACAATGTCGTTGTCCGCTAGCGTATGAGTTTTATTGATATCCTCATTCGATAGATTCCAGTTACCGGCCAACAGCGGGAATTTGATTCTTTTCGCGAAAATCGCAACGGGCTCATTACCCATGTCTAACTCGTGATTACCGAGCGTCATGGCATCTATATTAAGGGCATTCAACAAATCGGCATTGGCTTTTCCCTTGAATAAGGAAAAGTACAACGTGCCCTGGAAGCAGTCACCAGCGTGCAAGAACAAGGTTCCAACCTTCTGACGCTGGGCATCTTGTTCTATTTGTTTGAAGCGTGTTGAAATTCGAGCAAAGCCACCAGCACTGACATAAGGTTCAATGATGTGGTTGTTCATTTTAAGTGATAGCTGTAACGAGGTTGGTTCAAAGTATGAGTGGGTGTCGTTGATGTGTGCCAACACTATTTTTGTCGGCTTATTCTTTTTAGTCATATTTTCTTCTCTCTTTGTCCCTTCATACTAGGTCGAGAATCATGACAGAATCGTGAATTTTATGAAACTGCACTGCAAAAAAATACTCGAGATAGATCAAAAATCTCATTTTGCACCGTATTAATAAACAACGGGTTTTGTGACAGGTGAGCATACCGGATTTGGATTTTTCGATTATGATTAAAGATATCTGTTAGCTTTCAAATAATTAGCAGAGCCTTCCGTTAGGAGTAAGCCTATGCAACTAGAAAGAATCGAGATTTCTGGCTTTCGAGGTATCAAGCGCATGTCACTCGCGTTTGACGAGCTAACCACGCTTATTGGTGAAAATACTTGGGGTAAGTCTTCATTATTGGATGCCCTTTCCGTCATTCTGCCCTCAGACGGTGTGCCATATCACTTTGAAATGACCGATTTTCATGTCGATTACTCTGTTTCACACCCGCAGTCTCAACATCTTCAAATTGTTCTCGCTTTAAAAGCTAACGATAAGAGCGAACTTAACGCAGGTCGTTATCGCAAACTCAAACCTATTTGGGTTCAAGATGAATTTGGCGTATTTCGCATCTACTATCGCATCAGCGCGACGTTAGAACAGTATGAGACAACAACACACTATGCATTTCTTGGTTTGGACGGTAATCCGCTCAAGCTTCATCATTCAGAAAAGCTTGCTCAAGAATTAATGACCTTACATCCCGTTATCCGTTTGCGTGATGCAAGGCACTTTGATCGTCCTTTCAACGGCAAGTCCCTTAACCACAATGCTCACCTGCCGACTAATGTTCACGCTAATAACGGTCACGCTAACAATGCAAACGGAAATGGGAACAACAATCCAAATAACGGGCATGGGAACGGACATAATCACACAACCAATGGTCATGGCACGAATGGAAACGCCAGCAACGGCAATGGCAATGGCAATGGCCGTCAGGCAAGAATAGAAAAGCGCATCGACAACACCTGCCGCCGCCTTATGGCGATACCCGGACATGTTAATAAGGGTGAAATGCGCAGTAGCCTAGAGTCGATGCAAAGTCTGATTGAGCACTATTTTTCTTTCAAAAGTACTTCTCGTCGTAACCCTAGAAAACAGCGAGACGGATTGCTTTATTCTGCGGGTGCCAATGATCAGAGTATTCATCAACTTGTCGAAGAGACCAAGAACAAACAAACTCGCTTATTATTCATGGGGTTACTTAACGCTTATCTACAAGCTAAAGGGCCAAACGACTTAAGGCGATGTGCGCGCCCTCTTTTGATCCTTGAAGATCCAGAAGGTCGATTGCACCCAACACACTTGGCAAGGGCTTGGAGCTTGATGCAGAAATTGCCCATGCAGAAAATCCTGACCACCAACAGTGGCGACCTACTTGCGGCGGTCCCACTTCAATCGATTCGTCGCTTGGTTCGTCAGTCAGACAAAACCATCGCCAATCAACTCAACATGAACCATTTCAGTAAGGATGAACTTCGACGAATTGGTTTTCATATCCGCTTCCACCGCTCTGGGGCACTATTTGCTCGCTGTTGGCTATTAGTAGAAGGTGAAACCGAGGTTTGGTTGTTCAATGAACTTGCCAACCAATGTGGCTATAACCTAGCAGCAGAAGGTGTGCAGATTATTGAGTTCGCCCAATCAGGACTTAAGGCACTGATTAAGGTCGCGCAAGAGTTTGGCATCGATTGGCATGTGGTAACTGACGGCGATGCGGCGGGTAAAAAATACGCAGCAACGGTGCTATCGAAGCTTGGTAATGATCAGGAAAGACATCGACTCACGGAACTGCCAGATAAAGATATCGAGCATTACCTATATATGAATGGGTTTGAGAGCTTTTTCCGTGACATGGTTAAGATTCCATACGATCACCCTATCCCTCCAAAGAAAGTGGTTGCCAAGGTATTGAAGAAACATGCAAAACCCGACCTTGCACTCGCCATTGTTTCTCATTGCGAGAATCAAGGACAAGAATGCATTCCGCTTTTATTAAGGTGGACATTAAAACGCGTGATCACCATGGCGAATGGAAATACCTAAACATAATTTGTTTTATAGATGCTATCAGTTGCTCTACTGATGAAATATTTAGCTAGTCGCCTCAACCAAAAAAGGCACACCAAACGGTGTGCCTGTATAAATCGATATACAAATTAATTGGGGGTTATCTTGCAAGAGTTCACAGTGACTAACTAAGGTTAGGTTAACGAATTAAGCCTTTGCCTGTTTAGCGTGTTGTTCAACAACTTCCGAAGATTGAGTCGATTTCTCGTGAAGCCATAGCCCCGTTGCTTTCATCAAGTATCCAAATACACCACCAAGCAGTAAAGATGGCACTACAAGTTGCCAATCACCACCTGCAGCAAACGTCGCACAGCAACCAATGAAGGTGCCTGGGATATAACCTAGCCACGCTTGTTTCGCTTGAATACACATAAAGAATGCCACAATAGCAGTAATCATGTAGCCTAAAATCTCTAACCCTGCGAAGGTTGAGCTTTCGATAATCACCATTGCCCAGAATACGCCAGTCATGTTGGTCAATAAGCTACCTGCTAGTCCTTTAACGCCGCCTGTTGGCGAAGCAAAGTAACTGGTGCAACCTAAGAAACCTGCCCATGACAATAAGCCGAAAGAGATAGCAATCCATCCCCATAGACCTGACAAAATACCTGTTGTTAATGAAATCGCGACTAATGTACTCATACTATTTCTAAAGCCTAATTACGTAATTGAACGCAACCGGATTTAGCCTCACTTAAAATCAAGTAAGCATACTATGGGAAGATAGCCCTTATTTAGCCGATCACGATCACGTTAATAATGTATGCAGATGTGTATTTATCACTAGATAGAGACCGAAATCGCTTATTCAACATATTTGGTTATCAGTATTTTATCAATTTATCGTTACAGAAACGATGGCTTGCCTTTCATCATGCGCTTACCTTCTCGCTTAATACACTCAGCAAGTGGGTTCTCAGACATATCTGCACGCCAAATAAAGGACAAGGTTCTTTCCATTTCAAGCTCAGGGACATTTAATGTGACCAGTTGACCAGACTCAACAAACTGTTCGACATCGAGATAAGGTAAACACGTTAAATATGGGCCGTTTGCAACCAAACTTCTTAAAACAGGAACGTGTTCATACTCTCGCCAAACATCAAGATCACCAATTAAATGGTGAATAGAGCTATCAAAAACTTTGCGAGTACCCGAACCATGTTCACGTAATACCCATTTTGCTTGTTCTAATTGCGCCAAGCTTACTCGTTCACGCTTCGCAAACGGGTGATGAGCCGATGCAACCACCGTTAAATGGTCCGTACACCACACTTCTTGGTGAACTCGGTTGTCATCACAACGACCTTCGATAACACCCAAGTCATATTGATAATCTAATACGCCATCAATAACCGCATCGGTACTTTGTACGCCGAGCGAGATTCGCATCTCAGGAAAGTCGTTATCAATAATACTGATGAGGTCAGGAACTAGGTGTTCCGCTGGTGTTTGGCTTGCACCGAGTTTGAGCTCTCCACTTAGTAAATGCTGCTCATAAAAACCCATCTCAATTTGCTGCGCATCTTGCAGTAAACGCTTCGCTTTAGGCCTTAGCCACATTCCCCAATGAGTAAGAGCCATTTGCTTGCCCTGCCTTTCAAACAAAGGCCTGCCGAGCATTTTTTCCAACTGTGCAAGAGACATACTTGTCGCCGACTGAGTCAACGCCAATTTGTCTGCTGCCTGACTAACGCTCCCGGAGTCTGCTACTGCATCAAATACCGCGAGTTGCTTTAATGAATAACGCAAAATTCATCCTTAATGCTTTTAATTATTTGTGTCCTGATGCTCGTTTTTTATAAAGCCAATGAGCAATCAATTTCATTCTACGCGTAACCCAATCTATATCAATAAATTTGATGTGGTTTCTAAAAATTATCAATTTTACCTCTACCCATCAACGCCCTAATCTGGAATGGCAGGACACAACGAGCCCTGCAAAACATTACTGATTAACCATTACGGATTAACCAAGTCATTAACACTAGGAATTACACATGACGGATTGTTCAAGGGGGGGATATGGCAACCAGCACTTCTGAAAATCATCAACTGTTCTCACCAACAGAAATGATGGCGGAAGCAGAGAAGTTTGCATTAAGTAAAGCAAATAAAACCAGCAGCATGACATTGAGTTTGGCAATCATGGCTGGCGCATTCATCGGGCTTGCTTTTTTATTCTACATCACGGTAACCACGGGCAGCGCTGATGCTGGATGGGGACTGAGTCGCTTAGCCGGCGGTCTTGCCTTCAGTATGGGTTTGATCTTGATTGTGATTTGCGGTGGTGAGCTATTTACCAGCTCAGTGTTATCAAGCATCTCATGGGCTAACAAGCAAATCACCTTCACGAAGATGCTGTCTATCTGGGGCAAGGTGTATGTCGGCAACTTTATCGGTGCCATGTTCCTATTGGCTTTGGTAAGCGCAGCAGGCTTGTATCAACTGGATGGCGGGCAATGGGGCTTAAACGCTTTAAACATTGCTCAACACAAGCTACACCACACCCCAGTTCAAGCGTTTGCTTTGGGTGTGCTTTGTAACTTGTTGGTGTGTTTAGCGATTTGGTTAACGTTCAGCTCTGCTAACGCAATGACCAAAGCAATGATGACCGTGTTACCCGTTGCAATGTTCGTAAGCTCAGGCTTTGAACACTGTGTGGCGAATATGTTCATGGTTCCGCTAGGCATCACGATTCAAGCATTCGCACCAGAAAGCTTCTGGATGCAAATCGGCGCAACACCAGCCCAGTATGCAGACCTAAACGTCATGCAATTTGTCACCGCAAACTTAATACCAGTGACAATCGGCAACATCGTAGGTGGTTCAGTATTGGTCGGCTTAGCGAACTGGAGCATCTACCGTCGCCCACAACTTAAAGCAGCAAAAATTACCGCTATTACACAAACAACAGAAATTACGTCAGTTAAGGAAATTACTATGAACACAGCAACTACTATCAAGCAAATCATGAACACTCAACCAATTACACTGAGCGTAGAAATGCCAACATCAGTCGCGATTGATACACTTTTAGACGCGCAACTTGTTAGCGCTCCTGTTTGCGATGTTGAAGGTCGTCTAGTGGGTATCTTCTCTGTTCATGACGTAATGGTTGACCTTTGGTGCCAAGATTACATCCCAACTAAAGGCCAAAAAGTTGTAGACCTAATGAGCCGTGACGTTGTGGCAATCGATGCAAACGACAAGCTAGTAGACGTTGCTGAGTTCCTATGCATCGACAAAGAGCAACTGTACCCGACGACAAGCATGGGCTTCGCAACTCGCTTGACATCTCTTTCTCTAGAAGAGCGTGCAAAAGCGATGAAAGTAAGCCAACCACATATGCTTCCAGTGTTAGAAAATGGCGTGATGGTGGGTGTGTTGACTCGCATTGAAGTGATGCAAGCACTGCGTCCAATCTACGGTGACCGACTAAACGTGGTTCCTCAAGCTGAACTAGAAACAGCTTAACTAATCGTAAGTTGAACTATTAGGGATTAGTAGTTCAATTAGATAACTCAGTCATGGCAACGTTGACTGGCTAGAGGCAAATGGTGGCTTTTAACGTACTAAACGGTTTGACACAAAACAGACCTAAACGCGTTGCCATTTATCTCAATAAAAAAGGCGCAAAGTGAAAACTTTGCGCCTTTCTCTATTTCTAACTGCTGACCTATTTAGTATCGACCAAACTTTTGATATTTCTAAATAATGTTGATACCTGTCAGAGAGCTAGAAAGCTAGATTACTTTTTTACGCCTTCAACGTGTAGTTCCATGTCTACATAGCTTGAAGCGCCCATTACTGGAATGTTGAAGTCAGCAAGTTCTAGACGAGTTGTACCAACGAAACCTGCACGCTCACCGCCCCATGGGTCTTGACCAGCACCGATGAATTCAGCTTCGATAACGATAGGCTTAGTTACACCGTGAAGTTTAAGGTCACCCATTACTTCAAGTTTGCCGTCGCCTTTATCAACAACTTTCGTGCTGTTGAATGTCGCATCAGAGAACTTACCAGCATCGATGAAATCGCCGCTACGGATATGCTTATCACGTTCTGCGTGGTTTGAATCAAGGCTTGTAGTATCAACCGTTACGTTTACTGTAGACGCTTCAACGTTGCTTTCATCAAATGAGAAGTCACCTGAGAATGTGTTAAAACGACCTTGGATAAAGCTGTAACCCAGGTGGCTAACTTTAAAGTTAACTGAAGCATGCGCACCTTTTGTATCAATCACGTAATCAGCGGCGTTCGCAGCGAAAGGCATTGCCATTGCAAATGCTAATCCTGTAGCGATAATTGACTTTTTCATTTTGAAGCTCCTATCATTTTTCGTAGCGTATCGTCTTTGTCGATAACGTGGTGTTTTATCGCCGCTAAGGCGTGTACTGATGCCATGATGATCAGTACCCATGCAGCATAGTAGTGAATCGTTCCTGCGAGATCAGATTGGTTTGCAAACAGTTCACCCATACTTGGTACAGTGAACCAATTGAATACGTCGATCCCGCGGCCATCTGATGTTGAAATCAAATAACCTGAAATAAATAAAACCGCTAAGTTAATGTACATAAAGCCGTGAGCGATCTTCGCTGCTGCAACTTCATAGCTTTTACCTTCTACTTTAGGTGACGCGGTAACTAGTTTCCAAACCAAGCGGATAACAGTAACAGTAGCCAAAAGAATGCCTACCGAGCGGTGATAGTCTGGCGCTGTTTTGTACCACTCGCTGTAATATGAAAGATCAACCATCCACAGGCCTACACCAAATAAGCCAAATACTGCGAGAGCTGAAATCCAATGCATCGCTCTAGCTAAAGGGTTGTAATTTCTAACGTTGTTGTCCATGCATCTCTTCCGAATGTTAACGAATCGTGTAGTTTTGAAAAGCGTACCCTACACTAAGTTTGTGTAACATATTATTTACCAAGCTTTACAATAGTTACATCATTTCAAATTAAACGAGTTATTCAAATTATTTGAACAAGTTTGGGCTAAACGTTAGATTTCAACGATTTGTTCGATCTCGTAAAGCTCATCTGAGATATCTAACATTTTACGTTCCATGACTTTTTGAGCGTCTTCTATCCCTTTGTTGTAGTAAACCGCCCCAAACTTTTTACTTATGAAATCGACCAAGAATTCCGTGTCGAACTGACCAAGCTCCACATCAAGTTCATCTTGCAGGTACTTTTGGAGCGTATTAGTAAGCTCAGACTTTTGTTTCGAATCTAATTGAATGGTCATGAATGTTTCCAAATAAAGAGTAAGTAGATCAATTGTGATTTGCTGACTAGACTATAGTCGAGGTAACTAGCTAGAATTCCTCATAATTTAGAATACAGACCTGTAGAGCGCCAGTGCTATCCATAAAATCACTCAGCAATGGTTAATTTTGATAGAGAGATCAAGAACTCGCACTTTGACGATAGGTAACGGAACCGCAATTACCGTACTATTGCCCATCAATAAGATAGTAGCTGTGTATAAGGGACTTCATTGTTATTAGATCTAGTGATTAAAAGCGTTAATCAATTTCAAGACGATTGCCTAAAGCTCTGTGAACGCCATTACCCTACGGTGCACAATCAAGGGATCAGTGAGCACCATATAGGAAAGGCATTTGCTCGCCGAATGGAGCACACCTTCGTTAGCTTTAATCATGCAAGCAACATCAGCCCACTTGAAATGCTTTCTTCTGGCGAAACGCCTCGACACTTCCGAATATCTTCCGAAATTGGTACCGTTTGGATGATCAGTCATCATATGGTGAGCGCCGGGAAAACATGTCGTAGAAAGTTAATGTTGGACATCCATAATTGGCAACAAGAGTATGGATTTTCCATTCAACCCAATGACGTTTTGATCATTGTCTCCGACCATTGGATTAGCCGAAGTAAAAACAGTGGTGAATTATTGCATTGGTGGATGGGTGAACTCCCAGACGAGATCACGGAATATAGCCAACAAGGTATCACGCTAAGAGAGAGTGATTCTCAATTCGCTACTGACTTAAATAATAATTTTAAAATCAGCCCTTGCTTCATTAAATTTGGACACCCTTTAAAGCGGTCAGGAAATCAACAACTGGTTCGTAAATACCTGCAACTTTACGCAGTACTTCAATGGCAGTAAGAATACGGGTCAACTTTTTTAATCAGTCTTGAAAGTAAATAGTTAGACCTCCATCCCAATATTTTATAAAACCCAACTCAAGCCCTACCCAATAATCAATCAAAATTTATCTTCGATAAAATAATAACTTATCAGCTCATCGTTCATATTTTGAGAAGTAGATATCATTTATATGCAAACAGAGTTGTTTGTTAATAATGTAACTTTGACATTCCCCCATAACCTGAGGCTTTATCCTTACTTTCACCTGGTGTATTAGCGTTGAAAGCTTATATTGATTGGTGTTGATATGAGATAGATCACTCAGAGATTAAATTCACAATAGTCATTATTAATGGTGAATGATAAGTAATTTTAATGACTAATATCAATTATCATGCTGTTTTTTCGTTAATTATATTTATTTAAATATTGACTCTACAAATGAGTTTTTATTAATTGACAATTTACTTACACCTGTCAATATTGTGACAGCCGCGACATGTACGTCCGCCATTGAATAAGCCCTCTTTACTAGCGACTATGATTTTATCAGACAGAAGTGAATTTATTAGCTGTATATCCGTAGATGCTGATATGCAGTTTATTGCGAAATACCAAGACCTGACGCTTAGAAGCGTCTATCAACCTATATTCGACTCTTCTATGACTCAAATAGGTGTTGAGGCTTTGGTGCGCATTTCAAATAACAAAGGTGATATTGTTCGTCCTGATCACTTCTTCCATTCCGACGAAACCTCAAGCACAGACAAAATCAATGTAGAGAGGTTGAGTCGAGCGATTCATATCCGTAACTTCGCACAATCGACAATCCGTCATTTACATCTATTTTTGAACGTTCTTCCAAACGTTGGTGAGTTGTTTGCTGCAGAAAAGGTCAGCGATAGCTTGTTAGCTAAACGCCTTCACGAGCTTAACCTTTCATGCGAACAGATAGTGATGGAGTTGGTAGAGTTGAACGCAGAAAGTGAAGAGCGTTTGAAAGATGCCGCTCTTTCTCTTGCGGATAATGGCTTTCAAATAGCGGTCGATGATTTTGGAACACAAGCATCAACCGAACAACGCGTTCGTCACATTAACCCTCATATCATCAAGATAGACCGCTCGGTTATGTTGGACTTTGAACAAGGCGACACTCGAGAAATGGAGTTAGTACTTGATCTTGCAAACCAAATTGGCGCAAAGACAGTGATTGAAGGTATTGAAACCCAACAACAACTCGAAGCGATGCAGGGCTTAGGCTTCAATATGTATCAAGGCTACCACTTAGCCATGCCAAAGCCGATTGAGTTAGACATACGGCTAGCAATTTAGAATCGCCCTATTGTTCTTAAAGCCGCTTGCCCATTGAGTAGCGGATTTTTTAATGCTTGCCTATTCGTACCCTCTTACCGCTCTCACGTGTCAACACATTTCAGGACGGGACAACACGCATAAAAAACCCAGTCAAATTTGACTGGGCTGGCTTAAAAGAATCTGTTTTATATCATTCCCTAATAACCCGCAGTGGACGGTTTGATTCTATATAAAATAGCGAACATCACCGGTACTACTATTAGCGTTAGTACGGTAGCAAAGCCTAAGCCTGCCATGATGGTAATCGCCATCGAGCCGAAAAATGCATCGAATACCAAAGGAATCATACCCAAGATAGTCGTTAATGCTGCCATAGATACCGGTCGTACACGACTAATCGCACTGTCGACAACCGCTAAATATGGGTCTTTACCTGTTGATAGCTCACTGTTGATCTGGTCAAGCAGTACAATGCCGTTCTTCAAAATCATGCCGCTTAGACTCAATAAGCCAAGGAACGCTGTGAAGCTGAATGGCATATTGGTACCTAACAGACCAATTGAAACACCAATGATAGAGAGTGGAACCGTAAACCAAATCACAAGCGGCTTACGAACCGAGTTAAACAGAAGCATCGTGATGATAAACATCAGCAAATAACCCATTGGCAGTGAGCCAAACAGAGATTCTTGCGCATCTTTAGAGCTTTCGTACTCACCACCCCAGCTAATGCTGTAGCCTTCTGGTAAATCTAATGCTTCTACCTTTGGTTTCACACGAGCAAACAGACTCGCTGGCGTTTCATAACCAAGAACATCGTGGTCAGCCAATACTGTTAGCGTACGTTTTCTGTCGCGACGCTGAATCAGTGGCTCAGACCATTGAAGCTCTACGCCATCAATCACTTGCTCAACTGGGATGTAAGTTTGTAGTGATGGGCTCCAAATCTTCACATTGTTTAGCGATTCGAAATCAAAACGCTCTTCTTCCGGTAAACGCGCCACGATAGGTAACATATGAGTACCATCACGCAGTAGGCCGATGTTGTAACCGCCAAACGCCATCTGTAATGTCTCAGACAAGTCAGTTTTTGAAATGCCTAGGCGACGAGCCTTAGATTCGTTGAACAGTGGTACAAGTTCTTTAGTGCGTTCACGCCAGTCATGACGAACATTTCGAGAGCCTGGATCGGCAAGCAAGATGTCTTCGACTTCAACTGCAATGTTACGCAGTACTTGTGGATCGGCACCGATAATACGCGCTTCAATTTTTGAAGCGGGTGACGGACCAAACTCAATCAACTTGAACTGGAACGTTGGTTGCTCAAATTCGTTCGCTAAGTCTTTGTCTAGCGCCGCTAGAGCCTTAAACATAGTGTCGCGGTCAGTGGTTCTTACTTGTAACTGGGCGTACGCTTCGTAGCTTTTCTCTGGTTGGTAAGTCAGTGCGAAACGTTGCATGCCCTGCCCAACCGTTGTCGTTACAAACTCCACGTCGTCTTGCTGGCGAATGTAGCTTTCAACTTTTTCTGTCTGCTTGATCGTTTCACGAACATCGGTGCCTTCTGGCATCCACATGTCTACGTAAAACATTGGGGTATTTGACGGCGGGAAGAACTGCTGCTTCACCATACCAAAACCGACGACAGAAACTGCTAATAGAGCGACCATACTAACTACAGTAAGCCATCTAAATCGAAGTGCTACTTTCAGACACGCACCGAATACCACAAACAGGATGCCTTTGTATGGGTCTTCGTTCTCATCAACCTTGTCTTCTTCTTTAAGCAACATCTCGGCAAGGAATGGCGTTAGTGTTAGTGCAGTTACCCAACTCAAAAACAGTGAGAAACACAGTACCCAAAACAGTGAACCCATGAATTCGCCTGTCGCATCCTTCGACAAACCAATCGGTGCAAACGCTGTGATAGCGATAATGGTCGCACCTAACAGTGGCCATTGTGTTTGCTTGACGATGTCTTTCGCTGCTTGAAGCTTGGTTTTGCCTTTCTTCAAGCCCACCAAAATACCTTCAACGACAACAATCGCATTATCCACCAGCATACCCAGCGCGATGATCAGTGCCCCCAGAGAGATGCGGTGCAGTTCAACATCGTTGTAATCCATCAGGATGAAGGTACCGAATACCGTCAATAGAAGAACCAAACCGATGATCAAACCACTGCGTAAGCCCATTGCGAACAACAATACAATGATAACGATGGCTACCGCTTCAACTAGGCTGATTAAGAAGTCAGCCACAGATTTGTCTACTTCTTGCGCTTGGTTGTAGAAGTAATTCAGTTCTACACCCGCTGGCTTAATGCTTTCTAGGCGATCCAGTTCCGCATCCAGTGCTTTACCAATCTCAACCACGTTTACACCAGAAGAGAACGCAATACCCAAGTTGATTGCTGGTTTACCGTTGTACGTTAATACATTGCCCGGCTTTTCTTGAATACCACGAGTTACTTCAGCGACATCTTTCAAGCGAATCAGGTTACCTGTATCGCGACCATGAATGATCAGGTTTTCTAGTTCTTCAACCGTGCTTAAGGTGCCGTTTGGCTTGATCGTAAGGCTTTGACCATTCAGCATCACCTCGCCTGCCGATACCACACTGTTTTGCTGTGCTAGCAGTGACGTAACCGTCGACATATCTAGGTTCAATGCGGCTAAGCGTTCCAGTGACATCTCAACAAACAGTTGTTCTTGTTGGTCACCTGCAATGCTTACTTTACCGACACCGTCGACCAGTTCGATTTCACGCGTTAGGTAATCTGCGTACTGTTTGAGCTCAACGTAATCGTAACCATCACCGGTCAGCATGATCATCACACCAAACACATCACCAAAATCATCGATGATCTGAACGGAATTTACACCACTTGGCAGTGTTGGTTGTAGATCGTTGATCTTACGGCGCATTTCATCCCAGATCTGAGGCAGCTCGTCTGGACCGTAGTCCATCTTCATACTGACCATAATTTGGGACATACCGTTCGATGATGTCGAGGTAATCTTGTCGATGTACGGAAGCTGTCTTATCTCTTTTTCTAGTGGGTAAGTCAGCTCTTCTTCAACTTCCATTGACGTAGCGCCAGGGTAAGTTGAAATAATCATTGCATCTTTAATGGTAAAAGCTGGGTCTTCTAAACGGGATAGATTACCAAAAGACGTCACACCGCCAATGGCCAAAATGACTAGAAACAGCCAGCTGATTACTTTGTTCTTTATTGAATATTCTGCGATGTTCATTCTGCTTTTCCTGACAATTGGATTCCGTCACGGAGTTTTCTTAAATTCGAATTTACGAGTAGCTCACCTTGCTCAACACCATGAGCGATGAGTGCGCCTTGGCCACTGATCTTGTCGACTTCTACTTCGCTTTTGAATGCTTGTCCGTCTTCCATTTTCCACACATAGAACTGATTCGCTTCAGAGCCCGCTTCTAGCGTTGTCATTGGTAATTGGTAGCCTTGAACATCGCTCAGGCCCGCTTTCGCCATATCTACATTGACCGTAACGCTCGTGCCTGGCAGGATTTCACTTTCAGGCTGCTGCATCTGCATCCAAAATTCGTAGGTACGGGATTGTGGGTGCAGTTCACTGGTGTGTTCTAGATACGTCAGTGGATATTGGCCTGTGTGACCGCCAAAGGTCGCCTCAGGACGATAGCTATTTGAACGCATGTCTGGGCTAATTGACGCCAAGATCGAATCTGATACTTGAATTCGCACATACACCTTGTCGTTCTGGTACACACTCAGTAGTGTTTCTCCAGGCGTCGTATTTTCGAATCGTTGCTTATCGACAGTTGAAACTGTTCCTGAGAACGGCGCTAAAAGTTCTGTGTAACTCAGCTTGCGTTTCGCCGCCGCCAAATTCGCCGATGCGAGCTTGTAGTTAGCCGTCAGTTGGTCGTGTTCTGATTGCGATAACATTTCGCTGCCAAACATCTCAGTACCACGGGCCAACTGTTTGCTCGCCAGTTTGAATTGAGATTGAGCATCAGTCAGATCTTGGACGTACGTTGCGTTATCTAAGGTGGCTAATAACTGCCCTTTTTCGACATTGTCGCCCGCTTCTACTAATACTTGTTGAATCTCGCCTGCTAGCTTAAATGCCAAGGGAGTCAATTCAGCTGGCATCACCTGTCCATTAAAACTTCTGAACTGATTAGTAAGCGGTGCGCCAACTTCAAAGGTAGAAACCAACAAAGGTGGTTGTTCACGGTGTACAGCTTCATTGTTACAGGCTTGAAGTAACAGAACCGACGCGACAACAACTGATAATTTTGAAAGGTTCATTAAATACCGCCCTCACGAAGCCAAGCTTTTACTTGTTGTCCGTCTGATAACGCATCCACACCCGCTTCAACGATAAGGTCACCAGACGACAATCCGTCGATAACCTTGCCTTGCTCATCAAGAAGGACTTGTACTTTAGAAATCAGTTGAGAGTCAGGGTTATAACGCCATAGTTCACCATGGCCTACGTCTTTGTTTAACCAAGCTGAATCCACAATACCAATGCCGTAGTCAGATTTACTTTTCTGAACTTCAACTTGCGCTGTCATACCAGAAAGTAGATTGATGCCTTCTGGCTTTTCGATAGACACAACCGCTTGGTAGCTGTTGGTATCTTCATCTGGTTGCGTTGAGATTTCTTTAAAGCGAGTCGGGATACGAATGCCGCGGTGGCTGTCCATCACAACCCACATGTTTGAGCTCGTTAGGTCTTGAATAGAACGGTCTTCAAGCTTTGATACTGGAATTGAAAACGTCACATCCATTTCACTGTGATTCAAAATATTCAGTACAGGCTGCTTTTCTGCGATCAATTGATATTGCTTTCCAAACACCATCGATACCACGCCATCGAATGGAGCAACTAAGGTAGTGTAGCCAAGGTTTGTTTTTGCTTGGTCCAACTCAACTTCAGCGGCAGTAAAGGTGTTTACGGCTTGGTCGTAGTAATCGGTACTGACCAGTTTTTTCGCATACAACTCAGAAGCTTGTTTGTATTGGCTGTTCGCCAGATCAAATTTAGCTTGGGCTGCGTCAACGGCAATACGGTAATCCGTCGCGTCTAATACGGCTAACACCTGACCTTTCTTCACTTCTTGTCCCATACGAACATCGAAGGTTTCTATATCTCCACCCACTTGGAAAGAAAGTGCCGCACGGTCGGTTGCATCAACCTTTGCAATGAAGCTATCGAGATCAATATCAGTCTGTTGTGGGATTTCGAACAGCTTGACTGGCTTGATTACCTGCACATTTTCCTCTGACTGAACTTTGTCACATCCAGTTAGAGAGCCTGCGAGCAATAGTGCTGCAATAACAGCTCCCATGCGCTTGCTCGATATGGCATTGATCGACAAATTGAACTGCATGATACCTCTCCGTTTAATTATTATGATTTATTACACAGGTGGGCAGTATATTTAATATTAAATAATTCTCAAGATTTACTTTCCACTTGTGCAGTATTTTTTATTTCAGTAAAAACAGTGTAGAATGTTGTAATCAGGTAATTATGTGAAATAAAGATGACCGAAAAGAAGCAAGGTAGAAGAAGTGCAAAAGACGCCGAAGAGACGCGTTTTTTGATCATGAGCGTTGCCGCAGACATGTTCTGTGACTTTGGCTACGATCGTGTATCACTGCGAAACATCAGTGAAAAGGCAGGCGTCTCGCATAGCCTTATCCGCCACCACTTTGGTAGCAAAGAAAAGATTTGGCATGCAATAAGTGATTGTTTACACGATTATTTTCAGTCTTACATCAGTAAGATTATGGAAGAGCTGCCAAAAGATGTTGCGCCAAATATCGCTATCTACCTGTTTAGCATGCGTCTGTTCACCAACATGATTCACTCACGTAGGCCAATGCAGCTTATTTCAGACTCTGTTCGCCAAGAAGACAACCTAGTTGATTACTTCATCGACAATGTCGGCGATGTTGAAAAAGAGATTAACGGGCTTGCCGCTGAGTACAATGCAGCTAACCCAGACAAAATGATCAACATTTACGAAGTTAAATGGCAAATGATCATGTACGCAAACGGCGCTGTATGCCTCACTCCCTTTATGGAAAGCACTTGGAATGAAGGTGATATGGTCACCTCACCCGAAGACGCCCTACTTAAGCATTGGCAGCTTTTCAACACGCAGATGGTCAGCAAGTTCAATATTGATGAAGAGTGGGCTCTAAATCCAACCTCGATTGAAGAGCTGATTTATGAAGTGCCATGTGAATGGAAGTGTAACCAGGAACATAAAGCTTAATCGGGTTCATAACCATTATGAGCTTATAAGATACAAAAA